>JAHEAO010000080.1 GCA_024642725.1 Paracoccaceae bacterium | reverse complement strand
CCGAATTCAAATCACGGCCTTCGCTCATGCAGCAATCTGACGGTCTCAGCTACGCGCTGCAAAGCAGCATAAAAAGCGGCCGTTGGTCCTCGCCGCAGCGAAGTCTGGAAGACCTATGACCGATATGCGGATGGTGTGGATGGCTCCTGCACCCATCGGCGTCGCAATGCGCCATAGTGCTGTTGTCATGAACTGCTTACGAGAGGAGCCACCCAATGCAAGTTACAACAATCGGCCTTGATTTGGCTAAGAACGTTTTTCAGGTCCACGCTGTCGATGGTCATGGTGAGGTTGTATTCAACCGCGCGCTGAGGCGGGCGCAAGTCCTGGCATTTTTTGAACACCTCGAACCATGTTTGATCGGTATTGAAGCATGTGGAACGAGCCATCACTGGGCACGCGAACTGATCAAACTAGGTCATAACGTAAAGCTGATCCCACCAGCTTATGTGAAGCCCTACGTCAAGCGCGGTAAATCTGATGCCATTGATGCCGCAGCTATTTGCGAGGCAGTCACCCGGCCAACAATGCGATTTGTTGAGGTGAAGACACTCTAGGCAACCTTTCATAGCGCTCAGCAGTCAGTGCCATAAACCCGCTCAAGCCCAAAAAGAGCCAATACATTTGAACGGCTGATCTGTAATCGCCCCCGCTAAGTTGCCCCTAGGTAACTTTAATTGGACATGCGGGTATGTATCTCGCAAAATTGGCCGATAATCGCCTTTAGAATCGTACTGCTGCTGGCGCGAACATTAAGGCCGGTCAATCAAGGAGATCACAAGATGGGTGGCAATAAACAACGGCAACTTTCTCGGCGCAATCTGCTCCTATCCGCAGGCGCTCTTGGTTCTACCGGCTTATTCGCGCCACACATCGCCTGGTCGCAGGATGGAAAGATCCTCAAGGTTCGCTCCTATAGCGACCTGCAAATCCTAGACCCGGCCTTTCGGTTGTCGGCACCTGAAGGCGATATCATGCGCGCCATCTATGCTGGGCTTGCCACGAACGTTCCAGGAGATGTTTGGGATTGGAAAGCAGTCTCCGTCGAAAGTCTTGAGCAACTGGACGAACTTACTGTCGCGTTCAAGCTGCGCGACAAGATCGGATTCACCGACGGCTTCGGCCAGATGACCGCCGAGGACGTGAAGTTCTCTATTGAACGTGTCGCAAACCCGGCCAATGAGAGCCCTTACGCTGGCGACTGGGCAGCCCTGAAGGAGGTGGAGGTAAAAGATACCCTGTCCGGCCTTATTCACCTCAAGAATGCGTTCGCGCCGCTTTGGACCTCGACCTTGCCGACGACGACTTGCTCGATCCTTTCGAAGGCAGCGGTCGAAGCGGCGGGTGGCAAGATCGGCGCCCAACCGGTGGCACAGTCGGGGCAATACATCCTGACAGAATGGACGCCAAAACAGCGGACGATCCTTAGGCGCAACCCGGACTGGGCTTACGAGCCGGGCGGATATGATGAAATCCAGATTATTCCTATCGAAGATCCCGCAACAGCCGAGCTTGGTTTCGAAGCGGGCGACCTTGATCACACATGGACGGCGGTATCCTCGATCTCTCGTCTTAAGGAAAACCCGCCTTCGGGTGGGGTTGTACTAGAAAAGCCCTCGCTGGCCTATGTGTGGCTGGGTATAAACAAGGATGTCGCGCCTTTCGACAACCCGAATATTCGCCGAGCAGTGCAGCATGCGATCGACACTGAATCCGTCGTCGAGGCCGCCTATTTCGGCGCGGCCACTACATCGACAGGTATCATTGCACCGGGCCTGCCGGGCCATCGTGACAAGGTGCTTTACGGCTACGATCCCGACAAGGCCCGCGAATTGCTGGCGGCGGAGGGCGCGACTGATCTTAGCGTCACGCTCGACATCCTGAACCAGTCCGAACGGCTTACGGCGGCGCAGGTTGTTCAGGCCAATCTTGCAGATGTCGGTATCACTTGTGAGATCAAGCAGAACGACAGCGGGACGTTCTGGACGCTTGGATCAAAGGACGGCGACTACTGGGACAAGCTGCAACTCATCATCGGCCGGTTCTCGATGGAACCTGACCCGAGTTGGGCGACCGCCTGGTTCGTGCCCGAACAGATCGGCGTCTGGAACTGGGAACGGTTTGACAGTCAGGAGTTCGCCGATCTGCATGCCCAGGGCATGGTCGAGACCGATCCCGCAAAACGCGACGAGATCTACAAGCAAGCGCAAGATATCATGGAGGAAAGCGGCTGCTACGTGTTCCTGACCCATGAAGTCACGGGCGTTCTGCACCGCGATACAGTCGCGCCTGGGCTCAAGCCGAACGGTGAACCGCTTCTGGGAGATTTCAAACCGGTGTGAAGCTGACTTGCTAGGGGCGGCAACGTGCGCCGCCCCGGCCCATGGGGGATTGCCCAATTCTGGCTTACGCGCTCAAGCGTCTGGTGCTGGCCATTGTCATCATCTCGGTGGCGATGACGCTGCTGTTCGCCATGATCTATCTTATTCCGGGCGATCCGGCCAAGGTCGCGCTTGGGCCGCGTGCTACCCCCGAAATGGTGGAGTCTCTGCGGGTTCGCATGGGGCTGGACCAGCCGATCTGGGTCCAGTTCTGGCGCTTCTACAGCGGAGTCTGGCGCGGCGATCTGGGGATCGAGGTCCTGTCCGGTCGGCCGGTACTGACCGTCGTACTTGAGCAGCTACCCTACACACTGGCTTTGATCGCAGGCGCAATAAGTTGGTCCGTTGCGCTTGGCATCCCGCTCGGCTGCATTGCAGCGATCAAGCGCGGTGGCTGGGTGGACCGGGTTGTGGGCATTGTCTCGGTCGCCGTCATCGCAGTTCCTTCATTCGTCATCGCGATCTATGCGCTGCTGATTTTCGCGGTGTCGCTACGCTGGCTTCCAGCCATCGGGGCCGGCGAGCCGGGCGATCTTGGCGACCAACTTTTGCATCTGATCCTGCCCTCGCTAGCCGTAGGTCTTGGCTGGGTCGGTTATATCGCCCGCATGGTTCGTGCCTCGATGCTGGAAGTGTTGGAAGCCAGCCATATCCGAACTGCACGCGCCTTTGGCCTGCCAGAGAACCAGATTACCTACAGTTATGCGTTGCGCATTGCGATCCTACCGACCGTTACGTTGCTTGGTGTGGGTGTCGGACAGATGCTGTCTTCGGCCGTCTTTGCCGAGATCGTATTTGCACGCCCTGGCATCGGCAAGCTCGTCTACGATTCGATCCTCACGCGCAACTATCCCCTCGTGACTGGTTCAGTATTGGTCACGACTGCATTCTTCGTGTTCGTCAACGTCATCGCCGATCTTGTAATAGGAGCTCTGGACCCCCGTGTCAGAAGCGGCTTCGGTTAATCCAGCCCCGCAGCGAGTTAGCGGGACATTCGTTAAAGCGGCGCGCAAGATGCTGCGCGAACCGCTGGGCGTATTGGGCATCAGCCTAGTGCTGCTCGTGGTTTTGGGCGCGGTGTTTGCGGATTTTCTGGCCAGTGCGGATCCTAGCAAAATATCGCCCCGTAACCGTTTTTCCAGTCCCGGCTTCGAACATCTTGCCGGAACCGACCAGCTGGGGCGCGATCTCTTTTCGCGGGTGCTCCACGGGGGCCAGATCGCGCTGGCCGTGGCGCTCGGCTCGACGGCAGTTTCGCTCTTGATCGGGATGGTGCTGGGGCTGATCGCAGGATACGGGCCGCGCTGGCTTGATAATCTGCTGATCCTGGTCTTCGATGCGATGAAGAGCTTTCCCACCGTCATGCTGGCGCTCGCATTGGTCACGCTGTTTGGCCCATCGCTCACGGCCGTGGTTGTCGTGGTCATTCTCGTGAATGTGCCGGGCTATGCACGTATCATCCGGACCCAGACCATCGCGCTCAAATCCGCAGAGTACGTCACCGCGGCGCAAAGCATGGGCGCAAGCACCGCGCGCGTTCTCAGGGTGCATATCCTGCCAAACGTGATAGGGCCGCTTCTTATCCTCGCCTCTATGGACATTCCTGTGGTCATCGCCATCGAGGCAGGGATGAGCTTTCTTGGTCTGGGCGTGCGTCCACCGACACCAAGCTGGGGGGCGATCCTGAACGATGGCTTCGCCAATATCAGGGAAAGCTACTGGATCGTCGTGGCCGGCGGGATTCCGATCATCCTGACTACGCTCGGCTTTACCTTTCTGGGCGAAACCCTGCGCGATGTCTTCGATCCAAGACTGAAGGGGCGGTGATGTCGGTACTGTCCGTAAATGGCCTAACCGTGTCCTTCACGACCGATGGCGGCACATTGACAGCATTGAGGGATGTGTCTTTCGACATACCCGATCAACGGATCGTTGGCGTCGTGGGAGAGAGTGGCTGCGGAAAATCGACGCTAATTAATGCCATTCTGGGCCTTTTGGCTGACAATGGCCGCATCGACGCAGGAAGCGTTCTGTTCCAAAACGACCGGGAACTGACACGCCTGGGTGACAGTGACATGCGCGCACTTCGCGGCCAGCGCATCTCTACGGTTTTCCAGGATCCGATGGGGGCGCTGAACCCCGTCCTTTCTGTCGGGCATCAAATGATCAACGTGCAATATCGATCTGGCCGGTCGAAGGCGGAAAAGATCGCCCGTGCGGTCGAGATGCTGCGCAAGGTGCGCATCCCCGATGCCGACACGGCCCTGTCGCGGTATCCGCATCAGTTTTCGGGCGGTATGAAGCAGCGGATCGCCATCGCCATGGCTCTTATGATGGAACCGGCATTACTGATTGCCGATGAACCGACGACAGCTTTGGATGCGACACTGGAAGTCGCGACGATCGAACTCCTCAAGGAGCTTCAGAGGGATATCGGCTGTTCAGTTCTGTTCATCTCACACCATCTTGGAGTGATTGCTGAGCTTTGCGACGAAGTGATCGTGATGTATGCTGGCGAAGTGGTCGAGCGTGGGACCACGCGGCAAGTATTCAACGATCCGCGCCACCCTTATACTTTCCGCCTACTGGATTGCGATCCGGCGCGCCAACATCAGCGCGTACGACACCTGCCGACAATCCCTGGCGAAATTCCTGATCTTCGGCGTCGGCCCGAAGGCTGCATCTTCGCCGCGCGCTGCCACCGGGTTCACTATGCCTGCATGCGAACGCCTCCAGTAACTGAAGTCGGCAACGGCCATGCCGCGCGCTGTTGGCTGGCGGGCAACCCTGAAACTGTGAAGGTGACCGCATGAGTGGCGCCCCGGTTCTGGAGGTGGATGGCGTCGAAGTGACGTTTCCGGTGAACCGCCCACTGCTGCGTCCGTTCGGGCGACCGCATTCGATCAAGGGCGTCGCGGGCGTATCTTTTGAGGTCAAGCGGGGCGAGACCTTCGCCTTGGTCGGGGAAAGCGGATCAGGCAAAACGACGCTTGCGCGCGCGATTAACGGTCTTCAGCCGGTATCAGCCGGTTCCGTAACCTTTGAGGGCCAGCGCATCGATGGTCTTGGGCGGGCTGAGATGAAACTCCACCGACGCCGGATGGCGATGATGTTTCAGGATCCTATCGGCTCGCTTTCACCGCGGCAGACAGTGGGTGAGCTGGTCACCGAGGCGTTCCGGATTCACGGTTCTGAGGGCAGAGACATGCGGGCAGAAACGGCGCGGCTTCTGTCCCTTGTCGGACTGCCTCTGGATTTTGCCGACCGCTATCCGCATCAGCTTTCTGGTGGTCAGGCCAGGCGTGTCGGAGTCGCGAGGGCTATTGCCTTCAACCCGGTTCTGGTAGTTGCCGACGAACCAACGGCGGGGCTTGATGTTTCGGTTCAGGGCGAGGTGCTAAACCTGCTTAACGACCTTCGCGAACGGCTGGGTCTTGCAATGGTCATAATCACACACAATCTGCACGTCGTTCGCCATGTCGCCGACCGGATGGCGGTCATGTATCTTGGTCGCTTCGTCGAAACCGGCAAGACCGAGGCGATTTTCTCGGAACCGAGCCATCCCTATACCGCAGCACTACTCTCGGCAAATCCCGAGCCTGACCCCGACAAGGCGCGAGACCGGATTTCCTTGCCGGCCGAAGTGCCGTCGCTGCTCGCGCGGCCATCGGGTTGCGAGTTCCACACCCGTTGCCCCTGGGCGCGCGAGATCTGCCGTTCCACCCCACCGCCTGCCTCAGAGCGCGCGGGAAGGGTGCTAACCTGCCACTTCCCGCTCGGGCCCGGCGAACACCCGCCTGAAAGGATCGGATTATGACCAAAGAACCGCGAATCTCAGTAGAGGAAACTGTCTGGATTCCGATGCCCGACGGAGCAAGACTCGCTGCGCGGGTCTGGATGCCGGTAGGGGCAGGAAAAACGCCGGTCCCCGCGATCTTGGAATACATCCCTTATCGTCGCCGCGATTTCACGCGGGTTCGCGACGACAACACTCATCCGCGTTTTGCGAGGGCCGGTTACGCCGCCGTCCGCGTCGACACGCGCGGCGCGGGGGACAGCGACGGGCTGATGCATGACGAATATCTTCAGCAGGAGCTGGACGACGGTTGCGATGTCATCGCTTGGATCGCAGCACAGCCGTGGTGCGACGGCAATGTCGGGATGATGGGCAAGTCCTGGGGCGCCTATAACTCGTTCCAGGTAGCGGCGATGCGGCCACCTGCGCTGAAGGCGATCATCCCGGTTATGGGCACCGATGATCGGTGGGAGGAAGATATCCACTTTCGAAACGGTGTAATGGCCACCGACAATTTCTGGTGGGGCTCCATCATGCAGCTTCTTAACACCGCCCCCCCCGATCCCAACGTGGTGGGCGATCGCTGGCGCGAGATGTGGAAAGAGCGGCTTGAGACGATGACACTCTGGACCAATCTGTGGACTGAGCATCAGACAAATGACGCGTTTTGGAAGCACGGCTCGATCAGTCAGAACTACGGTGACATTCAGGTACCGGTCTATTTCTTCGGCGGCTGGTCGGATCTTTACCGCGACACGCCGTTCCGCATTGCCGAACATTTGAACGTCCCCTGTAAGGTATTGATGGGCCCCTGGGCACACCTTTATCCACATGATGGCATTCCCAGCCCGCAGATCGATTTCGTCGACGAAGCGATCCGCTGGTGGGATCGCTGGCTGAAGGGGGTGGAGAACGGCATCATGGCCGAGCCGCGCCTGCGCTTCTACCTCCAGGACAGCACGGCCCCGGACCCTACCATCACCCATCGCGACGGGCGCTGGGTTGAGGTGGCTGACTGGCCGTCTTCGGAGGTCAGCGCGCAGGTGTTGTGGCTGAACGCCGGCACGCTTGGTAAGGCCGCCGATGCGGGCGGCGAAACCATGACTATATGTTCCCCGCAGACTTATGGCGCGGCGGCGGGCGATATGACCTCCTTCGCCACGCCAGGCGACATGCCGGGCGACTGTCGCATCGACGCGGGGGGCGCGCTGATCTTCCGCTCGGCCCCAGTCGCGTCGGCAATGGACATTCTGGGGCAACCGAAGCTCCAACTGAAGGTGGCCGCGGACAAACCGCAAGGGTTCGTCGCCACAATCCTCGCCGACGAGGCGCCAGACGGAGCTCAAAGCCTGATTACCCGCGGGTTCTTCAATCTGGCGCACCGCGAAGGCAACGAAAACGCCATCCCCATTGTGCCGGGTGACGAAATGGAGGTGACCGTAACGCTACATGGCATCGCTTGGCAGGTGCCAGTAGGCCACCGGCTGGTGCTGCATGTCGCCTCGACCTACTGGCCAGTCCTCTGGCCCGCGCCCGAGCCTGTAACCCTCAGCGTCGCGCCCGGCCATTCGGCGCTGGAAATCCCGGCTCTTCAGGCAACCGACCGTTCCGCCCCGCGCAATCTGGCCGCCCCACCAACGTCTGCACCGCGACGCATCACCGCGCTTGGCACTGGCTCGATGAAACGCGGTATCACCACTGATCTTGTCACCGGAAAGTCATGTCACCGAGTTTTCATCGACGGAGGGGTCTTCGGCCCGATCGGAAAGGTCCGCTTCGACGAAATCGGGACTGAGTTCCACGATATCTCGGAGCGGGTTTATGAAATTGATCCGGCTGACCCTCTTTCTGCACGGGCCGAGATGATCCAGAGCCGCACCCTGGAGCGCGGCGACTGGAAGGTGCGGATGGAAACCTTTTCGGAAATGACATGCACCAATGACGCCTTCATCTTGACGGCCCGCTGCGAATGCTGGGAGGGTGACATTCTCTTCCACCGCGTCGACTGGCACCACGAGATCCCCCGCAACGGAATGTAACGAAGGACCACGCCATGCAAGCTATCCCCATCCGCACCGATTTTCCCCGCAAGGTCCGCGAGATCGAAAATACCTGGATTGAGATGCCCGACGGGATAAAACTCGCCGCCCGCATATGGCTGCCTGACGATGCCGAGGCCGATCCAGTGCCTGCGATCCTCGAATACCTGCCCTATCGCAAACGTGATGGCACAGTTGAGCGAGATCACCTGACCCACCCTTATTTCGCTGGCCACGGCTATGCCGGGGTGCGAGTTGACCTGCGCGGCACCGGCGACAGCGAGGGGGTGTGCAAGGGCGAATATCTGAAACAGGAACTTGATGACGGTGTTGCGGTCATCGAATGGCTGGCAAAACAGCCGTGGTGTTCCGGAATGGTTGGCATGATCGGCATTTCCTGGGGCGGGTTCAATGGGCTGCAAATCGCGGCTCGCAAACCAGAGGCGCTTAAGGCCGTCATCACTCTGTGTTCAACCGATGACCGTTATGCCGACGACATTCATTTCATGGGGGGCGCGTGTCTGACCGACAAGCTCGCCTGGGGTGCTACAGCTTTCGCCATCGCACATACGCCGCCCGACCCGGAAATCGTCGGGGAAAGGTGGCGCGAGATGTGGCTGGAACGCCTTGCGGGCAACGGACTCTGGATGCTCGACTGGTTTCGCCACCAGCGGCGGGACGCGTTCTACCGCCACGGTTCGATCTGCGAGGACTACGGCGATGTGCAGATTCCGGTTTATGCGGTCGGCGGCTGGGTCGACGGCTACACCAACCCGATCTTTCGTATGATGCAAAAGCTGCCCGGCCCGAGAAAGGCGCTGATTGGTCCTTGGGCGCACAAGTATCCGCACTTCGCCGAACCAGGACCACGCATCGGTTTCCTGAAGGAATGCCTGCGCTGGTGGGACCAGCACCTGAAGGACGTCGATACTGGTATCATGGACGAACCTATGATCCGCGCCTGGATACAGGATCCCGCGCCGCCCGCGCCGTACCACGCCGAGCGGGCCGGACGCTGGGTTGCCGAGGACAGTTGGAAGACCGGGGATGGCCCTAGACGGAGGCTCAACCTATCGCCGGGTCGCCTGGGCGGTCCGACCTCTGGCGACCCGATTTTAATCTGTTCGCCGCAGACGGCGGGGCGTTATGCGCAGTCGTGGTGCTCCTACGGCTCGGCGCCCGATCAGGCGCTGGATCAGTCACGCGAAGACCGTGAGATGACGGTCTTCTTGTCGGACCCGCTCGATGAGGATGTCGAAATCCTCGGTTTTCCGATGCTCGACGGCGAAATCGCCTCAGACAAACCTGTTGCTAACCTGATTGCGACCCTGTCGGCCTCCGTCCCGAACGGCAAATCCACACTGGTCAGTTTCGGTGTCCTGAACCTGACTCACCGAGATTCGCATTCCGATCCGGCACCGATGGCGCCCGGCGTGCCCGTAAAATTCTCGCTGCAACTCAACGCCATCGGCCAGCGTTTTGCCAAGGGTCAGCGTATCCGACTTGCACTGTCGACAAGCTACTGGCCGATGGTCTGGCCGGCGCCCGAACCGGTCACGCTGACGCTCAGCGCCGGCACCGGGCAACTAACCCTACCATTGCGTACAGCGCAGCCGCAGGACGGAAGCCTTGCGCCTTTCCCACCGCCCGAGGGTGCAGAACCGTTGAAAGCAGAGCAATTGAGCGCCGGAAATTCGGAACGATCGGTGACCGAAGACCTCGTGACTGGCAAGGAAACCTATCTGCGCGGTGGCGACAGCGGAGAGGTCCGACATGCCCATACTGGGCTAACCGTGCGCTACTGTGACGAGGATCGGTTCGAGATCCATCCCGACAATCCCAACTCAGCGCGCGGCACCTGCACCTGGCACAAGTCCTATGCGCGCGGCGAATGGGTCGCGGAAGTGGACGCCGCGGTCACCGTCGAAGCGCTTTCGGAGGTCTGGCGCATCGCCGCCCGCGTCGTCGCGCGGGACGGAGAAGGTGAGCTTTTCCGGCGCGACTGGAGCGAGGATATTCCGCGCGATCTGGTCTGAAGTTGAGGGAGCAAAGATGCGTATCGCGAGTCATTTGGGATGATTGCCCATGAAACCGGCGTTGAGTAGAATGCCCAAACGCATTTGTACTTCTAACTGAGGGTTGAACGGCGAAATCTTCTTGCTTTCCAGTCCTCCGACCGACCGAAATGCGGTGGATCGCACCATCGTCGGCAGTGAATAAGGTGCGTGGTAGCTTTCCAGAACCTCACCAGCGGCGGCCAAAGGCCGAAGCTAGTTATTCGTTGCTAGAATTCAGAGGGCAGCATTGACCGCGACTCTGACATAGCCTCGAATTTGGCCACCGTCCGGTCCCGTGAGAACCAGCCATTCATGGTCGGAGTTTCGAAAATTTTTTCCTGAACGTCCGCTCTACGCCTCCAATCGGTCACCTGAGCAAAACGGTCGGATGACCGAGACGAGCCCATTCTGACCAATGCTGCGCGTCGCATGAATGTCAGCTTTGATGTCCTTGCCCGACAGCGCACCGATGCCAACGAAACCATCGCCGCCTGCAGTCGAGGGTCAGGCTATGTAAAACGCCATATAGATGCCGGAAAGCTTCATTTAGCGCCTGATGCGCCCAAGTTTCTATATCCTGCTTGGGCTGTTTGGCGAGACGATCTTGATCAGGAAGTTG
>JAHEAO010000079.1 GCA_024642725.1 Paracoccaceae bacterium | reverse complement strand
AGCGCAATCTGCTCATAGGTTTCGCTGTCCATGAATGTCAGCATGTCGTCCGACTCGAAGAGGAATTGCTGGTCTTTCTGTTCCAGCCGCACCTGTTCGACCTTGTCGGCCGACCGGAATCGCTCGTTCAATTTGCGACCATCGCGCAAATTCTTGAGTTCTACCTGCGCGAAGGCACCACCCTTACCCGGCTTTACATGATCGACCTTGACGGCCGCCCAAAGGCCCCCGTCGTGTTCCAGCACGTTACCGGGCCGGATCTCGTTTCCGTTAATTTTTGGCATTAGACAAAACCATGGCAGAAGGTTGATAGAAATCTGACGAGACCTATATCTGCGTAGTGGTGGCCTGGCAATACGACTAAATGCGGTAATGACCGAGCAGTTGCTATGCAATTGGTGCATAGTAGATATACGCAAACGGGATAGCCGAATCAACGCGAACCTGTCATAAGGGACGCCACGCCAAAAAACGCAAGAGCAAGAATAAAGGACGACGAGATGGCCGATTTCGTTGACAGCACGGCTTTCAACTACGAACAGGGCGCACGCGCACGCAAGCTTTTTGCTGCCGTCGTACTGGCTGCACTTGATGATGCAATTGCAGATGACAAGAAATATGGTAACGGGCCCGAGCAGATCGCTCGCTGGGCACGCTCACGTGATGGACGCGAGGTTTTGTCCTGCGCTGGCATCGACCCGAACGAGCGGGTTGTGTCTGGCCTTATGGAATTTGTTTCCAAGGGTGTCCGCACTTCGGTGGCTCTTTCACGCGAAGAAAGCGAGCGGCGTCATGCAGCTCAAGAGGCGGAAGCCGCCTAGGTCTGTCGCCAATATTTCGACTACAGAACAGACGCGCCCACGGGCGCGTTTCTTCTTTTTCAGATCGGTCAGACTTCTCACCTTTCCAAACTTGAGCTGCTTCTGACCTTTTCCAAGCATTCCGTCCCAGCTATGCCAAGTTCAGAACCTTTGCGAGGCGGCATGACGAAATCCATCATGATACAGGGGACTGGCTCAAACGTTGGCAAGTCCATGATCGTGGCAGGCATTGCCCGTGCCTTTACGCGGCGGGGTCTTCGTGTGGCTCCGTTCAAACCTCAGAACATGTCTAACAATGCAGCGGTGACCATCGATGGTGGTGAAATAGGCCGCGCCCAAGCCCTGCAGGCACTTGCCGCTGGGCGAGACCCGATCGTCGATATGAACCCGGTTCTTCTGAAGCCGGAGTCCGAAACGGGCGCGCAAATCATCGTGCAAGGCAAACGCCTCGCCACCTTGAGGGCCCGGGACTATGGAACGTACAAGGCCCGACTTCTTCCAAGAGTCATGGAAAGCTTCGACAGACTTGCACGCACAGCCGATCTCGTTCTGGTCGAGGGTGCGGGCAGTCCTGCGGAAGTGAATTTGCGAGAAGGCGATATCGCAAATATGGGATTCGCCAGTGCGGCCGGCATTCCGGTGATCTTGACCGGAGATATCGATCGCGGTGGCGTCATCGCCCAGTTGGTCGGCACCTACGCAGTGCTGCCGCCATCTGACCGTTGCCGCATCCGGGGATTCCTAGTCAACAAATTCCGAGGTGACCCAAGCCTTTTCGACGAGGGTTTGGCCGAAATTGTCCGTCATACGGCTTGGCCGTCACTAGGTGTGATCCCTTGGTTCGTGGACGCCTGGAAACTGCCGGCCGAAGACGTGATGGACATCAAGAGTCGTCCCGGGGGGGGCTTGAAGATCATCGTCCCGCGTCTTGGAAGAATTGCAAATTTTGACGACCTCGATCCCTTGTCGAGCGAGGAAGGCGTGTCTGTTGAGATCATTGAATCCGGTCGACCGTTGCCCGGTGACGCCGACCTTGTCTTGATACCGGGATCAAAATCGACCATCGCTGATCTGGACGCTTTCCGTGCAAATGGCTGGCACATTGACCTGCTGGCACATGTTCGACGCGGTGGTCATGTTCTCGGCATCTGCGGCGGATATCAGATGCTTGGCGTGTCAATCTCGGACCCTGACGGAATAGAAGGTTCGCCAACAACCGTCACAGGATTGGGCCTGCTGGACATCAAGACCGTCATGACACCGGAAAAACGTCTGTCGATTGTGGATGCCAAATACTTGCCGTCAGGCGAGCCAATTACCGGATATGAAATTCATCTCGGCCAAACGACAGGCCCCGATTGCCAACGGAGCTGGCTTTCTGTCGCCGGAAAACCGGAGGGTGCGGCGAGCGCTGATGGCCGGGTCCGAGGCTGCTACCTGCATGGACTCTTTAGTTCCGATCCTTTCAGGTCGGCCTTTATCTCTGAACTCGGCGGGACCGGCGCCTTGGAAAATCACAGAGCTTCCATTGAACAGACGCTTAATCGACTGGCTGACCACATGGAAACCCATGTTGATCTGGATCTTTTCTTGGACTTGGCTGCAGAAATTCGCTGACTACTGGAAATCCTTCAGCGCCAGTGCCTGCTGAATCTCCCTGCGCACCATGCGGCGCACAGCGCGGGTGATTCTTTCTCCCAAGGCGCCTTGCAACTCCCGCCGGACGATCTCTGCAACAAGATCCCGAAGCACGTCTTCGTCGACCAGAAGTTCTTCAGAACCATCACTGTCAACTTGATCGGCACGACTTTGCCGTTCAGCAATCTCACTCCCGACAACTGTTGGATAACTCGATGATGTTCCTGAACCGCCGGCATCGTCGGTCTGCGCGGTAGGCGTAACCTCCTCGCGCGGGGGCCGAGCCTCTGTCGCAAATCGCTTTTCTTCAGTTTTCTCGGGTTCGGCATGCGCGAAAATATGGCGATCTGGTGTATGCTTTGAATCGTCCGGTTCGCTGCCGTCCGGCTCCCACTCTTCTCGGCTGCGCGCCACGGCGGCTTCGAGCTCCGCGATTCTGGCTTCCAGCTCCGTACGAGAGGAATTGAATTTCACCGCCGAACTCTGTTCGCCAGCACTCAAGCTTTCCCATGCGTCTTCAGGGTCGGACGCTGACGAAGTATTTGCTCCACCAAGGACCAGAGTCCCTGAAGATTTAGGCTTGGTCTCGGTTTTTGATGGATCGTCGGTTTGAGACGCGTCTTCGAGCGTCGGCACTCGCAGTGCGGGCGTCAGGACAAATCGATCCATCGCCAATTTCACCTTGTCAGACGACTTCGTCACATCCTCGGAAATAAGGCGCCGGATCGAACTGAGCATATCCTCAATTTCTACATTTGTCACAGGATCGGACATTCTAAATCACCATTGGCCCCACAGCAGGTAGAGTAGCCACTCATTCAGCACGACACAACCTGTTGTATCAATGATCAGTTCTTGCCGATGCCCTGCAACACCCGATCCAACTTTTCACCCTGGGGGCTGACACCGTAAGACGGAGCATATTTGACAGCATTATAGTAGGCCGTCACATCATATGTCGGAATACCCAGACCAAGGTGATCAACTGTCAACAGGCCCATCGCCGCCAAGAGATTGTAGATCGCAGTGTATCTTGAGGAAACGGCCGCAATGCGGTTCGCAGAAGCATCCAACAGCTCCTGTTCGGCATCAAGCACATCAAGGGTCGTTCGCGCACCGAGCGCCGCCTCTTCCCGCACACCATCGAACGCTACGCGCGCGGCGCGAATCTGCTCTTCGGTCGATTGAAGCGCCGCAGTCGCCACATCCAACTGGGCCCAGGCGTTGCCGACATTCTGATCGACCGCAATCTGTGTCAGGCGCAAGACCGAACGTGTTGCGTCTCTTTGAGCCGCCGCCTGACGTGAAAGCGATGCAAGGCCACCACCTGCGTAGATCGGACCAGAGAAAGTTAGTCCGATACTAAGTGAATCGTCATGGTCGCGGTCAAATCCCGCGTTGGCAGAACCGGTGATGCTAGGTCGCAAAGCGGCATTCGCATAGTCTATTCCAAGCTCGGAGACGGTAACGTTCCGTTGGGCCTGCAATATGTCCGGGTGGCGCTGCCGGGCAACATTCACGGCTGCCTCTTTTGAACTCGCAGTTGCGGGCGGAGTTGGCAATTGCGCCAGGACCCCGGGGTAATTGCCCACCGCCGCACGGTATTCTTCGCGAGAAACAGCCAGATCTCCTCGGGCAACCACGAGGCCGCTTTGCGCCGCTGCGAGCCTAGCTTCGGCCTGCGCGACATCGGTGCGTGTGATCTCTCCCACCTCGAATCGGTCGCGCGCGGCCCGAAGTTCTTCCGTGATCAGCCGAAGGTTGTTCACCCGCAAATCAACGATAGCGATGTCGCGCTGAACCGCCACATATGCTGACACGGCCCGAAGGAGCACGCTTT
The DNA here is from genome assembly GCA_024642725.1 of Paracoccaceae bacterium. Lineage (GTDB taxonomy): Bacteria > Pseudomonadota > Alphaproteobacteria > Rhodobacterales > Rhodobacteraceae > JAHEAO01. The sequence continues at coordinate 6,801 of JAHEAO010000079.1, read as the reverse complement.
GCTCAATGCCCACCAGCGCTTCGCGCAAGGCCAGCACGTTTTCTTTCGCGATATCCACCCCGAACTGGGAGCGACCGAAATCGTAAATGAGGAAGCTCAGCGTCAAACCGTAGTTGCTTGACACTCCATCGTTGAAAGGCACCTGATCCGCCACCGAGGAGTAGTCCGATCCTGCCACGTAGCTCAATACCGGCCGCAATCCCGCGATTGCCTGCGCGACATCTTCGTCAGCTGCACGCAGCAGAGCACGATTCTGATCCAGCAGCCCCGAATTTCGATAGGCCGAAATCAAAGCGTCGGTCAGGGTCTCGGCCCGCGCAGGAGAACCAGAAACCAATGCAGCGAAACCAAGCACTACTCCAAATCGTACCATGTTTCTGATCACGACTGACACCTTCTCCAAAATCTTGTGAGCAAGCACCTTCCCTGCCCCAGGACCTACGCGACTCAAAGAGCGAAGACCTGCTTGCCCTCGAAGCCTCCCAACACGGGTGCGCTGGCATTGAACGCGAAACGCCAAGTCATTTCTCCGTCGATCTTGTAGCCCACTTTGCAGGCACCAAGCGCTCCATCCATGAACAGGGCACCGATACGCCCGCCTTCATTCAATTGATCCAACAGGGCAGCGGGAATTTCCCGAATGGCCCCTTCAATGATGATCACGTCATAAGGCCCGTGCTTGCTTGCCCCAGCCGAAAGCGGCGCTGCAATCACCGCAACATTGTCGGCACCCTGCTCTACCAGCAGGGACTGGGCTTCGGCCGCAAATTCAGGGACTTCTTCGACAGCGACAACGGCCTCTGCAAGTCTTGCAATAACGGCGCTCGAATAGCCCAGGCCACATCCGACATCCATCACCATCTCATTGGGCTGAATATCGAGCGCGTCGAGCATCTTCGCCAGCGTCCGCGGCTCCAACACAACCCGGCCATGCCCCAAGTCGACATTTTCGCCGACATAGGCGGCCTCGCGTTTTCTATCAGGTACAAATGCTTCGCGGGGCACGGAAAGCATCGCGTCAATGATTGGAAACTTTGTCACATCTGACGGACGCACCTGCGTATCAACCATCATTGTGCGCCGGGATTGATAGTCGGTCATTTACTAGACTCTTCCGTTCGGATTCTTCTGAAACCTTGTTGCATAGAACGTACTGCTGGGCAACAACACTGCCTTCAGGTCGAGAAGATCGCGCAGCAATTCACGCGGGTTCTCTCAGGTCTCGGGGCAGGTTCTATTTTCTCGAACCGCGCAGACCTCCCGGACCAAGAAGCATGCCAAAAACTCTGCGAAGCAATGCGAATGGGACCCGTCGGGCTTTCGGCCCAATGCCTTCCAAAGAACCTAACCCATACCAACAAGTCCAGGCACCTACCGGCATCGCGGACGAAGTGTCGCACTCGCCAAGGCTTGCCGGCCCTGCCTTCAATTCCGACATAAAACTTAGGTTGAAGTCGGGCTACGTTCCGAAACTCTCAGACCGGCCATCGATTCAGTCGTGTCGGCGGGGTTCAAAACATTTGCGCAATCAAGAGGCAAGAATGGCAAGCAAGGTTCGATCTTCGAAGGTGGCAAATTCGAAAAATGGATCTCTGACTCCAACCGAAGCAAGGAACTCGACCGCTATGATGCGGGCCCTGCCCTCGGACCCGGACACACCCAAGATTGCTCGGAATGCAGAAGACCCGCAGTACAAGCGACAAACTGCAAGCCACGAACGGTCTCTGGCCGAGACTCTCGACCTCGTTCCGCATGCAATGCTCGCCCGATTGACCGGCGGCCTGTCACCCTTCTCAGTCTACCAAACCTGGCTGGACTGGGCAGTCCATCTGACGGCCTCGCCCGGCAAGCAGATGGAATTGTGGCAAAAGGGTTTGGACAAACTGATCCGCGCCCATCAATTGGCGCTTCACACTCTGTACGACGGTGAAAATTGCACTGATTGCATTGCACCTCTACCCCAGGACTATCGCTTCCGGCACGAGGAATGGCGAAAGCCACCCTTCAACCTGTACTACCAGAACTTCCTGCTGATCCAGCAATGGTGGCACAATGCGACGACCGGCGTGAAGGGCGTCACAGCCGAACACGAACGGGCTATGCAGTTCATGACCCGCCAGCTTCTGGATGTTCTATCCCCTTCGAACTTTCCGCTGACCAATCCGGAGGTCCAAGAACGAACCCGCGCAGAGATGGGCCTTAATCTCTTGCGAGGCATGCGAAATCTTCAGGAAGATGCCGAGCGACTGCGACGTGGCAAGCCTCCAGTTGGCGCGGAGAAATTCGTAGTTGGCGACACCGTGGCCGCGACGCCCGGAAAAGTCGTCTACTCGAACCACCTCATTGAGTTGATCCAATACTCGCCGACGACGGACAAAGTGCGTCACGAGCCGCTGTTGATAGTTCCAGCATGGGTCATGAAATACTATATACTTGATCTCAGCCCTCATAACTCTCTTGTCCGCTACCTCGTCGGCCAAGGATTTACCGTCTTCATGATTTCGTGGCGAAACCCGGGTTCGGACGATCGCGACCTGTCGATGCAGGATTACCTGCGGCTCGGACCGCTCGCGGCCATGGAAGCAATCAAGTCCATCACCGGCGCCGACCGATTGCATGCCGCGGGCTATTGCCTTGGCGGAACATTGCTGTCGATCGCGGCTGCCGCCTTGGCCCGCGACGGCGACGACCTGCTGGCCTCCGTCAGTCTCTTTGCTACGCAAAACGACTATTCTGAAGCTGGCGAATTGAAGCTCTTCATCAATGAGAGCGAGATCAGCTTCCTTGAAGACATGATGCGGGAGAAGGGATTTCTTGAAGCGCGACAGATGGCCGGGGCGTTTCAGATACTCAGGTCAAACGATCTGATTTGGTCACGAATCTTGCGCGTCTATCTATTGGGTGAACGCCCACCGATGACGGATCTCATGGCTTGGAATTCCGATGCAACTCGCATGCCATTCCGGATGCATTCGGAATACTTGAGGATGTTCATGGACAACTCCTTGGCCGCAGGAAGATTCAACGTTGATGGCCGACCGGTTACATTGTCCGACATCCGCCTTCCAATATTCGCGTTGGGCACCGAGACGGATCACGTCGCACCTTGGAAATCAGTCTACAAAATTACGTTTCAGACAGATACGGACGTGACCTTCATACTGGCCAGCGGCGGGCACAATACAGGGGTCATTTCCCAACCCGGATTGCCGGGGCACCATTATCGCATTCAGGCGCATCGTTCGAGCAACCCCTATCTGCCACCTGACGATTGGTTCGCTGAGACAACGATCATTGAAGGATCATGGTGGCCTGCATGGTCGAAATGGCTTGCCGCAAGATCTGGTCCGTTTGAAGCGCCGCCGCCAATGGGAACCGCCGTCGATGGCGACGAGCAATTACCTGATGCCCCCGGCCGCTACGTCCTTCAACACTGAAAGATCTGCCCGCCCTGACGAAATCTTGAAACAACCACCTCAGCATTCGCGCCGGCAGGCAAACAGGAGTGCATTGATTGCCAGAAGCCGAAATCAACATCGAGGAAATCGCGAGAATTGGCAGCAGTAGTCGGCGCTGGCGGCGCTGGTCGATCTGGGGCGGGCTGTTTGTATTGCTCATGTCCTGTGCTTGGTGGCTTGTACAAATGGCTGACACCCCGAGCACAACCAAATATATTACGGAACCGGCGATCGTTTCGGATATCACTGTCATCGTATCAGCGACAGGAACGGTGGAACCTACTGATACGGTTGAGATTTCCAGTGAACTTTCGGGAACTGTCAGAACCGTCGACGTCGATTTCAACGATACGGTCGAACGAGGCCAAGTGTTGGCCAGCCTCGACACCGATATGCTGGAAGCGACTGTTGAGCACTCCAAAGCTCTGCTTGCCGTCAGTCAGGCCCAGCTTGCTGTTGCACAAGCGACCTTTGACGAGATGCGCGATGCCTATGAGCGTGCGACCGCGCTCAGTGAGCGCGGAATATCCACTCAGGGTACGTTTCTTGCCGCTCAAGCGGCTTACCAGCGCGCAGAAGCGTCGATGCGCATTGCCGAGGCCGATCTGCGCGTTTCACAAGCAGACCTGAGCCTTAATGAAGCAAGTCTTGCGAAAGCATGCATATGCTCACCCATCGACGGTATTGTGCTGGACCGAAACATCGAGGTCGGGCAAATCGTGGCTTCCTCGTTTCAGGCGCCCGTCCTTTTCACCCTGGCCGGCAATCTGGCGCAGATGGAACTGCTGATCGACATTGATGAGGCGGATATAGGTCAGGTGGAAACGGGCCAAGACGCCACATTCACCGTCGAAGCCTACTCCGACCGCAAATTCCCCGCCAAGGTCGAGGAGATCAGGTACCTTCCGCAAACGGTCGACGGCGTTGTCACCTATGAGGGCGTCTTGTCCCTGGACAATAGCCAAGGCCACCTGCGGCCCGGAATGACAGCCGTAGCAGATATCATTGTGGAAAAAGTTGCGGGTGTTCTCAGCATCCCAAATTCGGCGCTGCGCTATCGCCCCGCTATCGAAGAAGAAGCCGAAACCAGCGGCACAGGTCTGGTCGGAATGCTGTTTTCGCGCCGCCCATCGTCCAGTCCTGTATCGGTCAATGAACCAGAAGTGGCCGGGCATAGAACAGTCTGGATTCTGCGCGACGGAGCGCCGGTCGCTGTTCAGATCGAAACCGGAGTGACCGATGGCTCGGTTACGGAAGTCCGCAGCGGTGATCTGTCGGTCGGCGACGCGCTCGTCACCGATGCGGCGACCCAGAAATGAAAACACTGAAACCATCGCGTAACACCGAAGTCACAGCTTCTGACACGGTCAAATCACCTCTCATTCGACTGCGGGGTATTTCCCGCCTGTACGGTTCCGGAGACGCTGAAGTGGTGGCTCTTCGTGACATTGACCTAGATGTCAAAAAGGGCGAATTCGTCGCCATCATGGGGCCCAGCGGATCCGGTAAATCGACCGCCATGAATATCATTGGCTGCCTCGACACACCCTCGACAGGAAGTTATCAATTCGCAGGCGCTGAAGTGGGCGATTTCAGCCGCGAACAACGCGCCTTGCTGCGGCGCCACTATCTTGGGTTTGTATTTCAGGGATACAACCTTCTAGCGCGCACTTCCGCACTCGAAAACGTTGAATTGCCACTCATTTACCAAGGTATCGCGCGAATAGAGCGCGAATACCGGGCACGGGAGGCGCTCAAGAAAGTCGGGTTGGACGGCCGAGAAAACCACGACCCGTCGCAACTCTCCGGGGGCCAGCAGCAGCGGGTGGCAATTGCACGCGCCATTGTCGCTCATCCCGCGGTGCTGCTTGCCGATGAACCGACGGGAAATCTCGATAGCGCCCGGAGCCGCGAAATCATGGAGTTGCTTAGCGCCCTCAACGGTAACGAGGGAATTACGATTATCATGGTAACTCACGAACCTGACATGGCTGGCTATGCGCATCGGACAGTCACTTTCCTTGACGGTCAGATCGAGAGTGACAAAGCACACGGACGGGCGGAGTTATCCGATGCTTTATGAAACCTCGCGGCTCGCCTTGCATGCAATACTGCGCAATCTGCTGCGCTCGTTTCTTACTGTCTTGGGGGTCGTCATCGGAGTTGGTGCCGTCATCGCCATGGTAACGGTCGGTCAGGGGTCCAGTGCGGCGGTGCAGGCCGATGTCGCCTCTCTGGGGAGCAACTTGCTGATGGTGCGTCCGGGCCAAGCGCCGAGCGGTATGGGCGCAATCCAGCAACCCGCTGCCAGCCTGTCCATCAAGGATGCCGAGGCGATCGAGGACCAGATTTCCAGCGTCGCAGCGGCCGCGCCATCAAGTTCGTCGGCGGTTGTCGCCATCTCGGGAAATCTCAACCATACGACGACGATCACCGGCACCGACAACCGGTTCCTGATCGCTCGGGACTGGCCGATTGCCCAAGGGCGCGAGTTCTATGACAGCGAGCTGCGTTCAGGAGTAGCTGTTTGCATTCTCGGCGCAACACTGCGGCAGGAACTTTTCGGCGGCGGCAACGCGGTCGGATCAATCCTTCGCATCGGCCAAATCTCATGCGAAGTCATCGGCGAGCTTCAGGCCAAGGGCGCATCGAGCTTCGGCACAGATCAAGACGATCTGCTGCTCATGCCTCTCCGAACGTTCCAGAGACGCATCGCCGGTGATCAGGATGTAGACCTCATCTATGTTGCTGTACGGGAAGGTATCGAACCGGTCAAAGCCAAAGCCGACATCGAAATGCTCATGCGCGAAAGACGCCGGATAGGCCCGGGTGAAGATGACGATTTCAATGTCTTCGACATGCAGGAAATCTCGTCCATGCTTACCGGGATTACCTCTGTCTTGACCGGACTGCTTTCGGCTGTCGCCGCCGTCAGCCTGTTGGTTGGAGGCATAGGGATCATGAATATCATGCTGGTTTCCGTGACCGAACGAACCCGGGAAATTGGTATTCGCCTTGCCGTCGGCGCAACCGAAGGTCAGGTGCTTCTGCAATTCCTTGTGGAAGCCATCATCCTCTCGCTGCTGGGAGGCCTGATCGGAATATTGCTGGGACTGGTTCTGGGATACATAGGCACGCGACTCCTCAGTATCGGTTTCATGCCCGACCCTGCGATCATCCTGATTGCTTTCGTCTTCTCGGCCTTTATCGGAATTGTCTTCGGCTTCTTTCCCGCGCGTCGCGCAGCCAGAATGGATCCGATCGAAGCATTGCGCCACCAATAGCCAAGGAAAGTGCCCATGCCGGTTTTCTTGGTCTCCGGCTGAGATCGAGCCCGACTCTC
>JAHEAO010000078.1 GCA_024642725.1 Paracoccaceae bacterium | reverse complement strand
CAATACGGAGATGACCATGCTTGACAGTCTCGCCCTTTCCAAAGGCCGCCTGACCGACGATCAGATCGCCCGCTACTGGGACGATGGATTCCTGTTCCCCGTCCCTGCCCTTTCCGCCGCAAAGGCTGCCGCCTACCGTGCGGAACTGGAAGAGGTCGAAGCGACGTGGCTCGATGCCGGCCTGCCGCTCCCCCTGAACACCTACAAGCGCGTGAATGCCCATGTGGTGATGCCGATGGCCTTCCGCCTTGCGACGGAACCCGGCGTTCTTGACGTGATCGAAGGTATCCTCGGCCCCGACATCATGGTCTATGCCGCCGAGTTCTTCATAAAGGAACCGCGCACCCGCCAGATCGTCTCGATGCATCAGGACCTGACCTATTGGGGGCTCGGCGCCATCGACGGCCTCGTCACCGCGTGGATCGCGCTTTCGCCTGCCACCCCCGCCTCGGGCTGCATGGATTTCGTCCGCGCCAGCCACAAGAACGCAATCCTGCCCCATGAAGATACGTTCGACGAAAACAACCTGTTGTCGCGCGGTCAGGAAGTGCGTGTCGACGTCGCCGAAAAAGACAAGGTCGCGATCGAGATTCATCCCGGCCAGATGAGCCTGCACCACGGCCTGACGATCCACGGCTCCGGCCCCAATACCAGCGATGACCGCCGCATCGCCGCCGTGATCCGCTACTGCCGCCCGGACATCAAGCAGCAGATCTCCGATACGGATTACGCGGCACTGGTCCGCGGCACCGACCCCCACGGCAATTTCATCCATGTTCCCGCCCCCACCGCCAACTTCTCCCCCGAAAGCCTCGCCCTTTACGACCGCATCCGCAGCCAGCAAAGTCAGGTCATGATGAAAGGCGCCAAAAAGACAACCAGCATCTACGAAGGGACCAGCTGATGGACAAAGTCTCATTCACCCAGATGAAAGACGGCACGGCGGAAGAATACGCATTCCTGACCGAACACGAGATCGAATATACCAAAGGCACCGCCGACCGGCTTCTCAGGGCACTTGTTGATCTCGACGAAAGCCTGTCGGGCTACCAGATCACCCGGCTCGGCCATTCCGTTCAATCGGCGAGCCGCGCGTGGCGCGACGGCGCGGATACCGACTGGGTGGTCAGCGCGCTTCTGCACGATATCGGGGATATCTACGCGCCCTACAACCACGACGAATACGCCGCCTCGATCCTGAAACCCTTCGTGCGCGAACAATGCACCTGGGTCGTGGAAAAGCACGGCGATTTCCAGATGCTCTATTACGGTCACCATGTCGGCGGCAACCAGCACAAGCGCGACGCTCACCGGGGCCACGCCTATTTCGACGATTGCGCCGAATTCTGCGAACGCTGGGACCAGTCCAGCTTCGATCCCGACTATCAAAGCCTGCCGCTCGACCATTTCGTGCCGCTGGTCCGGCAGGTCTTCGCCCGGCCCGCCTATGACCCCGCCGTCATCCGCCCCGGCCAGCGCGAACCGCTCACCGATGCCAAGGTCGCCGCCACCCGCTGATCCACCGCATCATTCGTCGCTAAATATCCTCGCCGAAGGCTCCGCCCCTTCCCCTTGGCGCACCCATTGGGTAGATGGTCCTGAACCTAGAGATTTCGGACAGGACCAGCCAGATGGCCATGGAAAAGACATTCGACGCAGGCAAGGCCGAAGCCCGGCTTTACGCCGATTGGGAAAAGGAAGGCGCTTTCCGCGCCGGAGCCAATGCCAAACCCGGCGCGGAACATTTCTCGATCATGATTCCACCGCCGAACGTCACCGGCTCGCTGCATATGGGTCATGCCTTCAACAACACTCTGCAGGACATCCTGATCCGCTGGCACCGGATGCGCGGTTTCGACACGCTTTGGCAGCCCGGTCAGGACCACGCCGGCATCGCGACCCAGATGGTCGTCGAACGCGAACTGGCCAAGGACAAGTCGAACGCCACCCGCCGCGAGATGGGGCGCGAGGCTTTCCTTGAAAAGGTCTGGGAGTGGAAGGACAAATCCGGCGACACGATCATCAACCAGCTCAAACGCCTTGGCGCGTCCTGCGACTGGGACCGCAACGCCTTCACCATGTCGGGCAATTTCCCCGACGCCGTAATCAAGGTCTTTGTCGATCTCTACTCCAAGGGCCTGATCTATCGCGGCAAACGGCTGGTCAACTGGGACCCGCATTTTGAAACCGCAATTTCCGATCTCGAAGTCGAGAATATCGAAGTTGACGGCCATATGTGGCACTTCAAATACCCGCTCGCCGGCGGGCAAACCTATGAATACGTAGAGAAAGACGAAGACGGCACGGTCACCTTGCGCGAAACGCGCGACTATATCTCGATCGCCACCACCCGCCCCGAAACCATGCTGGGCGACGGCGCGGTCGCGGTGCATCCCTCAGACGAACGCTACGCGCCCATCGTCGGCCTGCTTTGCGAAATCCCGGTCGGCCCGAAAGAGCACCGCCGCCTGATCCCGATCATCACCGACGACTATCCCGATCCGACTTTCGGCTCGGGCGCGGTGAAAATCACCGGGGCGCATGATTTCAACGACTATGGCGTGGCGACACGCAACAACATCCCGCTTTACGCCCTGATGGACACCAAGGGCCAGATGCGCACGGACGGGCTGCCCTATGCCGAAGCCGCGGCTCAGGCGCAGGCCATCGCCGAAGGCGGCGAAGCGCCTGCCGACGCCACTCCGATCAACCTTGTGCCCGAACACCTGCGCGGCCTCGACCGGTTCGAGGCCCGCACCCGCGTGATTGCGGAAATCACCGCTGAAGGCCTCGCCGTCACGGTGCCGCAGGCCACCACCGACGAAGACGGCAACGAGACCGTGGAACAGGTGCCCTTCGTCGAGGCCAAGAAGATCATGCAGCCTTTCGGCGACCGCTCCAAGGTCGTCATCGAACCTATGCTGACCGATCAGTGGTTCGTCGATACCGCCAAGATCGTCCAGCCCGCCATCGACGCGGTGCGCTCTGGCGAGGTGACGATCCTGCCGGAACAGGACGCCAAGGTCTATTTCCACTGGCTGGAAAACATCGAACCCTGGTGCATCTCGCGCCAGCTCTGGTGGGGGCACCAGATTCCGGTCTGGTACGGGCTCGACCTTGGAACCGACGGATCGTTCAACACCGGCGAAGAAGACCTCGACGAAGTCCAGTTGCTTGGCCTTCTCAACGAAGGCGGAATGTTGCACGGCAATGATGTCATGCATTGCGCCGCCAGCTTCGACGCCGTGCAGGACGCGTTCCGCTCAGAGCTTCTCGACACGCCGCAACCGATCAGCCATTCTACGATCGTCGAGGTTGCCGACAAGCAGGCCGCGATCGAACGCCTGGCGTCAAGCCTTGCCGACTATGCCACCAGTCAGGACCCCACCCATCTGGTCTACCCGGTCTGGCGCGACCCCGATGTGCTCGACACCTGGTTTTCTTCCGGCCTTTGGCCCATCGGCACGCTCGGCTGGCCCGAAGATACGGCGGAACTGAAACGCTACTTCCCGACCTCGGTGCTGGTCACCGGTTTTGACATCATCTTCTTCTGGGTCGCCCGGATGATGATGATGCAATATGCCGTCGTCGGGCAGCGCCCGTTCGACACTGTCTATGTCCACGCTCTCGTCCGCGACGAGAAGGGCAAGAAGATGTCGAAGTCGCTCGGCAACGTGCTCGACCCGCTCGAACTGATCGACGAATACGGCGCCGACGCCGTCCGTTTCACGCTGACCGCGATGGCGGCGATGGGCCGCGACCTGAAACTCTCGACGCAGCGGATTCAGGGCTACAGGAACTTCACCACCAAACTCTGGAATGCCGCCCGCTTTGCCGAGATGAACGAAGTCTTCGAACGTACAAATACGGTTGTACTGCCGGGGACAGAACGTACGGATGCGGTGTTCCAAATTGTACCAAAGGCCACGCTGAACCGCTGGATCATCGGAGAGGTCGCCAAGGTCAGGCAAGAGGTCGATACCGCCCTCACCTCCTTCCGCTTCAACGATGCCGCGAATGCACTCTACGCCTTTGTCTGGGGCAAGTTCTGCGACTGGTATGTCGAGTTTTCCAAGCCACTTCTTTTCTCGGAAGATGCTGAAATCGTTGCAGAAACACGGGCCACCATGGGTTGGGCGCTGGACCAGTGCCTGATCCTTCTTCACCCGATGATGCCGTTCATCACCGAAGAACTTTGGTCACTGACCGCACAGCATCCGAAACCGCTCGTCCACACCGATTGGCCGACTTATCAAGTCTCTGATCTTGTTGATGAAAATGCGGACAGAGAGATGAACTGGGTGATTTCTCTGATCGAAGAAATCCGCTCTGCCCGCGCCCAGATGCACGTTCCCGCCGGTCTCAAGATCCCGATGGTTCAGGTGCAGCTCGATGACGCCGGCAAAGCCGCCTGGACCCGCAACGAGGATCTCATTCTGCGCCTTGCCAGGGTCGATAATCTGGCCATCGCGCCCGATGTCCCGAAGGGCGCAATCACCATCGCGGTCGAGGGCGGGCTCTTCGCCCTGCCCCTTGCCGATATCATTGATATTGCAGAAGAAAAAGCCCGTCTGGAAAAGAGCCTCGAGAAGCTCTCAAAGGAACTTGGCGGGTTGCGGGGGCGTTTGAACAATCCCAAATTCGTCGAAAGCGCACCCGACGATGTGGTCGAGGAAACGCGCGAACAACTGGCCCAGAAGGAAGACGAAGCCGCCAAGCTCGAGGCCGCCGTGAAGCGCCTTGCGGCGATGGTCTGACCCGATGCGAGGTCCCCGCTACACCGATCTGGTCAGCACGCTGCCCGCATCGGTTCCCTTTGTCGGACCGGAAACCCAGGAGCGCGCCCGCGGCGGCCCCTTCACCGCACGCCTTGGTGCGAATGAAAGTGTCTTCGGCCCTTCTCCGCATGCCATTTCCGCGATGCAGGACGCTGCGCGCCATGTCTGGAAATATGGCGATCCGGAGAACTACGACCTGCGCCAAGCGCTCGCGGATCATTATGGAATTTCCCATGAAAACATAGTGATAGGCGAAGGCATCGATGCCCTTCTTGGGTATCTCGTACGCCTTCTGGTCGGCCCGGGTGACGCTGTCGTCACCTCTGACGGAGCCTATCCGACCTTCAATTTTCATGTCGCCGGATTTGGCGGGACACTTCACAAAGTGCCCTACTCCGGCGACGCCGAGGATCCCGCCGCGCTGGTCCGCAAAGCCAGGGAAGTTGATGCGAAACTGGTCTATCTGGCAAACCCTGACAATCCGATGGGCAGTTGGCATAGCGCCGAAACCATCTTGCAGGCGATCCGCCAACTGCCCGATGGTTGCGTGATGGTGCTTGACGAGGCCTACGTCGAGTTTGCCTCCGAGGGAACGGCACCGGCGCTCGATGTGACCGATACGAATCTCATCCGAATGCGCACCTTTTCAAAGGCTTACGGCATGGCCGGGGCGCGGATCGGCTATGCGATCGGGCACCAGGATCTGGTCACCGCCTTCAACAAGATCCGCAACCATTTTGGCGTGAACCGCATCGCGCAAGCCGGTGCGCTGGCCGCTCTGTCAGATCAGGTCTATCTCGCTGAGGTCCTTGCCAAGGTAGACGCCGCCCGCAATCGGATTTCCACGATCGCCGCCCAAAATGGCCTGGCACCACTTCCGTCAGCGACAAATTTCGTCACAGTCGATTGTGGTCGGGACGGGGCTTTCGCAAAGCGGGTTCTGCAGGGTCTCATTGCGCGCGATGTTTTCGTACGCATGCCATTCGTTGCGCCTCAGGACCGCTGCATTCGCATTTCAGCCGGAACCGAAGCCGACCTTGAAGTGTTCGCCAAGTCTCTGCCCGGTGCGCTCCGGGATGCGATGGCCTGATCGCTGCAACCGCAGTCCCCTGCCCAAATCCTTCAACTCCCTAAAGCTGGAAAATCATCGACTCGCGCACTGCCTGTCACACACGGGTCAGGCTTCGGAACAGACCAAAGCAGCAGCATCAAGCGCACCTTTGCCGTGCGGAATTCCAAGGGCCGTCAGTCCCGCCTCCATCGCGCAGATCGTCCCCAACGCCATATGCGCATTGACATGCCCCATATGGCCGATCCTGAAAAATCCATGCCAGGCCGGATCCCCCGGTGCGGCCATGCCAAGCCCGATGCCGAGCGTTACACCGGCCTTCTGAGTTAACCAGTCGCGCAACATCGTTCCGCGTGGCGCCCCGATCCGAACCGCGGTCACCGAATGAGACCGGTTTGCGCGATCGGCTATGTTCACCTCAATTGGTCCTTCGCTCGACCACGCGTCGAGAGCCGCCCAATAGCAACGGGCCAGCGTCGCATGACGATGCCAAACATTCTCACGACCCTCTTCAGAGATCATGTCCAACGCTTCGCGCAGACCGTACAGGTGATGCGTCGGGGCTGTCCCGTCCCAATACTGATAGAATTCTTCAGGTGTCGCGCGGGGCCGCCAATCCCAATATTTGGTGACATTGGTGCTGCCGGTACGTAAAGCGTCCGCTTTTTCATTGAAAAAGACGAATCCCATGCCGGGCGGCGTCATAAGCCCCTTCTGTGAGGCAGCCACCATAACGTCGGCGCCCCAGTCATCCATCTCGAAGCGGTCGCATCCCAGTGAGGCGATGCAATCCACCATCAGCAGCGCCGGATGCCGTTCGGCATCAAGAGCCTCGCGAACACCCGCCACGTCGTTACGGACACTGGTCGACGTGTCAACGTGAACAACCATCACAGCTTTGATTCTATGGTCCTTGTCCGCAGACAAGGCCTCGGACAAGCGGGCAAGATCGACGGGTGATCGCAAACCGAAGTCAATGATCTCTGTCTCAATGCCCAGCCTTTCGGCCATTTCACCCCAGCCATGAGCAAAACGCCCGGTCGCCAACACCAGAGCCTTGTCGCCAGCACTGAGAACATTTGAAAGGGCGGCCTCCCAGATGCCGTGGCCGTTGGCGATATACATGGCCACCTTTCCCGAGGTCCCCGCCAGTGCGCACAGGTCTGGCGGCAGGGTCGCGGCGAGATCCACCAGCGCCCCGGAATAGATGTTCGGTGCCGCACGGTGCATTGCCTGAAGCACCCTATCAGGCATCACGGATGGCCCGGGTATGGCGAGGTAGTGGCGGCCATTGGCAAGTGACATGCAGCACCTTTCTGATTGTAAGCGCTCAATGCCTAGTGCGCCGTTGAACCAGCGTCAATTCAGCCAATGGCTTGTTTGCTCGGCGATTCATAGCTAAGTCCACGGTCCGATGTGAATTTACTCCTGTCAGCCGTGGAAGGCGCCAAATGTCCTTAAAACTCTTTGCGTGGTGGAAGCCTGTCGAGGCCCATTTCGACAATGCTTTCGGCAAGGACATCTCAACAAGAGCGGCGCGACGGCGTGCGAATCTGCATCTCCTAATCATCGACCACGGCATTTTCCGAACCTTCTGGTCCAATCTCGATGAAATTGCTCCGGGAGTATGGCGGTCGAACCAGCCTTCGCAGCGCCGGCTCAAGCGATACCGGGCAATGGGCATCAAGACGATCCTCAACTTGCGTGGCGTCACTGATCGCAGCCCCTATCTGTTCGAGGAAGAGGCATGTCGTGACCTCGGACTCCACATAATCAACAAGAAGCTCTCTGCGCGCAAATTGCCCAGAAAGACGCGGCTGCTAGAACTCCTCGACGCGTTTGACACGATCGAAAAGCCCTTTCTCATGCATTGCAAGTCAGGTGCCGATCGGGCCGGCCTCGCTTCGGCGCTCTACCTGCTCCACATAGACGAGGTTCCCGTCGAACAGGCCCAAAGGCAATTGAGTTTGAGATACATACACATTCGCGCGTCAAAGACCGGAGTTCTGGATTTCTTTCTGGACGCATACGCAAGCGATGTTGCTTCCAAACCAATGCCAATTCGAAGATGGATTGAGAAACGCTACAATCGAAGACGATTCCAGAAGGCCTATCGCTCCGGGAAACTGCCGGCTTCGCGCCAATTGCCGGGCTAGTTGCGTGATTTCTTTTCATACAGCCGGGCAAGACTCTCCGGGTCAGTACCGATGAAATAACGAAAGAGCGTATAGAGATTGCGCGCCCCACGCCTCAACCAACCTTCTTTTTCGTAGCGCTCCGCACCAGTCGTTACCTCAACCGGCAGCCGTCGAATCCGTCCTCTCAAGAGCCGCGCCATGGCCACGTCTTCCATCAATGGAATGTCAGGGAAACCGCCCACAAGATCGTGCAGATCACGGCGGATCAAGAGCCCCTGATCGCCGTAGGGCAAACCCATTCGGGTCCGCAAATTGGCCCAGCCTGCCACCAGCGTTGGCATCAAGCCAGTCGCTCGGAAACGCAATTGGAAGACGGCGGCGCATTCCTCGTTCTGGATATGTTTCGCAACTTCCGCACTCCAGCCTTCTGCCAGACAGGTATCGGCGTGCAGAAACAAGAGCCACCGCCCCCTTGCGGCATCGCCGCCCCGCTTCAGTTGTCCACCGCGACTGGCGGGGCCTTCGACAACGCATGCGCCAGCTGCATCCGCGAGCTTGACCGTCGCGTCAACAGAACCGCCATCCGAAACGACGAGATCGCGTACCAACCCCGATGCCAGACCTTCCATGAGTGATTGGAGAACCGCAGGAAGTGTTGCTGCCGAATTCAAGGTCGGAATCACAATCGTGAGCGGGGCGGGCATATCTGACTTTCGTTCGGTTCACACAGGACTATATTGCGCTGCGGAACCGAGGGGAATGTTCGATGATTTGCGAGGAAGCAGCAGACAGAAAAGTACTGCGGATAGCGGGTTCCGACCGCATAAAATTCCTCCAAGGCCTGGTCACCAATGACGTGAACCGCGTCAGTTCCGGGCTGGTCTACGCAGCATTGCTGACTCCACAAGGGAAATATCTGGCCGACTTCTTTCTTGCACCGGATGGCGAGACGATTCTACTGGACTGCAAGGCCTCGCAATCGGAAGCTCTTTTGCAGCGCCTTTCGCTCTATAAATTGCGCGCCGATCTCAGCATCAAGCAAACAGACCTTCACGTGTCGCGCGGCATCGGAGCAGCCCCCAAGGGGGCTTGGCCCGACCCACGTCACCCGGCGCTTGGCTGGCGATGCTACAGCGAAACGACCGGAGGTGCACCGTCAATCGACTGGGACAGGCTGCGGGTGGTCAACACGATTCCTGAGGCAGGGATAGAATTGATACCCAACGAGACCTTCATACTCGAGGTCGGCTTTGAGAAGCTGAATGGCGTTGATTTTCGCAAAGGATGTTATGTCGGTCAGGAAGTCACCGCTCGCATGAAACACAAAACACAACTGCGCAAAGGGCTTGTGAATGTCGCGGTCAAAGGCAGCGCTCCCATTGGCACGGAAATCCATGCGGACGGCAAGAATGTCGGCACGCTTTACACGCAGTCAGCTGGTGAAGGGCTCGCCTACCTCCGCTTGGATAGAGCCGTAGATGAAATGACGGCTGCTACAGCCCAGGTGTCGGTAGATCCGGTGAGAACCGCAGATAGTTGACAGGCTCCTGACAGAACGCTGTCAGGGGGGCTATGCGAAGAATGCACTCTGGATGCATTTCAAGGAACAATAGAATGTCACACCAATTAGAGAAAGCAGTTGTCTGGTCAGAGATCCCGGTGACCGACATGCAAAAGGCTATGGCCTTCTACAATGCTGTTTTTGGCTACGAACTGACACTCGACACGTCAGGTCCAAATCCAATGGCAATCTTCCCCGCAAAGGAAGCAAAGGGGAGCTGTGGTCACCTATATCCGGGCAAACCGGCACGGGATGGCGAAGGGCCGACCCTGCATCTCGGGGTTCCGGGAAAACTGGAAGACGCCATGGCGCGGCTTACGTACGCTGGCGGCACGTTGCTGCCAGTGCCACCGATTTCGATTCCTTCGGGGCGGTTTGTCTATGCGAAGGATCCCGACGGCAATTCGATCGGGCTTTTCGAACCAGCGGTTTCCTGACCGATGAGACGCGCGGACCGCCTTTTCCAGATTGTGCAATACCTGAGAGGCGGTCGGTTGCTTACCGCACGGACCCTGGCCGAAAGGCTCGAGGTTTCGGAGCGAACGATCTATCGGGACATTGCTGATCTTATCGGATCTGGTGTCCCGATCGAGGGAGAGTCGGGCGTCGGGTATCTCATGCGAGCCGGGTATGACCTGCCTCCGCTGATGTTCACCAGGGCTGAGATGGTGGCCATGGTTGCGGGGGGTAGGTTGATCAGGGCGTGGGGCGGGTTGGCAATGGCTCAGGCGGCAGAGGAAGCGCTGGTCAAGATCAGAGCTGTTTTGCCGGATAGGGACAGCCGTCACGCCGAAAACATTCAAGTTCACGCCATGGCAATCGGGATAAGCGACGATCAGCGTCGCATGATCGACAGGCTTGAGGCTGCCGTTGAGGGCCGATTGTGCCTGAATATCATCTATCGTGACATGAACAACAATAAGTCAGAGCGCAGGATTCGACCTCTGGGGCTCTGGTTCTGGGGCAAGGTCTGGACACTGATTGCTTGGTGCGAGATGCGCCACGATTTTCGCATGTTTCGCACGGACCGGATTGAAGGGGTAACTGACGGCCCATTCTTCCGGCCCGAACGCGACAAGACCTTGACTGCATTCTATGCCAACCAGCGCGCCCAGGGGCTTCCGGACGCAGGGCATTGAAACGAATGCCGGGATTTATGCCCGTTCGGAATATTCCATCGTTTCGGTATTCACGATGATGCTTTCATCCGAGCCCACGAACGGCGGTACCATGATCCGAACTCCATTATCGAGGACGGCGGGCTTGAAGCTGTTTGCGGCAGTCTGGCCCTTCACCACCGGCTCTGTCTCGACAATGCGGCAGGTGACCTTCTGCGGCAGCGACACATGCAGGGCCTCGTCTCCGTAATACTCGATAGTGACCGTCATGCCATCCTGCAAAAATGGCCTGCGTTCGCCCAGAAGATCAGCCGGGAGCGCAATCTGCTCATAGGTTTCGCTGTCCATGAATGTCAGCATGTCGTCCGACTCGAAGAGGAATTGCTGGTCTTTCTGTTCCAGCCGCACCTGTTCGACCTTGTCGGCCGACCGGAATC
>JAHEAO010000001.1:106311-124573 GCA_024642725.1 Paracoccaceae bacterium | reverse complement strand
ACCCGACAGCGTCGGTGTCTGACCGCCCTTCTTGTACCATGCGTTGCCGATGACGACCGTCAGCCCGGAGGCCAGAAAGTTCACCGCTACGCCCGAAATCAGCTGATTTCCGCGATAGGTGATCGAGGCCAGGCCATGGATCATCGAAAAGGTCAGCGACGCGGCGCATCCGGCAAGAACGCCAACCCATGCGCTGCCCGAATGAAAGGCCGCGACCGCCGCGAAGAAGGCGGCGATCAGCATCTTGCCCTCAAGCCCGATATCGACGATGCCCGCGCGTTCTGAAAAAAGCCCGGCGAGGCAGGCCAGCAACAGCACGACCGAAAGCCGGATCGACATGTCGAGTGTCAGGATCAGTTGCAGAAAGCTGTCCATCATGCCGCCCTTTTCTTCATACGGATGAACAGGCGTTCGACCGGATCGCGGACCATGTGATCCAGCGCCCCGGTGAACAGAATGATCAGCGCCTGGATGACCAGAACCATTTCCCGCGAAATGGTCGGCATCTCCCAGAGCAGTTCAAACCCGCCCTGAGTCAGCATCCCGAACAAGAGGGCCGCCAGCACGATCCCGAAAGGATGGCTGCGCCCCATCAGCGCCACTGCAATACCCACGAAACCGGCGCCTTCGACGAATTCCTTGATCAGCCGCTCCTGTTCTCCCATCACGACGTTGATCGCCAACATCCCGGCCAGCGCGCCGGAAATCAGCATCGCGAGAATCGTGATCCTGACAGAGGAGATACCGGCATATTTGGCCGCGCCCTCATTGTGACCAAAGGCGCGTATCTGATAGCCAAGACGGGTGTGCCAGATCAGGACCCAGACCAGAAAGGCGCAGGCAATCGCCAGAAGGAAGCTGAAGTTCAGCGGTGCGGATTTGGAAAACTCGATCCCGAAGGGGGCCAGCATTTCATGCGCCGTCGGCAGGTGTGCGCCCGCGCCAAAGTTGCGCGTTTCAGCGTTCTGCGTGGCCGGGTTCTTGAGGATGCCGTTAAGCAGGAATCCCAGAAGTGCGGCGGCAATGAAGTTGAACATGATCGTGGTGATCACGATGTGGCTGCCGCGCTTGGCCTGCAAATAGGCGGGGATCGCGGCCCAAGCTGCCCCGGCGATCGCTGCTCCGAGAATTGCAAAGGGCAGCGCCAGCGTCCAGTGCGGCCAGTCCACGGCCAGCAGGACAACCGCCGCGCCGACGCCGCCGACAGCGGCCTGACCTTCGCCACCGATGTTGAAAAGTCGCGCATGGAAGGCCACGGCAACCGCGAGGCCGGTGAAGATGTAATTCGTGGCGTAATAGAGCGTGTAGCCGATCCCCGAGGTCGACCCCAGCGAACCCTTGATCATGAAATAGATCGCATCCAGCGGGTTCTCTCCGATGGCCAGCACCACAAGGCCGGCTGCAACGAATGCCAGTATCAGGTTGATGAACGGGATCAGGAAAAGATCCGCCCATTTCGGCATCTTGTCCATCAGGCAGCTTCCCCTTCGTCGGTGACGCCGGCCATCAGCAGGCCAAGCTCCCGTTCGTTGGTCTTGGTTGGGTCACGCTCGCCCATGATGCGCCCGTCGAACATCACGATGATGCGGTCGGACATCGACAGGATTTCCTCCAACTCGACGCTGACCATCAGGATGGCCTTGCCCTCGTCGCGCAGTTCAAGGATGCGCTTATGGATGAATTCGATCGCGCCGATATCCACACCCCGGGTTGGCTGCCCGACAAGAAGCAGGTCGGGGTCGCGTTCGATCTCGCGGGCAAGGACGATCTTCTGCTGGTTGCCGCCGGAAAAATTCTTGGCCTGAAGCCGGGGGTTTGGCGGACGAACGTCGAAGCGTTCCATCTTGGCTTCGGTTTCGGTGCGGATCGCCGCGTTGTCCATCAGCCAGCGGTTCTTCTGGTACTTCGGATCATGGTGATAGCCGAAGATCATGTTTTCCCACGCCATGAATTCCATGATCAGACCTTCGGCCTGACGGTCTTCGGGAACATGTGAAATGCCGCGCGCGCGGCGCGACTGGCCGTCCGAATGCGTGCCTGTCAGATCGATCGATTGGCCATTCACCATGACCGAACCGGTTGCGTTCTGGTAGCCGCCGAGAACCTCAAGAAGCTGCGTCTGGCCATTCCCGGAAACCCCTGCAATACCAAGGATTTCACCCGCGCGCATGCTGAACGAAATGCTGCGCAACCGCTCGATCTTGTCTTCGTCGACCACCCGCAGGTCCTTGACCTCCAGCACGGTCTTGCCGGGGTTGGCGGGCGTCTTGTCGACCCGCAGCAGAACCTTGCGGCCGACCATCCGTTCGGCCAGATCCTCCGGCGAGGTTTCCGCTGTCTTGACGGTCGATGTCATTTCACCGCGCCGCATCACGCTGACCGTGTCGGTGATTTCCATGATCTCGCGCAACTTGTGGGTGATCAGGATGATGGTTTTGCCCTGATCCTTCAGCCCTCGCAGGATCCGAAAGAGGTGATCGGCTTCCGCCGGTGTGAGAACGCCGGTTGGCTCGTCCAGGATCAGGATCTCTGCCTGCCGATAGAGCGCTTTGAGAATTTCAACCCGCTGCTGGTGCCCGACCGAAAGATCTTCGATCAGCGCGTCGGGATCGACATGCAGTTCATATTCCTTGGCCAGAGACGTCAGTGTCTCGCGCGCCTTGGTCAGCGAGTCTTTCAGCAACGGCCCGTCTTCGACGCCCAGGATGACGTTTTCCAGAACAGTGAAGTTCTCGACCAGCTTGAAGTGCTGGAACACCATGCCGATGCCCGCGGCGATCGCCGCTTGGCTGTCGGGAATGTCGGTCTTCTTGCCGTTGATGAAAATCTCGCCCGCATCGGCTTTGTAAAAGCCATAGAGGATCGACATCAGAGTGGACTTTCCGGCGCCATTTTCGCCGATGATCCCGTGGATCGTGCCCTTCTTGACGTTGATCGAGATATCCTTGTTCGCCTGCACGGGGCCGAAGGCCTTGGATATGCCGCGAAGCTCGATGGCTGAGGCGGCAGTTTCCTGCCGCCCCGATTTGGTTTCGGTGTTCACGCGAACCGCCCTTACATTACGGGGCAGTTGTCGTCGGACATGTAGTCATGGACCTCGATGGACCCATCGACGATACCGGCCTTGGCGGCTTCGACCGCCGCCTTGATGTCGTCGGTGAAGACCGAGGCGTTGTTTTCGTCAACGGCATAGTCGATGCCACCGTTCGAGATACCCAGAACGTTGAAGCCGGTGGTCAGGTTCTCACCTTCGGTGAAGGCTTCGAAGACCGCGACATCGACGCGCTTGAGCATCGAGGTCAGCACCGAACCCGGATGCAGGTAGTTCTGGTTGCTGTCGACGCCGATCGAGAAGATGCCTTCGTCGGCTGCGGTTTGCAGAACGCCAACGCCTGTGCCGCCGGCTGCTGCGTAAACCACGTCAGCGCCCTGAGCGATCTGGGCCTTGGTCAGTTCGGCGCCCTTCACCGGGTCGTTCCATGCCGCCGGAGTGGTACCGGTCATGTTCTGGATGACGGTCGCGTCCGGATTGGTTGCCTTGACACCCTGCACATAGCCGCAGGCGAACTTGCGGATGAGCGGGATGTCCATGCCGCCGACAAAACCGACGGTGCCGGATTTGCTGGCCTTGGCCGCAGCCACGCCGACAAGGTAGGACCCTTCATGTTCGTTGAAGACGACAGACCGAACGTTCGGCTGATCAACGACCATGTCGATGATCGCGAACTTGGTGTCGGGGAAGTCCTTTGCAACGGTTTCCAGCGCCGAGGCGAAGGCAAAGCCGGTCATCACGATCGGGTTGTTGCCGGCTTCGGCAAAGCGGCGCAGCGCCTGCTCGCGTTGGGCTTCAGAGCTGAGTTCAATTTCCTTGTAGCTGCCGCCGGTTTCATCCGCCCACTTCTGGGCGCCGCTGTAGGCTGCTTCGTTGAAGGATTTGTCGAACTTGCCGCCAAGGTCAAAGATGATGGCTGGATCGGCCATCACGGCGGTGGCAGTGATTGCCAACGATGCGGCCGCCCCAAGAAGTTTGTGCATCAGGGTCATATGGTTCTCCCGGTTAGTTATGGGGCGCACGGAGTTTGCCCGCGCCCCCGAAAAGCGAGCAGATCGTATCTGATCATCGCCGATTAAGGCCGCAGCCGCCCAACAGGGTCAATAGCTTTTTGCTTTCAATGACGTGACGGCCACTTGTTTGCCTGTGGATAACTCGGTCGGCGCGGCGCTATCTGCCGTCAAGGCGGCGCGACAGGATCAGCGCGTCCTCGGTCGCGCCTTCCGCCAGCCTGTAGTATCCGCGGCGACGCCCCGTCTGGGTGTATTTCGCGCCACGATAAAGCGCGATGGCGGGTGCGTTGCCAGCTGCCACTTCCAGAAAGCAGGTCAATGAACCGTGCCCCGATGCCGCCTGTTCAAAGTCCGCCAGCAGGCGGCGCGCAAGCCCCTTGCGGCGCTGTTCTGGCGCGACCGCGATGGTCAGCAGTTCCGCCTCGTCCGCGATGACCCGGCCAAGGGCAAAGGCGGTGGCGTCGCCAAGGATCAGGACATGAGGGTCGCGCAGAAAAGCCTCGAACTCCGTTGCCGACCACGGGCGCGGGGTCGTGAAACAGCGTTTGTGCAGGTCGGCCAGATCCGCGGGTGTCATGGCAGGATGATGGGTGCGGGGTCTCGCGGCGGCGCGGCATCGGCGGCGCGAACGTATAGCGGGGCAGGGCGCGGCTGTGGCTGCCCCGATGCCAGCTTACGAGCGGCCGCGCGCGCGATCCCCTCGATCATGGTGTGGCGCGGCGACGCGTGGCGTGCGCCGATCCGTCGCGCGAGATCGCGCGCCGCGTGACCGATGCAGGTGACATCCTCACGGCGCATCGCCCGGGGAATGCTGTCCAGATCCACGATCTCGGGGTCGCTGGTGAAGGGCAGGTCGAGCAGCTGAAGATAGCTGGCCCCGGCTCTTGCGCCGACACTCGCCAGAACCGGACCCGCGGTTCCTTCGGCCAGAGCTTCGAAGCTGGAAACGCCGATGGACGGCTTGCCGGTGGCAAGGGCCAGCCCGCGCGCGGCGGAAACGGCGATGCGGATTCCTGTGAAGTTCCCCGGACCCACGCCGACACCGAACGCATCGATCCCGGACCAGTCCAGCCCGGCCTCCGACAGGACCTCTTCAAGCAGCGGCATCAGGCGTTCGGCCTGTCCCTTGGCCATTTCCTCGACTTTGCAGACGGTGATGCGTTTGCCCGATAGCAAAGCGGCCGCGCAGTGCGCGGCCGATGTGTCAAATGCCAGAATCAGGGGGTCAGGCGGCAACCGGCCGTACCTCGACCACTTCGGGAATGTAGTGGCGCAGCAGATTCTCGATCCCCATTTTCAGCGTCAATGTCGAAGACGGGCATCCCGCACAGGCTCCCTGCATATGCAGGTAGACGATCCCGCGATCAAATCCGTGAAAGGTGATGTCGCCACCATCCTGAGCAACCGCCGGACGGACCCGCGTATCGAGCAATTCCTTGATCTGGTTTACTATTTCGCTGTCCGGCCCATCATGCGCGGCATGGCCGCTGGCGGCGGCCGCACCCTCGATTACAGGCTGGCCGGACTGGTAATGCTCCATGATCGCGCCCAGAATCGATGGTTTGATATGATCCCATTCGATCGATTCAGTCTTTGTCACGGTCACAAAGTCATTGCCCAGGAACACGCCCGTTACGCCATCAACCGCAAAGACGCGGGTGGCGAGCGGGGAATTTCCGGCGGTTTCGGCGCTTGGAAAATCCGCGGTTCCTGCCTCGAGCACGGCCCGGCCCGGCAGGAATTTCAGCGTCGCGGGGTTCGGTGTAGACTCGGTCTGTATAAACATGACAAAAATCCTCTGCTTCGCTCGATATGCGCCTGCGATGGAGGCAAGTCAAGGTTTAGAACGATTCTAAGTCAGGTCACGGCCTCCAGCCGTTCCTTTGATAATTCCCCGGGCACGATGGTGATCGGAACCGGCAGGTCGCCTGCCGACCGGCTGAGTTGAGTGACCAGCGGCCCGGGTCCCTTGTTGTCGCTGCCCGCTCCCAATACCAGAACGCCAATCTCCGGGTCGTCCTTGATCTGTGCAAGGATCTCCGGCACCGCTTCGCCTTCGCGGATGACAAGCTCGGGATCGACGCCCTGTTTGTCGCGCATCCATTTGGCGAATACGTCGAAATGGGCCTGAATACGCTCCCGCGCTTCTTCCCGCATGATTTCGCCGACACCAATCCAGTGCTGAAAGTCATCGGGCGGGATGATCGAAAGAATCTGCACCCCGCCGCCGGTGTTCGAGGCGCGCATGGCAGCAAAACGCATCGCATTCAGGCATTCGCGGCTGTCGTCGAGCACGACAAGAAACTTCCGCATGTCAGGACCCTCCTGGTTCAGCGTGATGATGACTGAGCGGCGGCGACACTGCAACAGCGCAAAGCGGCGATGCTAGCGCTCCGAAGCCGCCCAATCCCAGTAAAGCTCGCGAACCCGCCGGGTTACCGGGCCAAGCTGGTAATGGGTTCCATCGAACTCCTTGACCGGGGTGACCTTGGCGAAGTTGCCCGACAGGAAGACCTCGTCTGCTTGCCGAAAATCATCGAAACTCAGGACGCATTCGTTTACCCTGACCCCATCCGCGGCAAGATTGGCGATGTGCCGGGCCCGTGTGATCCCGGCAAGAAACGTGCCGTTGCCGATCGGGGTGAAAACCTCTCCATCGCGGACCATGAAGACATTCGCCGTCGCGGTTTCGGCGACATTGCCCAGAGCGTCGGCCACCAGCGCATTGGGATAGCCCTTGGAAAGCGCTTCGGCCAGCATGCGGGCGTTGTTGGGGTAAAGGCAGCCCGCTTTGGCGTTCACGACGCTGCTTTCCAGAACCGGGCGGCGGAACCGCGTGGTGGTCAACGCGATGGCATCATCGGGCGCGGGCATCGGAATTTCCTCAAGGCAGACCGCGAAGCCCGTGCGCTCGGCCACCGGGACAATCGCGCCATGCCCGCCGTCAAGGGCCCAATACATCGGCCGGATGTAGATCGCCGCGTCCTTGGGATAGGCGCGCAGCCCGTCCTTGACGATTTCGATCATGTCTTTGGTCTTGACGCTCGGTGTGATCATCAGCGCCTCTGCCGACCGGTTGATCCGCGTGCAATGGGCTTCAAGGTCTGGCGTCAAACCGGTGACGGCCCGGGCACCGTCGAACACCGTCGTCCCAAGCCACGACCCGTGGTCGGCGGCCCGCATGATTGGCACGTCGCCGTCATGCCACGTTCCTTCGAAATACGTGCGAATGTTCTTGCCGGTTGCCATATCACTTCCTTCGATCCGGCAGGACTCTAGGAGGTGCTTGCACTAAAGAAAAGGCCCCTGATCCGGGGAAAGGATCAGGGGCGAGCGTGGCAGCGGCGATCTGGGGATGATCGCCGAGATTGCCGTGGTCCGGGATGAAACGCCAGTTGGGGATCGGCGTCTCGGCAGCGGGACGAGTAGCAGTTGCCGAACGGACCGGGCGCCGCGGTTGGCACCTGTGACCGGACCCTATCGAAGCCGTGATTCAGTTCCGTGACAAAACGGCGATAGTTTTATGCCTCGGCAAGGGCAAGCAAACCGGGAATATCCAGCGGCGCATTGACCATTTTCAAGGCTCCATCCTTGTCCCGAGGCCACTCTTCGGGCGCGCGGTCACGGTAAATCTCGATGCCGTTGCCGTCGGGATCGCGAAAGTACAGCGCTTCACTTACGCCGTGATCGGCGGCACCGTCCAGCCTGACGCCCGAGGCGATGACATGCTTCAGCGCTTCGGCCAAGGCCTTGCGCGTCGGGTAAAGGAAGGCAGTGTGGTAAAGCCCGGTATGGCCCGGCGGCGGTGGCGTTCCGCCGCGGCTTTCCCAAGTGTTCAGACCGATATGGTGATGATATCCGCCGGCAGACAGAAAGGCCGCGCCGGCGCCGAATTTCTGCTGCAGCTCGAACCCCATGACGCGACAATAGAAATCTATCGCGCGATCAAGGTCCGCCACCTTGAGATGGACATGGCCGATGCGGGTTCCGGGATCGGTTTCGTAGGTCATTGTCGGGCTCCAATAATTCCCGACACAACTTAAGGCTTCGCGGTTGCTCTCGATACTGCTGATTCCGCACGCCCCCTGTGCCTGAATTCACCGACGGCGGTCCGAGGGCGGCGGCCCCTCGGACCGCCGCATTGAACTGCAGATCAGCGCGACCGCACCAGCCCGACGATATCGTAGGTCTTCTGCAAGATTGGCCCGGCGACGGCCTCGGCCCGTTCCGCGCCCTTTGCCAGCAGCCGGTCGATCTCTGCCGGGTCCGCCATCAGCCGCGACATTTCATCGGAAATCGGCGACAGTTTCGCCACCGCAAGATCGGCGAGCGCGGGCTTGAACCGCCCCCAGCCAGCGCCTGCATATTCCGCGATCACCGCTTCGGAGGTCATATCGGCAAGGCCCGCGTAGATATCGACCAGGTTTCGCGCTTCCGGCCGGTCTTTCAGGCCCTTCAGCGTGTCCGGCAGCGGTTCGGGATCGGTCCTCGCCTTCTTCAGCTTTTTCGAAATCGTGTCGGCATCGTCGGTCATGTTGATCCGCTCCATGTCCGACTCACCGGACTTGGACATCTTCTTGGTGCCGTCACGCAGGTTCATGACGCGGGTTGCCGGGCCTTCGATGACCGGATTGGTCAGCGGGAAGAAATCGACCTTGTAGTCATGGTTGAACTTGGCCGCGATGTCGCGGGTCAGTTCGACATGCTGCTTCTGGTCCTCGCCCACCGGCACATGCGTGCCATGATAGGCCAGAATGTCGGCCGCCATCAGCGCGGGATAGGCATAAAGCCCCAATGACACCTTTTCGGTGTTCTTGCCGGCCTTGTCCTTGAACTGGGTCATGCGGTTCATCCAGCCGACGCGGGCGACACAATTGAAAATCCACGCCAATTCCACATGCGCGGGAACCTGGCTCTGGTTGAACAGGATGGAATCGTCCGGGTCGATCCCCGACGCCAGCAGGCCCGCGGCGACCTCTCGTGTCGCATCGGCCAGCGTGGCCGGGTCCTGCCAGACGGTGATCGCATGCAGGTCCACCACGCAATAGATCGTTTCGAACTCCGGCCCCTGCATGCCGACCCAGCGCTTGATCGCCCCGAGGTAGTTGCCAAGGGTCAGTCCGCCCGAGGGCTTGATCCCGGAAAATACCCGCGGCGTGAAAGCGGCTTCGGTCATTGTCATGCTCCGTCTGGATTTATTCGTCCCGCTCGCTTACCCATGCGCAAAAGGGTCGTCAAGGAAAGGACGCCATCCGTGAAGAGCAGTCATGAGGAATCGCCGTTCAACGCCCTGCCGCCCATCGTGGTCGCGCTGGCCGTGCTTATATTCGGGATAGAATTGGTCTTTCAGGCCGGCGCGCGCGGTTTCGTCGGCGGGCCAGAGGCGGTTGGCTGGCGGCTGGAGGCAATCCAGACCTATGCGTTCTCCGGGGTGATCTTCGACTGGATGATCGAAACCGGGCGCTGGCCGCTGGAACACCTGATGCGCTTCGTCACCTATCCCTTCGTGCACAACAGTTTCACCCATGTCCTGATGGTGATCGTCTTCTTGCTGGCGCTGGGCAAGATGGTCGGAGAGGTCTTTGGTACGCTTGCCGTGCTCGTCGTCTTCTTCATGTCCGCCATCGTCGGCGCGCTGGCTTACGCGGTGCTCCTGAACGATCCGGCGCCCCTCTATGGCGGCTACCCGGCGGTCTACGGGCTGATCGGTTCCTATACCTTCATGCTTTGGATCAGCCTGACCGGCACCGGCAACACGCAATACAAGGCCTTCACCCTGATCGGGTTCCTGCTTGGCATCCAGCTGGTCTTCGGCCTTCTTTTCGGCGGCAACAAGGACTGGCTGGCCGATGTCTTCGGCTTCCTGACCGGCTTTGCGGTTTCGTTCGCGATGGTGCCCGGTGCATGGGGCCGAATGATCAAGAAGCTGCGTCAGCGCTAGCGCCGCAACAGCCGCCGCATCTCGGATATGCTGATTGCACCGATGGCCTCGCCAATGGCGAAATAGCTGACAGCGCCAGACCCGATCAGCCCGGCCAGCGCCAGATAGCGCCAGCGGGCCGCGTTCAAAGCATCTGCCAGCAGCCAGTTCATCGCCAGCAGGCAGAACCCCATCGCAAGGGCCGCCATCAGGAGGCGCCGCGCCTTGATCACGAATGCCGCATCGAATTCCGCCGCATGGCCCATGTCGCGCCGCCCATGCCACAAGAGCCAGACCATCGCCCATCCTGCCGCCGTCGTGCCGATTGCCGCAGCCATGAAGCCGATGAACGGGGCAAGCCCGATCGCAATGCCCGCATTCACGAACATCGAGACCACCGCATATCGAAACGGCCGCTTGGTGTCTTCGCGCGCGAAGTAGAGCGGCTGCAGGATCTTTTGCATCACGAAGGCGGGCAGCCCGAGCCCGTAGACGGCCAGCGCCAAAGCGGTGGCGCGGGTGTCTTCTGCGGTGAAGCGCCCGCGCTCAAACAGGACCGAAACCAGCGGTTCAGCGATAACAACAAGGGCAACCGCTGCCGGCAGCGTCAGCAACAGCGCGAATTCCGTGGCGCGGTTGAACGAATGTCGTCCGGCCGCGTCGTCACCTGCTCCCAGCCTGCGTGACAGTTCCGGCAACAGCACAACGCCGATTGCGATCCCGACGACGCCCAAAGGCAGCTGGTAGAGCCTGTCCGCATAGTTCAGCCATGCGATCGCGCCGTCGAAGAAGCTGGCCACCTGCCGCCCGACCAGAAGATTGACCTGAACCACGCCGCCTGCCAGCGCCGCCGGCACCGCGATTACGACAAGGCGCTTGAGATCCGGCGTCAGCCGGGGTCGTTTCAGGCGCAGCCGATAACCGGCGCGGTTTGCCGCCCACCAGACCAGCGCAAGCTGGACCGCGCCGCCGAAGGGCACCGAAAACGCCAGCGTGTCGCCCATCTTCAGACCCAGCAACTGATCCAGCCCGACGCCCAGCATGTCTTCCGAGGGGCGCCCCAGAAGCGCTGTCACCGCCATCCCGAGGATGAAGACAACATTCAGCAGCACTGGCGCCGCTGCCGCGGCCATGAACCGACCCGTGGCGTTGAGAACGCCGGAAACAAGGGCGGCGAGCGAGATGAAGAAGATGTAGGGAAAGGCAATGCGGCCGTACTCGACGGTCAGCGCAAAGCGTTCGTCCCCGGCAAAGCCGCTGGCCATGGCATAGACCAGCAGCGGCATTGCCAGGATGCCGAGGATCGTGAAAACCAGCAGGACCAGCGCCATACCGGCAAAGGCGTCGCGCGCGAAACCCTCGGGGTCATCGCCGCTTTCCAATCGTTTGGCGAACATCGGGATGAACGCCATGTTGAACGCGCCTTCGGCAAAGAAGCGGCGAAACATGTTTGGCAGCGCAAAAGCGACAAGGAAGGCCTCGGCCACCGGACCCGAGCCAAGGAAGGCCGCGATCAGGATGTCGCGCACGAAGCCCAGCACCCGGCTGGCGAGCGTCCAGAAGCCGACGGTCAGGAAACCCTGCAACAAGCGGATCTGTGCCATCAGACGGTCGCCCTTTCGACGCCCAGAACGATCGCCTCGCGAAGTTTCTTTTCGAGGGCGCGGCGGCGGCTTTCGGAATGGAATTTCAGCCCGAACATGTCCTTGACGTAAAACGTGTCGACGACTTGCGCCCCGAAGGTCGCGATCACGGCGCTCGCGATATAGACGTTGTTGTTGGCCAACGTTCGCGTCAGGTCATACAAAAGACCCGGCCGATCGCGGGTATCGACCTCGATGATCGTGTAAATTTCGGACCCCTCATTGTCGAAGGAAATGGAAGTCGGAACCCGGAACGCGCGTTCGCGCTTCTTGATCTTGTCGCGGTCCTTCAGGGCATCGCGGGCGACAACCTCGCCTTTCAGCGTCTTGTCGATCATCGTCCGCAGGCGGGGCAGCCGGACGGCTTCATAGGGTTTGCCCTCGGCATCCTGCACCCAGAAGACGGCTGTCGCGTAGCCGTCCTTCGAAGTATAGGTCCGCGCATCCACGACGTTCGCGCCGACAAGCGCCAGCGCCCCGGCAAGCCGCGAGAAGATGCCCGGATGGTCGGCCAGCGCGAAACAGGCGCGGGTCGCGTCGCGATCCTCATCCAAAAGCAGGTCGATCCGTATCTCGTCATTGCCGATGTCGCGCAGAAGGTTGGCAAAGACGACATGCGCCGCGGTCGGCAGGCCTTGCCAGTAGGGACCATAGTGGCGCGAAGTCTCGGTTCGCAGGTCCTTTTTCTCCCACTCCGGCAGGGCCTCACGCAAGGCGCGCTTGGCTTCGTTTTCGCGGCTTTCCCGGTTGATGTCTTCCAGCCCGTGACGAAGGGCGCGCGCGGTTTCGCGGTAAAGCCCGCGCAGCAACTCGGCCTTCCAGTTGTTCCACGTGCTCGGACCGACACCGCGGATATCGCAAACCGTCAGAACGGTCAGCAGATCCAGCCGCTTTTTTGTGCGCACCGCCTTGGCAAAGTCCCGCACCGTGCGCGGATCGGCAATGTCGCGCTTCTGAGCCATGTCAGACATCAGAAGGTGATAGCGCACCAGCCATTCGACGGTCTCGCATTCGTCTGCTTTCAGTCCCAGCCGCGGCGCCACGCGGCGTGCGATCTGGGCGCCCAGAACCGCATGGTCTTCCATACGTCCCTTGCCGATGTCGTGCAGCAGCAGCGCAAGGTAGAGAACCCGGCGATTGACGCCTGCCTTCAGGATGCCACTCGCGATCGGCAGCGATTCCTTCAACTCCTCGCGCTCGATCTGGGCGAGGGTCGAGATGCATTGAATGATGTGCTCGTCCACCGTGTAGTGGTGATACATGTTGAACTGCATCATCGCGACGATAGGCTCGAATTCCGGAATGAAAGCGCCCAGCACGCCAAGCTCGTTCATCCGGCGCAGTGCCCGTTCGGGGTTGCCGTGTTTCAGCAGCAGGCCGAGGAAAATCCGCGCCGCTTCCGGATCGCTCTGCATATCCTCGTCGATCAGGTCGAGGTTGGAGGCGATCAACCGCATCAGATCGGGGTGCAGCAGATAACCGGTGCGCAGGGCCTCCTCGAAAATGCGCAGAATGTTGAGCTTGTCCTTCAGGAAGAGTTTGGGCTTCACCACGTTCAGCCGGTTCAGTTCGACCTTGTAGCCTTCCTTGACGGCGCGCCGGCGCCGAAAAATGCCAACCAGACGCGGCTGGGTCTTCACATGTCTGGCCTCGAGATCGGTCAGAAAGATCCGGGTAAGCTCACCCACGCGCGTAGCATGCCGGAAATAGTCCTGCATGAAATGTTCGACCGCGCGTCGTCCGCCCCGGTCGGTGTAGCCCATGCGTTCCGCCACGATGACCTGCATGTCAAAGGTCAGTTGATCCGCAGCGCGGCCCGCGATCAGATGCAAATGGCTGCGCACGGCCAGCAGGAAGTTCTCGGCTGCGTTGAAGGAATCGTATTCTTCCTGAGTGAATACCTTCAGCCGCACCAGTTCCGAGGCGAAACGGACCCCGTGCAGGTACTTGTCGATCCAGTAGAGCGATTGCAGGTCGCGCAGCCCGCCCTTGCCCTCCTTGACATTGGGCTCCACCACATAGCGCTGGCCGCCTTGCTTCTTGTGCCGCTCGGCGCGTTCCGCGAGCTTGGCCTCGATAAACTCAGCGCCGGAATTGCGAAACAGATCATGCCGCAACCGCTTGTTCAGATCGGTCGCCAATGCCGCGTCGCCGGCAAGAAAGCGGTGTTCCAGCAGGGCGGTCCGGATCGTAAAGTCTTCCTTGCCCAACCGCAGGCAGTCTTTCACGGTGCGCGTCGCGTGGCCGACCTTCAGGTGCAGATCCCAGAAAATATACAGCATGCTTTCGATCAGGCTCTCTGCCCAGGCCGTCGTCTTGTAGGGCATCAGGAACAGCAGATCGACATCT
Source organism: Paracoccaceae bacterium (assembly GCA_024642725.1). Classification (GTDB taxonomy): domain Bacteria; phylum Pseudomonadota; class Alphaproteobacteria; order Rhodobacterales; family Rhodobacteraceae; genus JAHEAO01. Next base: position 110,596 of record JAHEAO010000001.1, on the reverse strand, counting down.
GAAAAAGGCGCCATTTCGGCGCGGCCATAGCCGCCAACCGCGATGACGGCGACCCGCTCGCTGGCGGTCGGGCTTGGCAGTGGGTGAAGGTGACGGATGGCGACATCAAGCACCCCCCTCACGATTCCATCCATCAGATAGGCATAGGCCGCCACCGTTTCGCGCGCGGCAAGCGGGCGGGCTTCGAAGGCCGCGGCAATTCTTGCGCGGCCCTCCGTCTGGGCGCGGCCCAGAATGCTGACGGTGGCCGCGCGGATCTCCTTGTGATCGGCTAGGTCCGACAGGGCTGCCTCAAGCTCTGCGGCGATGGCTGCGCCATCAAAGACGTCAGACGCCGGACAAATCAAATTGTCCGGCGCCGAGGCCTGGTCTTCGGGGGTGGGCCGGTCAGAAACCGATGCCACCAAAGCTTCTTGGGGCAGGGTCAATCACATTCACCTGGTTGTTCTGAATCTGAGCGACGGCAAGCCCGCGCTCGTTGGTGCCATCGGGCAGCAGGCGGAAGACGCCGTTGACACCGACGAAGCCGGAGCTTTGGGTCAGCGCGCCACGGGTCAGCGCGTCGGAATTACCGGATTTCACCAATGCGCCGATGGCGGCGATCCCGTCATAGGCAAGCCCGGCGATCGGGTGCGGTGCCCCGCCGTAGGCCGCGGCATAGCGGCTCTGGAAGCTCGCGTTGAGGCCCGGGTCAGGAACGGCGAACCAGCCGCCCTGCAGACCGGACAACGAGATTGCGCTGGTCGGAATGTCCCAGCGCTGCAGCCCCATGAACTGGGTCGTTGCCGAATCCAGACCGTTTTCTCTCATCAACTGCGTCAGGATCGGAAGCGCCCCGGCCGTGCCGGATGTGAAAAAGACGGCATCTGCGCCGCTGGATTTGATCTGGCTGGCGATTCCGGGAACCGCATTGATCACGCCCTGCTGCGACAGCTCGAACGAACTGCTGCCGGCGACGGACAGGCCAGCGCGGGACGCAGCCCGGCTGATCGCGTCCCGGCCAAGCTCTTCTGCCGCGTCCTGCCCGTAGACGATCATGATGTTGCGGCGACCCTGACGCGCGGCATATTGCGCAAGGCGGTCGGCGGTGTTCTGGAAGGTCGGTCCCATCACAAAGACATTGCCGCCGGCAATAGCGGTGTTGTTGGAGAAGGACAGAACGTTGATGCCTTGACTGGCCACGGCGTTGCCGGCCGCGTTCGCCGATTCTGCATAGACCGGTCCAAGGATGATTTTCGCCCCCTCGGCAACGGCTTGGGACGCGACGCTTGCGGCCTGTCCGGGCTGACCGGCGGTGTCGTAGACGCGCAGGTCGATCTCGACCCCTTCAAGATCGGCGACCGCAAGCCGCGCCGCGTTCACGAGGCTGCTGGCGAGTACCGCGTCACCGCCGTTACCGGACCCTTGCGGGACCAGAAGCGCCACGGGGATCGTGCCCGAGGTGTTGATGCTGGGGCCGCCGCCAAGACCGGCGGGCTGACAGGCAACCAGAACCATCGCGGACAAAAACAATGTAACGCGCGCCAATGCCTTGCGGGCAGCGCCTAAAACGGAAATCATGCGGTGTTCCTCACTTCCAGCAACAGACCAAGTCAGATTGCCAAAGCCTATGCAAATCCAAATCTTTAGTAAACGTCGCAATCGACCGGATTCGGCGTGAAGGCGGAAATACGGCCCCTTGCTCCGGGCCTTTATGTCGTGGCAACGCCGATCGGGACGGCACGCGACATCACGTTGCGGGCGCTCGACATTCTTGCCTCTGCGGATGTGATCGCTGCGGAAGACACTCGCACGGCGCGGCATCTGATGGAGATTCATGCAATCGGCCTGGGCGACCGGCCCGTCGTCGCCTATCACGATCACAACGGCGCCGCAGTCCGCCCGCGCTTGCTGAGAGCACTCGCCGAAGGCAAATCGGTCGCATATGTTTCAGAGGCCGGAACGCCGATGGTCGCCGATCCCGGTTTCGTGCTGGCCAGAGAGGCGATTGCGGCGGGGCACATGGTCACCAGCGCGCCGGGACCCTCTGCGGTAATTGCCGCGCTGACAGTAGCCGGTCTGCCAACCGACCGGTTTCTCTTTGCCGGGTTTGCGCCGAATGCAGCAGGTGCGCGGCGTGCATTCTTGCGGGAGCTTTCGGATATTCCGGCGACGCTTGTCCTCTACGAAAGCCCCAAGCGTATTCAGCAATCCTTAAATGACATGGCGCTAGAATTGGGCGCAGAACGGCAGGCTGCGATCTGCCGCGAATTGACGAAACGGTTTGAAGAGGTGATTCGCGCGCCGCTCGGTCAGTTGGCCAATGATCTCTCCGGGCGGACGCTGAAAGGTGAAATCGTCGTGGTGATCGACCGCAACCGGCAGCAGGCCAGCGCCGAAAGCCTTGAAGACGCGTTGAAGGAGGCTCTGTTAACCATGTCGGTCAAAGATGCTGCCCAAGCGGTTTCGGAGGCTTTAGGCTTGCCCAAGCGCAAGGTCTACCAACTGGCGCTGGAACTGGAGAAGATGAAACGATGACCGGATCGGTTTCCTATCACGCAGGTCTGTCTGCCGAAAATCAGGTTGCGGCGGACTATACCCGGCGCGGGCACGGCACCCGCTGCCATCGCTGGCGTGGAAAATCTGGTGAAATCGACCTGATCGCCGAAGATGGCGACGGTCTGATTTTCGTGGAGGTAAAAGCCTCGCGGGATTTTGCCCGCGCCGCGGAAAGCCTGAGCCGCCGCCAGATGCAGCGGATCTATTCTTCGGCTTCCGAATATCTCGGCCAGATGCCAAAGGGCCAGATGACGCCGGTGCGTTTCGATGTCGCCCTTGTCGACGGATCGGGCGCGATCCGGATCATCGAAAACGCTTTCGGCCACTGACCCCACTCCCGGTCACGCTCTGCCATTGATCCCCGCGACGCGCTGCGTCATGTAAGGCGGAATGGATGGAGGGACGCGATGTCGTTGAAGGTTGCAATTCAAATGGACCCGATCGGTCCGATCAATATCGAGGCCGACAGCACCTTTCGTATCGCGCTCGAAGCGCAGGCGCGCGGTCACCAACTCTTCTACTACACCCCCGACAAGCTCGCTTTCCAGAACGGCCGGGTGACCGCACGGGGCTGGCCGCTCGAGGTCCGGCGCGAGGTCGGCAACCATTTCACACTGGGCACCGAGACCGAGGTTGATCTGGCCGATTGGGATGTTGTCTGGCTACGTCAGGATCCGCCGTTTGACATGGGCTACATCACGACGACCCATATCTTGCAGATGATTCACCCGGCAACGCTGGTGGTGAATGACCCCTTCTGGGTCCGCAACTACCCTGAAAAGCTGCTTGTCCTCGAATTTCCTGATCTCATCCCTCCGACGACCATTGCACGGGATCTGACGACGCTGAAGAACTTCAAGCACGCGCATGGCGACATCATCCTGAAGCCGCTTTACGGCAACGGCGGCGCGGGCGTTTTCCGGCTTGACCCGAACGACCGCAACCTGTCGTCGCTGCATGAACTGTTCACCGGCATCAGCCGCGAGCCGCTGATCGCGCAGAAATTCCTGCCCGATGTTTCGAACGGCGACAAGCGGGTGATCCTTGTGAACGGAGACCCTGTCGGCGCGATCAACCGGGTGCCACAGGCGGGCGAAACGCGGTCGAACATGCATGTCGGCGGGCGTCCCGAAAAGATCGGGCTATCTGACCGCGACCGCGAGATCTGCGCCGCAATCGGCCCCTTGCTGCGCGAAAAGGGGCAGATATTCGTCGGCATCGACGTGATTGGCGATTATCTGACAGAGATCAATGTGACCTCTCCGACCGGCATCCAGGAGTTGGAGCGCTTCGACGGCACCAATACGGCCGAAAAGTTGTGGCAGGTGATCGAGGCGAAACGGGCATCGTGACACCGCAGCGCGCGCCGTAGTCATGTCGTGACCGCCTCGCGCCCCGCAACCAGCCGATAGCTGATCGCCTCGGCGACATGCGCCTTGGCGACCGTGTCGGACCCCGACAAATCGGCGATGGTGCGCGCAACCCTCAGCACGCGGTGATAGCCCCGCGCCGACAGGCTGAACCTTTCCGCAACGCGCGCCAGCAGGTCCTTGCCGTCGGCTTCCGGCATCGCGATCCGTTCCAGAAGCGCGCCCTCGGCATCGGCATTGACCCTTACGCCGGGATAGTCGGCGAACCGGCTCGCCTGCCGGTCGCGCGCGCCTTGAACCCGGGCCGCGACGACGGCCGAACTGTCGCCGCTTTCGGGCAGATCAAGGTCCGAATAGGCCACCGGTGGAACGTCGAT
>JAHEAO010000001.1:81363-106211 GCA_024642725.1 Paracoccaceae bacterium | reverse complement strand
AGTCGGCGAACCGGCTCGCCTGCCGGTCGCGCGCGCCTTGAACCCGGGCCGCGACGACGGCCGAACTGTCGCCGCTTTCGGGCAGATCAAGGTCCGAATAGGCCACCGGTGGAACGTCGATCCGAAGATCGAAGCGGTCCACCAGCGGGCCGGAAATGCGGCCCAGGTAATCCTCGCCGCAGACCGGAGCGCGGGCGCAGGCGCGCGACGGGTCGGAAAGGTAGCCGCACTTGCAGGGATTGGCGGCGGCAACCAGCATGAACCGGCAGGGATAGCGGATATGGGCGTTGGCCCGGGCGACGACGACCTCGCCGGTCTCGATCGGCTGGCGCAGTGTTTCCAGCACGGCGCGCGGATATTCCGGGAATTCGTCCATGAACAGCACTCCGTTATGCGCCAGTGAGATTTCACCCGGTTTGGCGCCCTTGCCGCCACCGACAATCGCGGCCATCGACGCCGTGTGGTGGGGTTCGCGAAACGGTCGCGCGCGGGATATGCCGCCTTCGTCCAGAAGCCCGCTCAGCGAATGGATCATCGAGGTTTCCAGCGCCTCGGCGGGCGTCAGCGGCGGCAGAATTCCGGGCAAGCGGGCCGCCAGCATGGATTTGCCCGACCCCGGTGTTCCGATCATCAACAGGTGGTGCCGGCCGGCGGCGGCGATTTCCAGCGCCCGTTTGGCGCGTTCCTGCCCTTTGACGTCACGCAGATCGCGCCCCGTCGGACCGTCGCGGACTTCGCCGGGATCGGACGGGGCCAGACAGGTCTGGCCGGTAAAATGCTGGATCACTTCCAGAAGGCTTGTCGCCGCCAGGACCTTGACCGCGCCGACCCACGCGGCTTCGGCACCGCAGGCTTTCGGGCACATCAGCGTCCTGCCGTCTTCTGCGGCGGCCATCGCGGCGGGCAGGGCGCCGATCACCGGCACCAGAGACCCATCGAGTGACAATTCGCCCAACGCGACACAGGTCTCGATCTCTTCGCTTGGGACGATTTCAATCGCGGCCAGAAGCGCCATCGCAATCGGAAGATCGAAATGCGACCCTTCCTTTGGCAGGTCGGCGGGCGACAGGTTGATCGTGATCCGCTTGGACGGCAGCGCGATCGACAGTGTCGACAGCGCCGAGCGCACCCGTTCGCGGGCCTCGCTCACCGCCTTGTCAGGCAGACCGACGATGGCGAAAGACGGCAGGCCCGGCGTCACGGCGCATTGCACTTCGACAATCCGCGCCTCAACCCCTTCGAACGCTACCGTATAGGCGCGCGTGACCATTCTGACCTCCGCTGAAACCCTTGAGGTTAACGGCTACAGGGGAACTGGTTACCGCATGGTAAATTTCAGTCGGGCCAGGGTCCGGATGGCAGATCCATCGCGTATGGCTCAACCTCATAGCTGACCTTCAGCCCTTCTTGCCGCCACTCGCGAAAGGCGGGGTCGGACAGGTGGCGGGAAACATAGGCCGACGCGGCAGGACCCACGGGCAGGTCGTAACCCGCAATGCGGGCGGCGACCGGCGCAAAGAAGACATCGGCAAGGCTGTAGTCGCCGAAAAGCCACGGACCTGCGTGACCGTGCCGGTCACGGGCCAGCGCCCAAAGGCTTTCGATGCGGTCCAGATCGGTTTGCACGGCAGGGGTGACGGCAAAGCCCGGATACTGGCGCAAAAGCTGCATCGGGCAGGCGCTGCGCAAGGCGCCGAAGCCGGAATGCATCTCGGCCGCCATCCAGCGGGCGCGCGCGCGCGCGGCGGGGTCGGCGGGCCAGAGCCCGGCATCGGGATGCCGTTCGGCAAGCGTTTCGGCCATGGCGAGCGTGTCGCCCACGACGATCCCCTCGGGCGTTCGCATCACCGGCACAAGGCGCGCGGGCGCAAGCGGGGCCAGATCCGCTTCCATCGTTCCGGTGTAAAGCCCGACAAGCTGAACCCGGACCGGAAGATCGAACTTGCAGAACATCAGCCAGCCGCGCAGAGACCAGCTCGAAAATGCCCGGGCGCCAATGAAGAGATCGTAACTCATGCCAAACACTCCTGAATCTAAGGAATGCTATCTGCTTGGATGTTCGGATGAAAATTCTGATTTCTGGTGCGGTCCATCACGGCAGGTGATTGATCGCGCCGACAGACCAGCGCCCGCCTGACATCTCCAGCCGGGTCACGGAAAGATTGTCGATCCGGTGCCCGAGAACCTGCTGCGCGGTCATCCCGGATGCGGCCATGACCTGCGTCATGATCACGCCGATATGGGCAACGATAACGATATCCCGCCCGGCGTGGCTCTGGCTCAGGGCATCAACGCAGGCGCCGACCCGCGCGGCGACCTCGTTCCAGCTTTCGCCTCCGGGCGGGGCCACATCGCCGGGGTCCTCCCAGAAGGCCCGGCTCAACTCTGGGTCGCGCGCGGCGACAGTGTCGAACGGCACGCCGTCCCATTGGCCGAAATTGAATTCCCGCAAGGCAGGATCATGGGCAAGGCGTTCGCGTCCGCCGCCAATCGCGTCTGCCGTTGCGATGGCGCGAGAAAGATCCGATGACAGCAACACGGACCCCCGCGGCAAATGCGCGTCCAGCCGGGAGATCTGGTCCAGATCGGACAGGTCCGCCGGGACGTTGCGCCATCCGACAAAGGTCTTTTCATGTGTCGGCCCGTGCCGCACCCACCAGAAACGCGTCAAGCCAGACCCTCTGGCATCGCGCCTTTCAGAACCGACGGAAGTCCGGCGGTCACGAAGACGACCAGCCCGGCCTCGGCGGCCAGTCGTTGATTCAACCGTCCTTGGGCGTCGCGGAACCTGCGCCCCAGCGCGCTGTCGGGCACGACGCCCTGTCCGACTTCGTTCGACACGATTGCAACCGGTGCCCGGCAGGCGGCCAGCGCTGCGACAAGATCGTCGGTTTCCGCACTCAGGTTGCCCTCGGCCAACAGGTGATTGCTCAGCCAGACCGTGGCGCAATCCAACAGGACGGCACCACCCGACGGCAGCTTGCGCAATGCGCCCGCCACGTCCAGCGGCGCTTCTATGGTCTGCCAACCGCCGCCGCGATCGGCGCGGTGTTTCAAGATTTTCAACCGCATCTCGTCATCCAGCGCCTGAGCCGTTGCCAGATAGACATGCGGTGCAGCCTGCTTCCTTACGAACCTTTCGGCCAGGGCGGACTTGCCGGAACTGGCGCCACCCAGAAACAGGGACAGATGCGGGAACATAATTGTGAGCCGTAGATTGATCCAGACGTGATACCCTTACGTAACAGGAGTAGCCGAAAATTGAAAAGGCTGACGTCAGTGTCGGCCAGACCTTGGGGGGCTCCGACATGGCACTTGATGGATATGCAGACCAGCGCCACACCCGCCGCGCGATGCGTGCGGAACTATTGGATGCAGAGACGGAACGCGAACTGGCCTACGCCTGGCGCGACCAGCGAGACAAAGAGGCGCTGCATCGGCTGATCACCGCCTATATGCGACTGGCGATCTCGATGGCGGCCAAATTCAAGCGCTACGGCGCCCCGATGAACGACCTGATCCAAGAGGCGAGTCTCGGGCTGATGAAAGCCGCTGACAAATTCGACCCGGATCGCGGGGTTCGGTTTTCGACTTATGCAATCTGGTGGATCAAGGCCTCGATTCAGGACTATGTGATGCGCAACTGGTCGATGGTCCGGACCGGATCGACCAGCAGCCAGAAGTCGCTGTTCTTCAACCTTCGCCGGGTTCAGGCCAAGCTTGAACGAGAAGCCAGTTCACGGGGCGAGTCGCTTGATCAGCATCAGCTCCGCCAGATGATTGCCTCCGAAGTGGGTGTGCCGCTCAACGACGTCGAGATGATGGAAGGCCGGCTGTCAGGATCTGACTATTCCCTGAACGCCACTCAATCGAGCGAAGATGAAGGGCGCGAATGGATCGAGGCGCTTGAAGATGACGGCGCGCAAGCCGCCGAAATCGTCGAGGAGAGCCATGACCGGACCACGCTGCGCGGCTGGCTTGCAAAGGCGCTTGCGGATCTGAGTGAAAGAGAGCGCTTCATCGTCGCCGAACGAAAATTGCGCGATGATCCCCGGACGCTCGAAAGCCTCGGCGATGAATTGGGCCTGTCCAAGGAACGCATCCGTCAGGTAGAGGCCGCCGCCTTCGCCAAGATGCGCCGCAGCCTTGAGGAACAGTCGACAGAACTCCGGCATTTCTTGGGGTAACACGCAACTGGCGCGCAATCGCCCGGTCAACCGAAGATCGGCCGCGTCAGCCGAGCCCGGCCCAGCCAAGCCCCTCTGCGGTCTTGCCCCTTGGATGGTATTCACCGCTGACGAACCCGCCATAGCCTTCGCGGTCGAGCCGCGCGAAGAAACCGGGATAATCGATATCGCCGCCCGACGGTTCGTGACGCCCCGGCACGCCCGCCACCTGAATGTGCCGGGTGATCGCGCCGAACCGGTCCCAGGCCGCCATCGCATCACCGGTGATGATCTGGGCGTGATAGGCGTCAAATTGCAGGCCCAGATTGGCGGCCCCCACCGAAAGTATGATCCCTGCGGCCTGATCAAAATCGTTCAGGTAGTATCCGGGCATGTCGATCGGGTTGATCGGCTCAATCGTCAGGCTCCGGCCCCGCGCCTGTGCCGCCGCCCACTCAAGGTTTCGAAGAAATGTCTGATCCGCGACCAGCCCGTGCGCCTTTCCGGACATGATATGAATATGCTGCGGCTTCAACCGGTCCGCATAGCGCAGGCAGCGCTCGAAATCGCGGCGAAACCGGTCTTCCAGCCCCGGCATTGCGGCAAAGCCCCGGTCGCCGCCCGCCCAGTTCGGCGGCGGCGTATTGATCAGCGCCAGCGTCAGCCCGTTGTCGCGCAGCCGCGCCGCGATCTCGCTGGCCGGGTCGTCATAGGGAAACAGGATCTCGACCGCATCAAACCCCGCCTCGCGCGCCGCCGCGAAGCGGTCTAGAAACGGCAACTCCTTGAAAAGGAAGGTAAGATTGGCAGAAAATCGCGGCATTCAGGGCAAGTCCGCTGACGGGATGACCGGAAAGAACTGGCCGGATGACCAAAGCCCGAACCAGCTTTCGCCATCCACGTCTTCATGGGCGCCGATCTCGACCAGCCGATAAAAACTCTTGCGGTCGATCAGCGCCTCAAGATTGCGCCGCACCAGAACATAGGGCGATGGTTCCCCGGTCTCAGGATCCCGTACAACCCGGATCGGATGGTCCGGCCCCGCGACCACCGCGTCGCCGACGTTGGTCTCGAAAGTCAGCACCTGATCCTCTCCGGTCCCCTCGGGCTCGAAATCCACGGCGACAAAGGGCGCGTCCTCGACGGTGATCCCGACCTTCTCGACCGGGGTGACAAGGAAATAGTCATCGCCGTCGCGCCGGATGATGGTGGAAAACAGCCGCACCAGTTCCTTGCGGCCAATCGGCGTCCCCAGATAGAACCACGTCCCGTCCCGTGCGATCCGCATGTCCAGATCGCCGCAGAACTCCGGGTTCCACAGATGGACCGGCGGCAATCCGCGCTTTCCCGCCGCTTTTGCCGCAGCAGCCAGGTTTTCCGCATCAGGTTTCACAATCATTTGTCCTGTCGCTGCTTTTGCCATTTGTAAGGGGCGCAATAAGTCCCTTTAATGCGACCATATATGGAAGACAGGAGATTTGTCATGGCCGAAGCCCGCGACCTCGTCGCCGATATCGAAAAGCTGGAGGAGAAACTGGCCGAAGCCAAGGTCAGCATTACCAAGCGCTTCATCGGGCAGGAACGGGTTGTCGATCTGGTTCTCTCTGCGCTTTTGTGCGGTGGCCACGGTTTGCTGATCGGTCTTCCGGGGCTCGGCAAGACCCGGCTCGTCGATACGCTTTCAACCGTCATGGGGCTTGATGGTGCGCGGGTGCAGTTTACGCCCGATCTGATGCCCGCCGATATCCTTGGCTCCGAAGTTCTGGAAACCGCCACGGACGGCAGCCGCGCTTTCCGGTTCGTCGAAGGCCCGGTTTTCTGCCAGTTGCTGATGGCCGACGAAATCAACCGCGCTTCGCCGCGTACCCAGTCGGCGCTGCTGCAGGCGATGCAGGAAAAATCCGTGACCATCGCCGGTCAGCCGCACGCGCTGCCCAAGCCCTTCCATGTGCTGGCCACCCAGAACCCGATCGAACAGGAAGGCACTTATCCATTGCCCGAAGCGCAGCTTGACCGCTTCCTCGTGCAGATCGACGTCGACTATCCCGACCGCGCCGCAGAACGCGATATCCTGATGGCGACCACCGGGGTCGAAGAAGAACAGGCGCATCAGGTCTTCAGCGCGGCCGAGCTTATGGCAGCACAAACGCTTTTGCGCCGGATGCCCGTGGGTGACGCCGTTGTCGAACAGATCCTCGACGTCGTGCGCGCCTTCCGTCCCGAAGACCCGACAGCGCCAGAGGCCGTGCGCGACAGTGTCGGCTGGGGTCCCGGTCCGCGCGCGGCGCAGGCGCTGATGCTGACCGTTCGCGCCCGCGCGCTTCTCGAAGGCCGCCTTGCCCCCAGCGCCGAAGATGTCGCGGCAATGGCGCGGCCGGTGTTGACGCACCGCATGGCGTTGACCTTTGCCGCCCGCGCGCGTGGCGAAACGCTGGGCGCGCTGATCGACCGCACCGCCGAAGACGTCACCCGCATCGAGGCCGCTGCGTGACGCAACCCGCCGCCCTTCGCAGCCGCGCCGAGGATCTCGCCGCCTCCCTTCCTCCGCTCATGGCAGAGGCAGAGCATCTGGCCGCGACCGTTCTTTTGGGCGCGCACGGGCGGCGCAGGTCGGGTATGGGCGACGAATTCTGGCAATACCGCCCCTCCATGCCGGGCGATGAGGCCCGCGCCATCGACTGGCGGCGTTCGGCCCGATCGGACGCGCATTTCGTTCGCGAAAAGGAATGGCAGGCGGCACAAAGCGTGCTGCTCTGGATTGATGAAGCGTTGTCGATGGATTTCACCTCCGACAAGAACCTGCCCTCCAAGGCGGCGCGCGCCCGGCTCTTGGCGCTTGCCACGGCGATCCTGCTGATCCGCGGCGGCGAACGCGTCGCTCTTTCGGCGCTGGGCACACCGCCACGCGCGGGCGAATTGCAACTGCTGCGCATCGCGCAACGGCTCAGCCAGCCAGACGACCGCCCCGACTACGGCGCCCCGGACGTGCGCGGCATGCTGTCCCACAGCCGTGCCCTTTTCGTCTCGGATTTCATGGGCGATGTCGCCCCCGTCGCAGCACAGTTGACCAAAGCTGCCGATCGCGGCGTCAAGGGCGTGCTGCTGCACGTGCTCGACCCGCAGGAAGAGGCGTTTCCCTTTGACGGGCGCACCATCTTCGAAAGCATGGGCCGCAGCGTCAGCCACGAAACGCTCAAGGCCGGCGATCTGCGCGACCGCTACCTGACGCGGTTGGCCGAGCGCAAGGACGCGCTGCAACTATTGGCGCGGCGCACCGGCTGGCAATACCAGTGCCATCACACCAGCGCCCCGGCGCAATCCGCGCTTCTGTGGACCTATTCCGCGCTGGAGCGTCGTCGCTAGATGTTCACCGTAGCAGGCATAGGGTTTACCGCGCCGTGGCTCTTGCTGGGGCTCGTGGCCTTGCCGATCCTGTGGATTCTGCTGCGCGCGGTGCCACCCGCGCCGATCCGGCGGCTTTTCCCCGGTGTCGTGCTGTTGCTGGGTCTTAGCGACGATGAAACCCAGACCGACAAGACCCCATGGTGGCTCTTGCTGATCCGGACGCTGGCAATTGCCGCTGTCATAATTGGCTTCGCCGGGCCGGTGCTGAACCCGCAAACCGAAACACCGGGAACCGGCCCGCTCCTGATTCTGGCAGACGGCACTTGGGCCGATGCCCGCGACTGGCCGCGCCGGATCGACCGGATCGATGCCGCGCTGGATGAGGCCGCGCGCGCGGGTCGCCCCGTCGCGGTGGTCTCGTTGACCGACCTGCCGGCGGGCGACCTGCCGTTCCAGTCCGCCGATGTCTGGGCCACGCGCCTGCCCAGCCTGGCGCCAAAGCCTTGGGATCCTGACGATGCGGCCGTCGCGGCGTGGTCCGGGGCATTGCAGGGATCGTTCCAGACGTTCTGGATGTCCGACGGGCTTGACCGCGCCAGCCGTGCGCCGCTTCTGGCGGCCCTCGAACAGCACGGCGCGGTCACCGTATTCGAAAGTCCGCGTCCTGTCGTCGCGTTGCGCCCCGCCACGTTCGAAGACGGCGCGGTCCAGATCACGGCGCTCCGGGCGCAGACCGGCGATCCTGCGGCAACCATGGTCACCGCCCATGGCCGCGACCCCGCCGGGATCGAACGCGAACTGGCGAGGGCGTCCGTCGAATTTGGCGCCTCCGACACTCAGGCCGGCGTGGCGCTCTCGCTGCCCCCCGAATTGCGCAACCGCATCACCAGGTTTCAGGTCGAAGGCCTGCGCTCTGCCGGGGCCGTCAGCCTGACCGACGATGCCCTGAAACGGCGCGAGGTGGCGCTGATCGCGGGCCGCGACGACCGCGAGGGGCTGGAGCTTCTGTCGCCGACCCATTACCTCGAACAGGCTCTGCAGCCGACCGCAGACCTTATCGGCGGCACCCTTTCCGATATTCTTCTGGCCAATCCTGACGTGATCGTTCTGGCCGATGTTGCGACGCTCGCCCCGGCCGAGGCCGAAGGCATCGCCGACTGGGTCGACGACGGCGGGCTCCTGCTGCGGTTCGCCGGGCCGCGCCTTGCCGCCAGTGACGTCAGCCGCGACGCCGAAGACCCGCTGATGCCGGTGCGCCTGCGCGCGGGCGGGCGGAATGTCGGCGGGGCGATGACATGGGGCGAACCGAAGGCGCTGAGGGCATTCGCCGAAGGCTCCCCCTTCTTCGGCCTTGAGATTTCGCCCGATGTCACGGTCTCCGCGCAAGTGATGGCGCAGCCCGACCCGACACTTGCCGACAGGGTCATCGCGGCGCTGGAGGATGGCACGCCTCTTGTCACCCGCAAGCGGATTGGTGACGGGCAGGTGGTGCTGTTCCATGTGACGGCCAATGCGGAATGGTCTTCGCTGCCGCTCTCGGGGCTTTTCGTGCAAATGCTGGAACGCCTCGCGGTCTCGACCCGACCTGCGCGCCCCGATGCAGCGGACCTTGCCGGGACGGTCTGGGAACCAACCGATGTGCTTGATGCCTTCGGGCAGGTCCAGGACGCGGGCGCCATGCCCGGCGTGGCAGGTGAAGCCCTTGCATCCGGCAGGCCCGGCCCAACCATGCCACCGGGTCTATATGCCGGGGAAGACCGCCGCATCGCGCTGAACGTGGTCGGCCCGGACACCAGTCTGGCGGCCTCCGTCTGGCCCGGCCGGATAGCGGTCGAAGGGCTCGCGGTGCAGCGTGAAACGCAACTGAAAGGCTGGCTTCTGTCGCTTGCACTGGCGCTTCTGGCGCTCGATGTCGTGGCATCGCTCTGGCTTTCCGGGCGCCTGACGGGGCCGCGTTCCGGCGCGGCAACGGCACTTCTGGCGCTGGCGCTTCTGTGGCCGCAGGACAGCCGCGCCCAGGATGACGACTTTGCCGTCGCGGCAACCGCAGAGGTGGTGCTGGCGCATGTCATTACCGGCGACACCCGGCTTGATCAGGTGGCAGAGGCGGGACTGCGCGGCCTGTCGGACGTGCTTTTCGATCGCACCTCGGTCGAACCCGCGATGCCCATTGCGGTCAATCTCGAAACTGACGAACTGTCGTTCTTCCCGTTCCTCTACTGGCCGATCACCCCCGACCAGCCGCTACCGTCGGCCGAAGCCTACGCCAAGCTGAACCGCTACCTGCGGACCGGCGGGATGATCCTGTTCGACACCCGCGATGCCGATGTCGCAAGCTTCGGCACATCTTCACCCAACGGGCGCAAACTGCAGCAATTGGCGCGACCGCTCGATATCCCGCCGCTTGAACCGATCCCGGCGGACCATGTGCTGACCCGTAGCTTCTACCTGCTGCAGGACTATCCCGGTCGCCATATCAGTCGCGATGTCTGGGTCGAGGCCGCGCCCCCCGATGCCGAACTGGTCGAAGGCATGCCCTTCCGCAACCTCAACGACAATGTCACGCCGGTCGTTATCGGTGGCAATGACTGGGCTTCGGCCTGGGCCGTCGACACCGCCGGAAACTGGATGTTCCCGGTCGGGCGCGGCTTTGCCGGCGAACGCCAGCGTGAAATCGCCTACAGGTTCGGCGTGAACCTGATCATGCATGTGCTGACCGGCAACTACAAATCCGATCAGGTGCATGTGCCGGCGCTGCTCGACAGGCTGGGGCAGTAGATGCAGGGATCGGTGATCTTCGATCCGCTGCTGCCGTGGACGGTGCTGGCCGGTGCGGGGGCGTTTCTGGTCGTTCTGCTCGGCTATGCCATATGGCGCGGGCTTTCTGGCTGGTGGCTGCGTGGCCTTGCCGCTGCGGTTCTGCTTGCCGCGCTGGCAAATCCGTCGCTGCAGCAGGAAAACCGCACCCCCCTCAGCGATATCGTTCTCGTGGTGGTCGATGAAACCGCCAGCGATGGCATTTCCGACCGCCCGGCCCAGCTTGCCGCTGCGATCGACGGTCTGACCGCCCGCATCAACGCGCGGCCGAATACGGAACTCAAGGTCATAACGCTCAAGGATGCCGAAGGCGACGGCGGGACGCTCTTGATGTCGCGTCTGGCCGAAGCGGTCGCAGAAGAACCCCGTGCCCGGCTGGCCGGTGCGATCCTGTTGACCGACGGTCAGGTGCATGACCTTTTGCGCGCGCCCGATATGCCTGCGCCGCTGCATGTTCTGCTGACCGGGCATGACACCGACTGGGACAGGCGGCTGATCGTCCGCAACGCCCCGGCTTTCGCGATCCTCGGCGAAGAATTGGTGCTGACCCTCAGGATCGAGGATCAGGGCAGGGTTCCCGAAGGCTTGGGCGACCGGGCAACGCTTGAAATCTCGGTCGACGGCGCTGAACCAGAGGAATTCTCGGTCCCGGTCGGCGAAGACCTGAGCTTGCCGGTGGTGCTGCCGCACGGCGGAATGAACGTGATCCAGTTCACCGTCCCGGTCGCCGAAGCAGAGCTGACCGACCGCAACAATTCCGCCGTGGTGCAGATCAATGGCGTGCGCGACCGGCTGCGCGTGCTTCTGGTCTCGGGTGAGCCGCATCCGGGCGAACGGACATGGCGCAACCTGCTCAAATCGGACAGTTCCGTCGATCTGGTGCATTTCACCATCCTGCGTCCGCCCGAAAAACAGGATGGCATCCCGGTCAACGAACTGTCTCTCATCGCCTTTCCGACGCGCGAACTGTTCATGGACAAGGTCGATGAATTCGACCTGATCATCTTCGATCGCTACCGGCTGCGCGGCATCCTGCCCGCGCTCTATCTTGAAAACGTCCGCAACTACGCCGAAAAAGGCGGTGCGGTGCTGATCGCCGCCGGTCCCGATTTCGCCAGCGCCGACAGCCTCTATCGTTCGCCGCTGGGTCAGGCGATCCCCGCCGCGCCGACCGGCCGCGTGATCGAGGAAGGCTTCCGCCCGCAGATATCCGACCTTGGCCAACGCCATCCCGTCACCGAGGGGCTGGAAGACTATGCGCCCAAGGGCCCCGACGGGCCGCAGTGGGGCAGGTGGTTCCGGCTGATCGATACCCAGACAACCTCTGGCGTGACCGTCATGACGGATGAGTCAGACCGCCCGCTTCTGGTGCTCGACCGGGTGGGCGAAGGCCGCATCGCGCTGATGGCGTCGGATCAGGCCTGGCTGTGGAACCGAGGCTACGAAGGCGGCGGGCCGCAACTCGAACTCCTGCGCCGCCTCGCGCACTGGATGATGAAGGAACCCGAACTCGAGGAAGAATCGCTATCGGCGACGGCCGCAGGTCAGTCGATGACAGTGACCCGCCGGACGCTCACGGAAGGTGCGCGTGATGTCGAGATTACCGGACCGGACGGAACCGTGACGGTCCTGCCGATGGAAGAACTTTCGCCCGGTCGTTTCGTGACCGAATTTGACGGGCCCGAGATCGGCCTCTACCGGTTGCGCGAAGGCGACAAAGAGACGGTGATCGCCCTTGGGCCCTCGGCGCCGCGAGAATTCGAGGAAACCATCGCGACCGGGGACAAGCTTGCCGACCCCGTCGCAGAAACCCGCGGCGGCGTGCTGGCGATTGAAGACGGTATTCCCGATGTCCGTCTGGTCGGCGAGGGGCGTCCAGCGGCAGGCCGCGGCTGGATCGGCCTGACGCCGCGCAACGCCTACCTGACCGCCGATGTCTCAATCCGCGCGCTGCTGCCCGCCTGGGTGATGCTCCTGCTGGCGGCGTTGCTCAGCATAGGGGCGTGGTTGCGCGAAGGCCGCCGCTAGGGGCGCTCAGCGCGGCAAGTCAACCGGGAAGCTGCCGTCGTTCCAACCATCCACGCTGCACCGGGCCCGGATCAGGACCTGCGTCACGCCATCGGGGATGGTGATATTGCCCAATGTTCGGGTGAACGGCTGTTCCGCTTCATGCGGGTGCAGCAATTCCCGGAACCCCAGTTTCGTGCCATCCGGTGCCAGAACCTCCCAGCCGTCGGCATAATGGTCCCAACCGGAATCCGGATGCCGGACGGTCACGGAAAAACTATAGGCGCCACCGCTTTTTGAAACGCTGACGGCTTCAATTTCCGCAGAGTCGGCAAATGTCTCGACCGGAGCAACGGCAAATGCCATAAGGATCAAATGTCTCATGTCGCCTCCTTACGGCCATCCTGACAGGTGCCGGGCGGTCTGTCCGCTCACTTCCACGTCAAGAAGAGACTTGCGAGATGGGGAAATTGGTTATAATTATTGACCAATAAGGGGCGGAAGGGGCGCAATCATGCAAATGCCGGTTCCAGACGCGGCGGTTCTTTCCAAGAAGGCGCGGATCGTCGAGCTATTGCAATCGGTGCTTCCCAAAGAGGCCGTGATACACGAGCCCGAGGAAACCCGTGCCTATGAATGCGATGCCCTGACCGCTTATAAGTGCCCGCCGCTGGCCGCAGTCCTGCCCGGCTCGACCGAGCAGGTCGCCGCGGTCCTTAGGATCTGTCACGAAGAAGGCGTGCCGGTCGTGCCGCGCGGCTCTGGCACCTCTCTGGCGGGAGGCGCGCTGCCGACGGCGGACTGCATCATCCTTGGCGTGGCCCGGTTGAACGCGGTCTTGGAAACCGACTACGACAACCGTTTTATCCGGGTGCAGACCGGGCGGACCAACCTATCGGTAACCGGCGCTGTCGAAGAACATGAATTCTTCTATGCCCCCGATCCCTCGTCACAGCTGGCCTGCGCCATCGCCGGCAATATCGGGATGAATTCGGGCGGCGCGCATTGCCTGAAATACGGGGTGACCACCAACAACCTGATGGGCGTGACCATGGTGCTGATGGATGGCACAATCGTGGAAATCGGCGGCGCGCATCTGGATGCCGGCGGTCTGGACCTTCTGGGCGTCGTCTGCGGGTCCGAAGGCCAGTTGGGCGTGGTAACCGAAGCCACGTTGCGAATCCTGCGCAAACCCGAAGGTGCGCGCCCCGTCCTGATGGGCTTCGATTCAAACGAAGTCGCGGGCGCCTGCGTTTCCGACATTATCAAGGCCGGGGTGCTGCCCGTCGCCATCGAATTCATGGATCGCCCCTGTATCGAGGCAAGCGAGGCTTTCGCCCATGCCGGTTATCCGATCTGCGAGGCCCTCCTGATCGTCGAGGTCGAAGGCTCTCCCGCCGAGATTGACGAACAGCTTGGCGTCATCCTGCAGATCGCCCGCAGTCACAACCCGGTCGAACTGCGCGAAAGCAAATCGGCCGAGGAAAGCGCCAAGATCTGGCTGGGGCGGAAATCGGCCTTCGGCGCGATGGGCCAGATCAACGACTACATGTGTCTTGACGGGACAATCCCTGTGTCCAGTCTGCCGCTGGTGTTGCGTCGCATTGGCGAGATGTCCAAGCAATACGGGCTCGACGTCGCCAATGTTTTCCATGCCGGCGACGGCAACATGCATCCGCTGATCCTGTTCGATGCGAACAAGCCCGGCGATCTTGAGCTTTGCGAAGCTTTCGGGGCCGATATCCTGAAACTCTGTGTCGAGGTTGGCGGCTGTCTGACCGGCGAACATGGTGTCGGCGTGGAAAAGCGCGACCTGATGCTGAACCAGTTCACCGCCGATGACCTCGAAGCCCAGCTTTGGGTGAAGGATGTGTTCGATCCGGCATGGCTGCTCAATCCCGCAAAGGTCTTTCCGCTCTCGGTCACCCAGACCCGGCGGGCGGCCTGATGCTGAAGTTTGCATGGGTGTGCGAATGAACCCGTCAAACGAAGTTGAACTGTCAGAGGCCATCGCTTCTGCCAAGGGACCGCTTTCGATCCGCGGTGGCGGAACGCGCCCGATCGGATCGCCTGTCACCGGGGACCTTCTGTCGGTTGCGGGGCTGTCGGGGATCGAACTTTACGAACCCGGGGCGCTGACGATCGTGGTGCGCGCCGGCACCGCATTGGCGGAAGTCGAAAAGGCGCTGGCCGCCGAAAACCAGCGGCTGGCGTTCGAGCCGATGGATCATCGCGGCCTTCTGGGGACAAGCGGCACGCCCACCATCGGTGGCGTCGTGGCGGCCAACGTGTCGGGGCCACGGCGCATCCAGGTCGGGGCGGCACGCGATCACCTTCTGGGTGTGCGGTTCGTGGACGGGCGCGGATCGGTGATCAAGAATGGCGGCCGGGTGATGAAGAACGTCACCGGCTACGATCTGGTCAAGCTGATGGCGGGGTCCTTTGGCACGCTGGGCGTGCTGAGCGAAGTGTCGCTGAAGGTCCTGCCAAAGACCGATGCCATCGCCAGCCTGATGATCTACGGGCTTTCCGACGATGGGGCGGTCGCAGCGATGTCAAAGGCGCTGGGGTCGCCGTTCGAGGTGTCCGGGGCCGCGCATGTCAACGAAAGCGCCGACGGCGTCGCGGTCACGTTCATCCGCGTCGAAGGCTTCGAGGCTTCGGTCGCCTACCGGCTTGCGCAACTGACCGATCTTCTGGCGGGGCGAGGAGAGATTGTCACCCTGACCGATCATGACAAGGTCGCGGCGCAATGGCGCGACATCCGCGACGCGAAAAGCCACCATGCCAGCGGCGACGATATCTGGCGGCTCTCTGTGAAACCATCGGATGCGCCGGCAATTGCGGCCCGGATGCCCAGGGGCACTCGGGTCACTTATGACTGGGCCGGCGGCCTGATTTGGGCTGGCACCGATTCTGGCACCGACCTGCGCGCCGCGATCGGCCCTTTCAACGGCCATGCCACGCTGATCCGCGCAGACGAGGCGACCCGCGCCGCGCTGCCGGTGTTTCACCCCGAACCCGCGCCGCTGGCTGCGATCAGTCATGGCCTGCGCGCCAAGTTCGATCCGCGCGGCATACTCAATCCCGGACTGATGGGCTGATCAATGAAGACCGAATTTACCGCCGAACAGCTCAAGGTCCCTGCCATCGCCCGTGCGAACCAGATCCTGCGGTCCTGTGTGCACTGCGGCTTCTGCACCGCGACCTGCCCGACCTATCAGGTGCTGGGTGATGAACTCGACAGTCCGAGAGGCCGCATCTACCTGATCAAGGACATGCTTGAAAACGACCGCCCGGCTGATGCCAAGACGGTCAAGCACATCGACCGTTGCCTGTCCTGCCTTGCCTGCATGACAACCTGCCCCTCGGGGGTGCACTACATGCATCTGGTCGATCACGCCCGGGCGCATATCGAAAAGACCTACAAGCGGCCGCTGATGGACCGCTTGCTGCGCTGGACACTGGCACGGATCCTGCCCTATCCGGGGCGGTTCCGTTGGGCGCTGATCGGCGCCAAGATCGGCCGCCCGTTCCGGGGTCTCCTGCCCGACCCGCGCCTGCGCGCGATGCTTGAAATGGCGCCAAAACATATCCCACCGGTCAGCCGCAACGACGACCCGCAGGTATTCCCGGCCAGCGGCAAGCGGCGCATGCGCGTCGCCCTGATGACCGGCTGCGCGCAAAAGGCGCTGAACACCGATATCAACGATGCGACGATCCGGCTGTTGCGGCGGCTGGGCTGCGAGGTGGTGATCGCAAAGGGCATGGGCTGCTGCGGCGCGCTCGTGCACCACATGGGCAAGGAAGACGAAAGCCATGCGGCGGCGGCCGGAAACATCCGCGCCTGGATGGCCGAGGTTCAGGGCGAAGGTCTCGACGCCATCGTGATCAACACCTCGGGCTGCGGCACCACGGTCAAGGATTACGGCCATATGTTCCGCGACGAACCACTGGCCGCCGAGGCCGCAAAGGTGTCGGGTCTTGCGATGGATATCAGCGAACTGCTGATGAAACTCGACCTGCCCAAGGCCGATATGGGTCTGCGCGTCGCCTATCACGCGGCTTGTTCGCTGCAGCATGGCCAGCAGATCAAGACCTATCCCAAGGACCTTCTGAAACGGGCTGGATTTGAGGTTGTCGAACCTGCCGACAGTCACCTGTGCTGCGGCTCCGCCGGCACCTATAACCTGATGCAGCCAGAGATCTCGAAACAACTCAAGGCGCGCAAGATCAGCACGCTGGAAGCGAAGGAACCGCAGATCATCGCGGCGGGCAATATCGGTTGCATGATGCAGATCGGCAGCGGAACCAAGGTGCCTGTGGTCCATACCGTGGAACTGCTCGATTGGGCGACAGGCGGGCCGAAACCACGCTCTGTCTGACCCGGAAGGCCATATTCTTGCCAAATCCGCGCGTTAGACGTTTCGTAACGAAACGGAAAAACGCATGCGACTGATCCTGTTCCTTGTGACCTTTCTGGCGGCGCTGACGGTCTCGGCCATGGCCGATGACGACGCGCCGCTGAAAACCCTGATCACCGGCGACGACAGCCGGGGATGGGAAGCGGTGGGTCGTCTGGACATTGACGGGCGGTCGTTCTGCACCGGCGCGCTGATCGCGCCCGATCTGGTGCTGACAGCCGCGCATTGCATGTTCGACGGGGATACCGGCACGCAATACCGGGCGGACCAGATCCAGTTCCGCGCCGACTGGCGCAACGGTCGCGCCAGCGCCTATCGACAAGTGCGCCGCGCCATTCCGCATCCCGATTTCCGCTATGCCGGCGATGACCACACGACCCGGATCGCCTTTGATCTCGCACTCCTGAAACTCGACCAGCCGGTCGAAAGCACGCGAATCCATCCTTTTGCGACCGATACGCGCCCGCGCAAGGGCGCAGAAGTGGGCGTGGTTTCCTACGCGCATGACCGGTCCAACAGCCCGTCGCTGCAAGAGCTTTGTCATGTGCTCGCCCGCCGGTCCGGAACCCTGATCCTGTCCTGCGAGGCTGATTTCGGATCCTCGGGCGCGCCGATCTTCTCGGTGGGCGATGACGGCGAACCAAGGATCGTTTCGGTAATCTCTGCCAAGGCGGAAATGGCCGGAAGGATGGTGTCGCTCGGCACGAGCCTTGAACAGCCTCTGTTCGATCTGCAGGCGATGATGGCGGCCGAAGAGTCCGTGATGACGTCGGAACCACCCAAAGTGCGCGTGTTTAACTCAGATCCGGGCCGCGATCGGACCGGCGCAAAATTCCTCAGGCCCTGACCGATGATAATCACGATTCTCCGCCACCCTTTTGCCATTCTGGTTCTCTCCAGTTTCTTCCTGCTCCTGACAACGCCGGGATTCTCGCAGGATACGACCCTGCAAAAGCTTGATACCTGGGGCCTGAACCGCGGCTGGGAAGGCGTCGGCTATCTTGATATCGGCCACCGCGCCAGCTGCACTGGCACGATGATCCAGCCGGACCTGGTTTTGACTGCGGCCCATTGCCTCTACGATTCCCGGACCGGTGAAAAAATGGATCCGCGCAAGATCGAATTCCGCGCCGGCTGGCGGTCGGGCAAGAGCATCGCCAAGCGTTTTGGCATCCGCGCCGTCATCCACCCGGACTATCAAGACAACGCCGACTCGAAATTGTCCGCCCAGCAGATCCGCAACGATGTCGCGCTGATCCAGCTATCCGACCCGATCCTGTCGACCCATGCCGATCCGTTCCGCGCGGACCGGGGGGCGGGCAGCGGCAATGCTGTCAGCGTCGTGTCCTACGGGCAGGGGCGCAACGATGCGCCTTCGCGCCAGCGCGAATGCCAGATTCTCGACAGCCGGGGCGGAATATTCGCGATGTCCTGCGATGTTGTTCCGGGATCGTCCGGCGCGCCGGTCTTTGCAATGCGGGAAGGCCGCCCCCGGATCGTCGCGGTGGTTTCGGCAATCGGCGAAATTGATGGTCACGACGTCTCTTTCGCTATGGATATCGAACGCCCGCTGGCCGATGCCCTGGCGGCGCTCAGAAGCGGACAGGGCGTTTTTCCAGCGACAGTGACCTCTGCCAAGCGGCTCTCCGTGGGCGGAGAGCGGACCATCGGCGGGGCTAGATTTGTCAAGCCGTAAGGCGCAATATCACCGTTATGCGTCGCCTTTTTCCATTGTTTTTGCTGATCAGCCTGGCGGTTGCCGGGATCGCCTCGGGACAGGACACCGTTCCTGATCTGCGCGGTGTCGGATTGCTTGGCCTTGGCTCCTCGGGCGGCTGCACGGGAACGCTGATCGAACCCGATCTGGTGCTGACCGCCGCCCATTGCCTCTATTCCAGCGACAAGAAGCGCAATCTCAAGGCGACGGATTTCCTGTTTCACCCGACGACCGCCACCGGTCGGCCCGGCGAAGGATTCCGCGGCAAGGTGATGGCGGTGCATCCGGTCTATCTGATCCCCGGCCTCGACTATCACAAGCGCATCCCGCGCGATATCGGCCTGCTTCGGTTGGAAAAGCCGGTGCCCGCCGAACTTGCAACGCCCTTCGCGATCGGGGGCGCAGAGATGTTCCAAGACAAGGGCTTCATCATGGCTTACCGGGGCGCCAGAAGCTTTGCACGGCAGCGCATATGCCAGCCTTTCGGCTTGCAGGAAGGCCTGCTGGTGTTGGGGTGCGAGGTCAAATCCGGTGAATCCGGTTCGCCCTTCTTCGTGATCCGCGATGGCAAGCCTTCGGTCGTGTCGGTCGTGTCCTCGCGCACCAGTTCCGGTCGCCAGCCGTTGGCTTTCACTGCCGAAATCGCCGGCGGATTGCCGGGTCTTCTCGAAGCATTCCGCGATGCCGGGGTCGAGATAAGGTGACCCGCCCGCGCAGGTCTTGAAAGCGCCAAAACCGTTTCCTAGATTCATGCTGTGGACGCCTGAACAGGGTCCGCGCAAACGCCTGTCCCGAACGGGAAGGCCTCACATCGTTATCGCTTCGTGAAAGGATGACCCTATGCGTACTTTTGATCTTGCACCGCTGTACCGTGCGACTGTCGGCTTCGACCAGATTGCCGACCTGATGGACCGGGTTCTGACCAATGATGTCGCCCAGCCCACTTATCCGCCTTACAACATTGAAAAGACTGCCGAAGATGCATGGCGCATCTCGGTCGCCGTCGCTGGCTTTTCCGAGGATGAACTGAACGTTGAAGTGCGTGAAAACGCGCTGATCGTCAGCGCCCGCAAAGCCGCAGATGAAGCCGAGCGGACTTATCTGCACCGTGGCATCGCCAATCGCGCCTTCGAGCGCCGGTTCCATCTTGCAGAACATGTCCGCGTGACCGGTGCGAGCCACCTCAACGGCATGCTGAACATCGACCTCGCCCGCGAAGTCCCCGAGGCGCTGAAACCGCGCCGGATCGAGATTTCGGGTGGCGACACTGTCGAAGTGAAGGCTGTCGAAAAGAAGGCCGACGCCAAGAAATAAGCCGGGTCCGGCACCCCGCCGAAACCAAGCGGCGCGCCCACCGAGCCGCCCCAATGGCCCTGAAACCCCGCCGCTCCCCGGCGGGGTTTTTCATTGTGGCAACAGAACTGGCCGAAAAAACAGATAGCCGCCCAACAACATCGACCCTAGGCTGTGGTGTGAGCGTACTGTTCCAAGAAGGGACCCGCCGATGCCCGATAAGACCTCCGCCTTGCCGCGCAAGACCCGCGAACTGGTGACGCCGATCCACGATTCACGCCAATGGAACGATTTCCGCTTCCGCGATGATGACATCGTGGTGAACACGCTTGGCAAGAGCGGCACCACCTGGACCCAGGCGATTTTGGTGCAGCTTCTGCATGGCGCCCCCGAGGCGCCGCGCGTCAACAACATCTGCCGCTGGGTCGACTGCGGCTTCGATCAGGACGGCCGCCTCGAGGCGGTCGAGGCGCAGACCCACCGGCGCATCCTCAAATCCCACCTGCCGCTCGATGCGCTGGTCTTCTCGCCCAAGGCCAAATACATCCACGTCGCCCGCGATGGCCGCGACGTGGCGTGGAGCGGGCACAACCATCTGTTCAACTCGACCGACGCTTTCTACAACATGATCAACGCCAGCCCGCAGGCGCCCGATCCGCCGGCCAGCCGCCCGCCCGCCGACCGACCGACCTTCTTTCGCCAATGGCTGGCAGGCGGATCGGTCATGGATGGCGATTTCTTCGAATTCACCCGCGCCTGGTGGGACGTTCGCCATCTGCCCAACGTCTATCTGCTGCATTTCCAGAACCTCAAGGACGACCTGCCCGGCGTGGTCGACACGCTGGCCGCCTTCCTTGACATCACGCTCACCCCCGAGATGAAGGACAAGGTCCTGCACCATGTCAGCTTCGACTATATGAAGGCCCATTCCGACACCATGTTCCCCAACCTTCCGATGGAAGGCGGCGGCAAGACCTTCATCAACAAGGGCACCAATGGCCGCTGGCGCGACGAACTGACGCCCGAGGATATCGCCGCCTATGAGGCACGCGCGCTGGCCGAACTTGGCGAAGATTGTGCACACTGGGTTGCGACCGGCGAGATGCCCTAGGGTCCGGACCGCTCACCAATGACCAGGGGCCCGTGCAACGACGGGCCCAAGTCTGTTTGTGATGCCCGGCCTTACTGCACCGACAGGCTTTCGGCCAGCCGCATCAGCCCGATTGCCTCGGCCCGGTAGCCGAAGCTGTCTTCGCCGCGCGCGGAACTCGCCAGCGCAATCGCATCGCCCCATGACCAGTCGCCCAGATAGTCGGACCCACGCAGAAGCTGCCCGAATCCGGCCATCGCCGCCGAAAAGCGCACGTCGTCCGATGCAGCACCGGTTCCGACCCCGATCGGCACTTCGATCAGCTGGCTGACGGCCGCGCCCGGTTCCTTGTAGCGCAGCCGCAGGAACCCCAGTTCATCAGCATCGCCATGTGCCGCGGTGTCGGCGGAGTAGCGCAGCGGATCGTTCAGAACAGCCGCGCTGCCAACCGGAGTCACTTCGTAGATCGCGGTCACCGAATGGCCCGCGCCGATATCGCCCGCATCCACCTTGTCGTTGTTGAAATCCTCGCGCTTCAGGGTGCGGGTCTCATAGCCGATCAGCCGGTATTCGGCGACCGTGGCAGGGTTGAACTCGACCTGAACCTTGACGTCGCCCGCAATCGGGAACAGCGCGCCGGTCAACTGGTCGACCAGCACTTTCTGCGCTTCGTTCAGCGTGTCGATATAGGCCGCCTGTCCATTGCCGTTCTGGGCCAGCGCCTGCATCGTCGCGTCATCCAGGTTGCCCCGGCCAAAGCCGAGCACCGACAGATAAGTGCCGGAGTCGCGCTTCTTCCCGATAAAGTCCTTCAGCGCCTGCGGGTCGCTGAGCCCGACGTTGAAATCGCCGTCGGTGGCCAGCAGGACCCGCGTGACTTCACCCTCGGCAGCCATCGCTTCGGCGACCGCATAGGCCTGCTGCAAGCCTTCCTGCCCGGCGGTCGATCCGCCCGCCTCCAACCGGTCCAGCGCGGCAAGGATCGTCGATCGCTCCGCCGCTGCGGTCGGCTCCAACACCTGTCCGGCGCTGCCCGCATAGGTCACGATGGCGACCTGATCCTCGGGCCGCAACTGGCCAAGCATCAGCCGGAAGGATTGTTTGAGAAGCGGCAGCTTGTTTGCATCCTGCATCGAACCGGAGGTGTCGATCAGGAACACAAGGTTCAATGGCGGGCGGTCCTCCAGCGCCGGCATCCGGCCCTGCAGCGCGATGTGAACCAGCTCGGTCTCCGGGTTCCAGGGGGTCTGAAAGGTCGTGACGGTCGGGCGGAACGGGGCATCGTTCGTGCCCGGCACGGGGTAGTTGTAGGGGAAATAATTGATCATCTCTTCAACCCGGACGGCTTGTGCGGGCGGCATTTGTCCTGCCGTCAGCGAAGACCGCACGACCGCATAGGATGCGGTGTCGACATCAATCGAGAAGGTCGAAACCGGGTCCTCGGCCGTGATCTTCAGCGGGTTCGGAGCCTCATTCGCATAGGCCTCCGTGTCGCTCTCGGGCAGGACAACCGGGGCGTCGGCCACCAGCGAGGACGGCGCATTAAATTCGCCCGACATGACGCGGCCCTGGGCTGTGGATTTCGACAACGCCATCGGCTCCGGGGCAGGGGCGATCGTCTCGGCAACAACCGCACTCTCGCCTTCACCCAGCACCACTTCAGCGGGGGCGGGCTGCATGCGTTCCAGTTGCGACGGTACGCCACCCAGTGGCTCCTCATATTGGTCGCGCATTTCGGTGGGCGAAAACACGTCCGGCGGCAGCAACAGGCTGCGTCCCTGCGGCGAGATCACGACAAGGCCGATGGCGACAAGGGCGGTGGTGGCGACAAGCCCGCCACGGCTGGAAAGGGCATGGATCATGGTTCTTGCTCCTGATGCGAACCACCCGACCACCGGGCGGCTTTCAGAAGTAGGACGCGATGCCCCGGCCGATCCTTGGAGCCGGTCGAAATTTTCCTGTGCCAGCCGCAGGTTTTCGACCCGCTTGGCTGGATCCGGCGCAGGGGTGGCGGCGTCCAGCGCCGCTTTCAGTTCGTCGAGTTCATCCGTCATAGCTCATTTTCCCCGGCCTTCAGAGCGCGAAGGCGCTTCTTTGCCTCTGACACGCGCCAGCTGATCGTCCCCTCGCTGACCCCCAGAACCTCTGCCGCCGCGCCGTGGGTCATCTCGTCGCCCAGAAGCAGCGCCAAGGTATCGCGCAGATCGTCGGGCAGGGCGCGCATCGCCCCTGTCAGCCAGTCCACTCGTTCCGCAGCCTCGGCATCGCCCGCGCGCCGGTTCACTTCCCAGTCGCCCCAGCCATCGGCGGCCCGCGCATGGCTTGCCGCGCGGCGTCGCCGGTCATGCGCGGCATTGACCGCAACCCGGTAAAGCCACGTGGATACACGCGCATCGCCCCGGTAACCGGCGAGTTTCGCAGGCAGGGCCGCGCAGATGTCCTGCGTCAGATCCTCGGCCTCGGTGCGCGCGCCTGTCAGCCGGAAGCACAGGCGGAAGAGCCCGTCATAGCGGCGTTCCAGCAAGGCCGCAAAAGCCTTGCCGTCGCCGCCCGCCGCCGCAAGGGCCAGGGCTTCATCTGTCACGCTCATCCGCATCACATTGAGTATGACGCAGGCCGATGGTCAATCCTTGGGAAAAAATTGCAAGGGCCGTCAAAGAGGCGTGAAACCCGCCCCCGCCGCCACTCGCCCTGCATACCTGCCAGCGCCGTGTGGCCCGTCAGGTCGCCGCTGCGGAACAAAGGGGACGATCGCAATGGTTGCGGATCTACTCAGTCTTTGCGAACGGTTTTGTCGCTGGCAAGATATGCCTCGACCCAACTGGGCACTTTCAATCCCTGCGCGACTTCCCCGTCCAGCGACTTCTCGAGTTCAGAGATACGCGCCAGCTTTTGGATCACTTCATCTATTCGCTCGAAGGGAACGACAACGACCCCATCTCGGTCAGCGACAATCATGTCGCCTGTTTCAATCTCCTGACCGCCGATCTGTATTGGAAAGCCAACCGAACCGGGGCCTGACATGTGCGGGGACGCAGGTGTCAGACCAGCGCACCAAACTGGCAATCCAACCGGCACGATGCCGACATAGTCCCGGACCGGACCGTCTGTGACAAAACCGGCAGCACCGCAATTCTTCATCATGCCAACAAGTCGATCACCTGCCGCAGCGCACCCCATGTGGGCAGCAAAGGCCGAAACAACCAAATCTCCGGGCCTGATAAATTTCAGCGCCGCAAAGGTTGCGAGCACATCTGCCGCACCACAGTCGGCGGTCAAAGCGGGACCTGCGGCGACGCAATGAATATCACGTCCGGCGCCAATCGGCTGGATGCTGCACGATAGCGCACCTCGGCCGAACAGAGCATCCACGACAAATCCTGAAGGAACGCCCTGAAACGCCGAGATCTGCGCGTCGGTGGGTCGCCGAAATGCAGTGCTGATCGTCAGCATTGGCGGAGCTTCAATCATCGAATGTCCTTGTCCCTTTGTTCAGAAGGAAAAGCTGCACCATTTCTCCAGCTGTCGCAATAGAACCCGGATTGAGGCGAATGGAATTAAGGGCGTCGTGTCCGCACCGGGCTCGAAACTGCCGTTCGCTGCTCAGGCAGGGCGGCGCGTGTCATGTCCGACTTTGCCGCGCCTTCCATTTCCGCGCCTGCGGCCCCGGCGAGCCTCCGGCGGGGATATTTTCGAACAGAGGAAACACGGATCCTGAATCCGGCCTTCTTTTGTTGGCAAATATCCCGGGGGTTCAAGGGGGCAGCGCCCCCTTGCCGGTCGACGCGGCGCAGGCGCGTCGACATTCTCCCACCTGCGCCGCCGTTTCATGTTAGAATGAATTCGTGATCGCCGGGCTTTCACAAGGCCCGGGGGATCGCCTATTCAGAAATGCTGCAGTCGAGAGGTCGAGATGAAAGTGCCGGCACCGGGAAACAAATACATTATCGGCTGGATGACGCTTCGTGAAGGCGCCCAGGCCGAATTTG
>JAHEAO010000001.1:1342-81263 GCA_024642725.1 Paracoccaceae bacterium | reverse complement strand
CCCGGGGGATCGCCTATTCAGAAATGCTGCAGTCGAGAGGTCGAGATGAAAGTGCCGGCACCGGGAAACAAATACATTATCGGCTGGATGACGCTTCGTGAAGGCGCCCAGGCCGAATTTGACAGTCTGGTTGCGCCCTATGCCGCGGCCTGCCGTGCGGAACCGGAATGCCGGTTCTTCGAGATGCTGCGCAAGGCCGATGATCCGCGCGCGGTTCTGATCTGCGAATGCTTTGAAAGTGAAGCGGCGCATGGCGTGCATGTTGCAAGGCCACATGCACAGGCCTTTCTGGGTCAACTGCCCCGGCTGGCGCTTGCCTGTCATTTCGAGAATGTGATTGCGCAGTCCGTCAGTCCGGATGCCTTCGATTTCTCTGGCGCACAGGCCGTCTAGGCCGGGTGGCGACACGGCCGGATATTGTGTCAAGGTCCGGGCGCGCGGTGGCGTGAAAGGTTAAAGATGGCCTAACGCAAAAGGCCATCCCCTTGATTTGCAACGTTTCCGTTTTCCGTCCACATGTGGACAGAAGGCCCCCTCACACCGAGACGCAGAGGTATTTCATCTCCATGAACTCGTCGATGCCGTGATGTGATCCTTCACGGCCCAGCCCGGATTGCTTGACCCCGCCAAACGGCGCCACCTCGGTCGAGATAAGGCCCGTATTGATGCCGACCATGCCGTATTCCAGCGCCTCGGCCACCTTGGTGACGCGGCTCAGATCGCGGGCATAGAAATAGGCCGCCAGACCGAAAATCGTGTCGTTGGCCATCGCGATGACTTCATCGACGGTGTCGAACTTGAACAGCGGCGCCAGCGGGCCGAAGGTTTCCTCTTTCGAAAACAACATGTCCTGCGTCGCGCCGGTAATGATCGTCGGCTCAAAGAAGGTGCCGCCCTTCTCGTGCAGCTTGCCGCCGGAAACAACCTTGCCGCCCTTGCTGGTCGCGTCGGCGATATGCTCCTGCATCTTTTCGACCGCGGCCTTGTTGATCAGCGGCCCAAGCTGCGATCCGCCTTCCAGCCCGTCGCCAACCTTCATCTTGGCAACCGCCGCCGCCAGCTTTTCCGCAAAGGCGTCATAGACCCCGGCCTGAACATAAAGCCGGTTCGCACAGACACATGTCTGGCCGTTGTTGCGATATTTCGAGATCATGGCGCCTTCGACAGCGGCATCCAGATCGGCGTCGTCAAACACGATGAACGGTGCGTTGCCACCCAGTTCCATGGAACATTTCATCACCTGATCGGCAGCTTGGCGCAGCAGGATGCGGCCCACTTCAGTCGATCCGGTAAAGGTCAGCTTGCGCACGGCCGGGTTTTCGCAGAATTCCTTGCCGATGTCGGACGAACGCGATGACGTGATGATCGACAACACGCCCTTCGGCAGGCCGGCACGGTCAGCAAGGACACCCAAGGCCAACGCCGACAGCGGCGTCTCAGCAGCAGGGCGGGCAACAAAGGCGCAGCCCGCCGCCAGCGCCGGGGCGGCCTTGCGGGTGATCATCGCATTCGGGAAATTCCAAGGTGTGATCGAGGCCGCGACACCGATCGGCTGCTTGATAACGGTGATCCGTTTGTCGCGCTGATGGCCGGGGATGGTCTCGCCGTAGACGCGCTTGGCTTCTTCGGCGAACCATTCAACGAAAGACGCCCCGTAAAGGATCTCTCCCTTTGCCTCTGCCTGCGGCTTGCCTTGCTCGGCGGTCAGGATCGTGCCCAGGTCTTCGGCATGTTCAACCATCAGGTCGAACCATTTGCGCAGCACCGCAGCGCGCTCCTTGCCGGTCCAACTGGCCCATTCCTTTTGCGCCTTTTCAGCGGCCGCAATTGCGCGTGCGCATTCTGCGCGGCCGAGATCGGCCACCTTGGCAATCACATCTCCGCGCGCCGGGTTCGTGACGTCGAAAGTCTTGCCGTCACTGGCATCGACCCACTCACCAGCAACATAGGCCTTTGTCGCCAACAGATCGGGGTCATTGAGCAGGCTGGAGAGCTTCGTCGGAGAATCGAGCATGGGTCACCTCTGTTTAGAATATTTAACGCCAAAGCATATGCTTGGGGGGCTTGTCCAGATATATAGGGCAAAACGGAGCGTTTGAAATGGATCCTGACACCGCATACGAGAACCGTGCTTTCATTCCGGGAGGAGATGACTACCCGGATCGTTGGGCCGCCGAGGCCCAATCCTGGCGCGAGTTGGAGGGTTTGGCGGGACGCGCCCGGTTGAACCTCGCTTATGGCCCCAAGGACCGCCAGCGGCTGGACCTTTTCCTGCCCGCGGGTAGCGCCGGCGGGCTTCTTGTGTTCATCCATGGCGGCTACTGGCACCTGTTCGACCGGAAGCAATGGTCGCATTTCGCTGCCGGTGCCGTGGCGCGCGGCTGGGCGGTTGCGATGCCGTCCTATACGCTTGCGCCTGTCGTCCGGGTATCGGAAATCACAGTGGAAATTGCAGCGGCGGTCAGCTATGCGGCAGGGCTGGTGCCCGGTCCCATCGTCGTGACCGGGCACTCGGCGGGCGGGCACCTGTCGGCGCGCATGGCCTGCCGGGATATTGTGCTGCCCGAAGATATTGCTGCCCGCATCGCTCGGATCGTGCCGATCTCGCCGCTGTCGGACCTGCGTCCACTTCTGGCGACCAAACTGAACACCGAATTGCGCCTCGACGCGGCCGAGGCCGCCGCCGAAAGTCCGGCACTTCAGGTCGATATCCGCGACATTCCGGTGACGGTCTGGGTCGGCGCCGAAGAACGCCACGCCTTCCTCGACCAGGCCCGCTGGCTCGCCGAGGCATGGCCGAACGCAAGGCTGCACGTCGATCCGGGTCGGCATCATTTCGACATCATCGACGGTCTGCGCGACCCCGAGAGCCCGCTGGTGGAAACCTTGCTAGCTGGGCTATAGCCCGAACCGGCCCAACGCGCGCAGGTCCATGGTCTCCAGCATCGGGACAACCAGTTCGGGGTCGCCGCCTTCGACCTGAACAAACACCCGACCGTCGATCAAGCCCATTAGTTTGTCATTCTGCTGCAGGAACTTCTCGCGCCCCACGCGCAGCATTTTGCTCTGGGACCCCATCAGAGCGGCATTGCCAAACAGACCAGCCATGCCCGCGACCATGGGACTGTCGATCATGATTGTCATCGTGAACCGCTCATTCTGGCCGCTCGTCTCGGTCTTGTAGACTGCAACCGCGCCCGTCCCGCCCATCGCGGCCATGCCCGCGGCGGCATCGACATCGATTTCGCGGGTCCAGCCTTCCGGTGCTTCGGGCAGGAACGTTTCAAGCGCCCCGGACTGCATGTCGTTCAGCAACTGCTTGGCATAGGCGATTTCTTCAAGCGCGTATTTGATGTCGCCTGCCTGGTAAGCTTCAACTGCGCTCGCCAAGGTGTCCGTGACCTCGTCGGCCCGAACTGAGGAACCGAGGGCCGTGATCAACGCGACCGAAAACAAAAAATTCTTCATCAAATCCTCCTGACCAATGCTTTGGAAAATCCAGTGTAACCCCCGCGTCCGAATAGGCGACAACGTCCGGCCCCATTGCGCTAACCTATCCAGCAAGGCAATGCATCGCCCGCTGCGGGCGTCGCCGCATGAACACCGCGCGCTATCGCCCGCGACAGGCACAGAGCCGCCGCGTGGCCGATCAGCAGCGCATCTGTACCGCTTGGGGCCGGTCCCCGGCCATTGGCCGCAGCAAATACCAGATCGCCGTCCATCGGCGTATGGCTTGGCACCAGCGCGCGGGCCATCCCGTCATGCGCGGCAATCGCCATGCGCTTGGCCTCGGCCTGGGTCAGGCGTGCATCCGTTGCCACGATCGCAACCGTCGTGTTTTGCGAGGGGCCATGCTTGGTGACCGGCAATGCCCGGGCATCGAAATCCGGGG
Source organism: Paracoccaceae bacterium (assembly GCA_024642725.1). Taxonomy (GTDB): domain Bacteria; phylum Pseudomonadota; class Alphaproteobacteria; order Rhodobacterales; family Rhodobacteraceae; genus JAHEAO01. The sequence continues at coordinate 77,371 of JAHEAO010000001.1, read as the reverse complement.
CCGCGCCAAGCCCGCCGAATTCCGCACCGATCTCGAACGGCGCCGCCCAGAAATGCGGCCCGTCTCCGACGGTTGCGGAGCCCAGCGCGTTCACCGCCACCAGCGCCCCCACCGTCGTTCCCGACGGTAGCACGATTGACGCCGATCCCAAGCCGCCCTTCAGAGTTGCCGTCGTTGCCCCGGTTCCGGCCCCGGCTGTCCCGATCTCGAAATCCAGCCCTGACGCGTTCAAGGCCGCTACTCCCAATGCCGGATAGGGGTTCTCGCCCCAGTCCTTGTCACCGCCATTGAGCAAATCGAAGAGGATGGCCGCCGGTACGATCGGGACGTGTTGACCGCCCACATCGAAACCGCGCCCCTTTGCCCGCAGCGCATCGGCCACGCCCGACCCAGCCGACAGCCCCAAAGCCGAACCGCCCGACAGCACAAGGGCATCCACCTCCTGCACCAGATTTTCCGGCGACAACAGATCGGTCTCTCGGGTCCCCGGAGCGCCACCCATGACATGCACCGCAGCGACGAATGGCGCTGCTGCCGTCAGGACCGTTACCCCGGATTTCAGCCGATGGTCTTCGGCATTTCCGACCAGAAAGCCCCCGACATCGGTGATCAGGTTCCGTGGACCTGGTCGCATCATTGGTTTACCCGCCTTCATCTGTTCACAACTACTGCGCGTCGCGCTCCCACAACTGGAAGGAGGCCAGACAGCCGCCTTCGATCCTCAGATGCAACGCCCGCCATCAATTTCCATCGCGACACCCGTTACCATGCTCGCTTCGTCCGAACACAGGAACGTCGCCGCATTCGCCAGGTCCTCGGGCGTCGAAAATCGACCCAGCGGAATCGTCGCCAGGAATTTGGCCCGGCGCTCGGGAGTATCCTCGCCCAGGAAAGACGCCAGCAGTGGCGTTTCCCCGGCAACCGGGCACAAGGCGTTGACCCGCACGCCCGCCGGCGCCAATTCCACCGCCATGGTCTTGGTCGCAGTGATCATCCAACCCTTCGAGGCATTGTACCAGTTCAACCCGGGCCGCGGCGACAGGCCTGCGGTCGAGGCGATGTTCAGGATCGCGCCGGCGCCCCGCTGCTTCATGTGCGGCACCAGATGATGAGCGGTCAGGTAAACGGACTTGGCATTAACGGCCAGAACCCGGTCGAACTCGGCTTCGGGCACGCTCTCCATCGGCATCGGCAAATGCGTGATACCAGCGTTGTTGACCAGAATATCCAGCGCACCGAATGTCTCGATCGCGGCATGGGCCATGGCACTCACGCTTCCGTTCAGGGAAACATCGACCTCGAACGCGATACCGTGGATTTCCTCGGCGACCAGCTGTGCCGCATCCATATTGACGTCGGCCACCATGACACGCGCGCCTTCAACGGCAAACCGTCTGCAAATGCCGGCGCCGAAGCCCGACCCGCCGCCAGTGACAATCGCTGTCTTTCCCTCAAGTCGCATGGCAGCTCTCCGCTTTTGCGCCACCTTCTCATGAAACATCCGGTGGGCAAAGATTTTTGGTTCGATCTGTACTTCTTCGGACCCAAGAGATTTGACAGCGTCAGCGGGTTATCCGTTAACTTGCAGCCACAAGAACACAATTTCAGCAGGCTCGGGCAGAGTTTTCAGTGTGGTGGAGGATTTCTGATGATCGACAAATCGGCATTCACGGCGGAGGAATGGAAACTCGTGCTAAGCAGCCCGATGCTCGCGGGTATGGCGGTGACATTGAGCGACCCCAGTGGTCTGATCGGACTAATGAAAGAAAGCGTTTCAAGCGCGACAGCGCTTCAGGCGGTGAAGAAAGACGACAGTGCCAACGCTATCGCCAAGGCGATCGCAAGCGAATACGAGACCTCGGAAGGCCGCAGCCTTGTGCGCGACAATCTCAAGTCCGAGGTCAAGGGCAAGGCACCGGCTGACGCCAAGCAGGCGGCCCTTGATGGGCTGAAACGGGTGGCCGCCATTCTCGACGCCAAGGCTCCGGCAGAAGCACCAGCGTTCAAGGCATGGTTGAAATCCATTGCCGAAAAGACTGCCGAGGCGGCTTCCGAAGGTGGTTTCATGGGATTCGGTGGCGTGCAGGTCAGCGATGCGGAAAAGGCAACGCTTGCGGAAATCGAAAGCGCCCTTGCATAGGGAGAGCCCTTTGGGACGAAGCAAAAACAACGTCCCCGCTGTCCGCGGTGGGGGCCTCGCAGTCTCAGCTTCAATCGTGGTGCCCGTCCGAAGGACAGGACGTGCTACGACACCAAGGTTATTGGCTACGGCTGGCTTGCCTGCAGCTTCACATCATATTCGCTGCCTGACGGCATGGTTACTTTCACCGTCTCGGGTTTTGAGTAGGAAGAGGAGTCGATCTGGTTCGCGACGGCGCAGATATCGGTGCCAAAGTTCTCTGCACCCGTATTCGCCTTGATCGTCGCAGCGGTATCGGCATCCATGATCACGTCCGTCGCACCGCAAATTACGCGCAGGTCGTGCCGTCCGCCCATGCCACCACAGGCTCAAGGCGCCGCGAATCCGGCGGTTGCAATAATCCATCTCGTCTTCATGGGTCTTCTCCCCTTGCTAAGGCCTCGTCGCTTCAAGGGAGCCGGGGTCCACTTGGTCAAAGGCGCAGAATAAAAAGAAAAATCCGGTTTTCAAGCGACTTTGATCTGGTGATGGTGGTCCGGCGCGCGGCAGGTAAGCCGGTCTGATTTGTCTCTCCGCGACGCAAAACTCTACGACTTTGGGCGCCTGCTCTGCGCCGCCAAAGGGGCCCGGCTGCGGTCTGGGGCGACACGATTCACAGGTTGGGCGGAAACCGGATTTCGTTCTTTGACAGCGCACTAGACGCATCAACGAAGGCCCCTGGAAGGCATCAGGGAATGCCGCCAGGCGGCGCTAACCGATGCTGCCAAATTCTTCGTGACTCGCCACCCGATTCGGATAATGTCCGCCGCGAGTCGCAGCGATGGCGTCGCCGCAATCATGGCTCTTGTCGTCCTGAACGCCGGGATCTTTTGGGGTCCGGGCGGATGCCGGGCCCGTTCCAGAGGGTCGAAAATGACGAATACCCGCACAGATTTCTACCGCTTCCACAACAACGACAAAGTTTCCCTGCCATTCAGCGCAGCAGAGTATGACGCACGGCTATCGGGCCTTCGCAGGATCATGGATGAGGCTGGTGCTGACGCCGTCGTCCTGACGTCGATGCACAACATCGCCTACTATTCCGGCTTCCTTTACTGCAGCTTTGGGCGCCCTTACGCTCTTGTCGTAACGCCCTCGGAAAACGTGACAATTTCGGCCGGAATTGATGCGGGGCAACCTTGGAGAAGGTGCCACGGGGACAACATTACCTATTCCGATTGGCAACGCGACAATTACTGGCGCGCGGTACGTTCCGTCGCCGGAGAGGGCCGGGTGATCGGTTTCGAGGCGGACCACCTGACGATGCTTCAGTCCGCCAAGCTTGATGCCTTTCTAAATCCCAAGTCGCGCGTGGACATTGCCCCCGCAACAATGCGGCAGCGGATGCATAAAAGCCCCGCCGAGATCGCGCTGATCCGCGAAGGCGCGCGTGTTGCAGACGTCGGCGGTTTTGCCATCCACGATGCCGTGAAACAGGGTGCCCGGGAAATCGACATTGCCATGGCGGGCCGAGACGCCATGGAAGTCGAGATCGCTAGGGCCTTTCCCGATGCGGAGTACCGCGACACTTGGGTGTGGTTTCAGTCCGGGCTCAATACTGACGGTGCTCACAACCCGGTGACAAGCCGGAGGTTGCAACGCGGAGACATCCTGTCTCTCAACACTTTCCCAATGATATCAGGATATTATACCGCTCTTGAGCGCACGATGTTCGTGGGCGAGGTAGACAAGTCCAGCCTTGAATTCTGGCAGGCCAATATCGAGGCGCATGAACTGGGAATGAGCCTGATCAAGCCAGGTGCAACCTGTTCGGGGATAACGGTGGGCGTGAATGCGTTTCTTCAAGAGCGAGATCTCTTGCAGTACCGCACTTTCGGCTATGGCCATTCCTTTGGTGTCCTGTCGCATTACTATGGCCGAGAGGCCGGTCTGGAGTTGCGAGAAGATATCGATACCGTGCTCGAACCGGGTATGGTCATCTCGATGGAGCCGATGTTGACGATCCCGGATGGTCGGCCCGGGGCGGGCGGTTATCGGGAGCACGACATTCTCGTTGTGACGGCTGACGGTGCCGAAGATATCACGAAGTACCCCTATGGGCCGGATTTCAACGTGGTTGGTTGACCGGGCTATCCCCGCAGCGGTCGGAAGTGTTGCAATCCGACCGCTGCCCTGCATATTGCTCGGTTGCCAAAGACCTTGCAATTGCACAGAATTTCGTCACTGATAAGCAGTTTAGGAATGTAGGCGCGAACGGGGCGGGACATATGAATGCAAGCGTAATCTCAAGGCGGACCTTTGGAGCCTTGATGCTGTTGGGCGGCGTTGCTGCTTGTGCCCGTACGCCGGGTGCGGAAGTTGCAAGAGAAGATTTTCTGCCGGGCTACGGGCCGGTCGAGGATAACGGTTACTCGCTTCCGGGTATTCCGTCGCAATATTTGCAGGGCGTCAACCAGCGCTCGTTGGTCCCCTACAGCGGTTATCAGGGGGCTGGTGACATCGAGGTCGATCCCTATGCCAAGTTCTTGTACCTTGTCCAATATGACGGAACGGCGATGCGCTATCCGATTGGCGTTGGTCGTGCAGGAAAATCGCTGAGCCGCCCAACTGTTGTCCGGCGCAAGGTTGAGTGGCCCGGCTGGACGCCCACCCGTAACATGCTGCGCAACGAACCCGAGGTCTACGGAGCGTTTTCAGGTGGAGTTCCCGGCGGTTTGGCCAGCCCGCTGGGCGCAAGGGCGCTCTACCTGTATAGCGGCAGCCGGGATACCCACTATCGAATACATGGAACCAATGACCTAGAATCCGTGGGGAATTCGGGGTCGGCCGGGTGCATCAGACTTTTCAACCAGGATGTGATTGATCTGTTTGACCGCACTGAACTCGGGGCCCGGGTCGTGATCCGCAGCTATGACGACTCGCTGCGGCTTGAAGGTGTAGAAATGGCCAATCGTGGTGTCGAACTGCCACCCAAGATCGTGTCGCCTGAAACGATCTATGGTGCGACAGGCATTGATCCGGAAACCAACGCCTGACCATCCTGACCATCCTGAACTCTGAACTCTTAGCCCTGAGCCCTGACGATGTCGAAATCGCATACCGCGACGTTGGCACAGTCAGATTGTTCGGCTGCGACGACTTCGTGCTCGACTAGGCCTTTTTGACCAGTTTGATAATGAACAATAGAATGACCGCACCGATTGTTGCGTGAACAACCGAACCGAGAATGCTGCCGCCCATTCCAAATCCGACACGCGGAAGAATGAACCCGGCGATAACGGCGCCAACGATGCCGACTGCAATGTTTCCGATGAGGCCAAAGCCAAAACCTTCAACCAGCTGGCCGGCGAGCCAGCCCGCAATCGCACCGATGACCAACATTATAAGGATACCCATCTTGCCTCTCCCCGATTTCGAATATCTGTCTCGACGCTAGCGGACTGCGGCTCAAAAAGCTCTTTAAATCTGGGCGCTGCATTTCCGGTCAAAGTCTGATGACGTAATCCTTGCGCGTCGTTTCAATGACTTCCCAGGTCCCTTCAAAGCCCGGACGGATGATAAAACTGTCCCCTGCCACTACTTTGCGGGGGGTGCCATCCGTTGCTGTGAGTATGGAGACCCCGGATAAGATCCGGCAATACTCCCACTCTTCATAGCGAATGCGCCATTTCCCGGGTGTTGATTCCCAGATGCCGCAATACAGGCCGTCACGCTCTTCGATGTTCCATGTCTTGAATACCGGATCGCCGGATAGAACTTTTTCCGGGTCAGGTCGTTCGGTTTCGAGTTCGGTTTGTGTCGTTGCAACCATTAGAATGCTATCGGTCATCTCGTCCTCTCGTGTTGCATTTTGTTGACGCTAAAGAACGTCGCAGAAGCCCGCAATGCGCCGTAGTTCGAAATCGGATGACGAGGGGCTGAAAATTGCGTTACGATCCCCATATAATTGCCAAGTCATTGAAAAGGTGAGGGAGTGCAAATGGCTGACCTTGACGCACAGATTCGCAAGAGCCAGGAAGAAGTTGCTGCGGCCCAATCCAAAATCTCCGAGATCACCAGTGCGATAGAGACCGCGCGACACAAGATTGCGTCCGGAGAGGATATTGCAATCGACATCGAAAATGCGACTCTGGACGACGTCCACGCACATACAGAGTTGATGAATGCGAACATCGCCGAGTTGATCATGGGTCTCGACGATGTGACCAGCGCGTTTTCGAAGGACTTTGACGAGATGCGGAACAAGACAGGCTGGGAAAGCTTTGTCGGCGTGTTCTCGCAGGGCAAATCCGATTCAATGCGGCAAGAGCGGATGCGAACCGCTTCGATTGATGACAAGCTGCAGGACCTGATTGGCAAATCGGACATAATCGTCAAGCTCTTGGAGAGCCAACTGAACGTCCTGAACACGCAGAAGGATCGGGTTGAAGGCAATCTCTCGGAAACCTTGGAAGAGCGAGAGTTCACTGTTGGCGAGCTCGAAGGGACGCGGACAGAAATCCAGGGCATGGACCCGAAGATAATCGAATTGGAAAACAAGATTTCCGTCGAACAGGACGCAGCTGCGAGAACGAAACTCGAAACGGAACTTGCCGCGTTGAACACGAAGTACAATGAGCTTGTGCAATCCGAGCAGGTCATGCTGGCAAAGTCGCAAACGCTGGAACGCTATATCGAGAAGGGAAAGACCTGGATTGACTCCCTGCAGAATCAGTCTGCCACTCAGATGGTCCTGATCAACAAGCTTCAGACGGACACCAAGCAGCGCGTGGTCCTCTATGATGCGCTGTCAAAGTCGCTGAAGACGGCGCAGCAGCAGGACGTTGCTCATCGGATCAACGAGATAGGCGTCAAGACGGATCAAGAGGCCCAGGCAGCAATGGCCGGGATCGGATCAGCCACCAATACACGGATGGCCGACATGCTGGAAGCGCATGAAGATCATATGGTATTCGCGCGCAAGGTGCTGGAACAGAAGGCGAAGGCAGATGAACGCTTTGCGCGGAGATTCCAGAAAATAGTCGAGAAACACGACAAGAACCTTTATGGGGCTTAGGTGGCGATCGAAACGCAGACCGAAGACGTCAAGGCAGAACTGACACATGATCACGTCGGTCTGACCGACTCTTTCGCTGCTCGGCGCTATTTCCAGAAGTTCGAGGCGATTACCGGCCATTTGACGCGCGTCGCCGCAACGATGGAGGCGGAGCGCAGGCTATCCAAGACAGACGTTGCGGTCGTCGGGGGATATATTTCGGCGATTGCGCGCACGTTTCAGGCGTTGTCCATGAAGTATCTGATGACTGGTCGTGACGCCGGGACTTTCTTTGGTTCGCTTTCCTTCGACGCGCATGAAAGCGGGTTTCCGGTCTTTCGCGAATTGATGACGATGGCCAATGACGCGCAGCAGGCCGACCGACATCTGAAAGGAATGATGCCGGTGTCGGATCTGAAATCAGAGATGATACGCACGATCGTCGGCGATCTTTCGATCCCAACCAAGCTGCAATTCGCGCTTTCACAGCGGCTCTATTACGAAGCGCTGCTGCAGGGGGGGCTTTTTTGGGCGCAGAACGACCCCGAAGCAATATGGCTGCGGGATGTGGGTGAAGGCCGTCGCCTCTACGAGTTGCATTGGGCCGTCTATGACAGCCAGGTAAATCTTCCGACAATCTATCTGATGGAACTTGAAGACACCGGCCGCATCGCGCTTCCCAAGGACCAGCGAAGATATCCGGAGGCCCAAAGCCATCTGATGGCCCAATCCATCGCCGGGCTGAAACTGCTGACGATCGCGCAGGGTTTCGACAAGGATTTTGACGACCTTCATCCAAAACGCCTGCGCCGTATCCATATCGGCCCGATGTATTCAAGCGCCTACACACGACAAACCGGACCGATCAGAAAGGTCCTTGAGGATGCGAAATCGCCCGAAGGCGAAGACTGGACCCTGGCATGGACTGTCGAGGAGTTGGAAAGCGAGCGGGTGGAGCTGCAGAAATCCGGATGGTTCGGCAAGGTGGAACGCGAGATATTTTCACTTGATCCGTTCACGGGGAGAGGTGTCGACACCGGTTCAACCCGAACAGAGCGCGCCGTCATCCTGCCCGAGCGACCATATCAGGTTCTGGCAGAGCTTGACCCGCCGGGGTTCAGGGACGTGAGGAAGTTTGTAGTGAGCCCGCAAGGAAGGGTGATCAGTTACAGATGACGAATAGTCGGAGAATGAGTGCATGAGTCTTCCAGCGGATCAGATGGAACTTAGAGAGGAAGACGTCCGCGAACATTATTCGTCGGCGGCCGCGATGTTGCAGGGCTTAGACCATACACCTCGAATTGCAAAAGCGGAGGCGGTCGATCTTCCCGCCGGAAGATCACCGGGTATCGGTACCCGACCACGATTTAGGTCAACAACACCGGGTCTGGTGACCCGTTCGACCGCCCGGCCCGAAGGCGTTCGTTTGGCCGAGCGGATAGAGGCAAGTGACGGCGGAGATGTGTTGATCTCCGCGCTGCAAGCAACGGTTATGCAGTCATTGCGCCGGGCAATCTCGATTTCGCTGGCCGTCGGGAAGACCTATTCGGATCAGACTGGACTCAGCACGCTCAAACGCGAGAACCTCGAGGGTCGGCTACCTGCGTCTCGCTCGAACGAATTCTCTGAACTTCTGACTGGAGAGGCGCTGGCGACGCTTTACACTTTCGCGAATGCTACTGCCTTTCTCTTGGCCTCGTCAGCCTCCGAAATAACTGTCGAGATCGGGTCAGTAGACGAAGTCCTGACGGACAATGCGCAGTTGGCCTTGCATGGCGCGCTCTGGGAACTTGATCAGGATCTGGCGCTGTTTGCCAGCGACGAGCCCCGGCTTGTGGCGACGGTGCTTTCTTTTGCCGAACAACTGATGGAGAAGGTCGCGTTGCGGGCGCAGACGGCGGGACGACTTGGCCCCTTTGCCGACATGCGCTACCGGGTTGAGGCCGACGATTTCACGATCGCCGGTTTCACCCCCAGCCGAAAAGGCCGGGGTGCTGCCCTGACCATGACGTTCAAGAAACCGAATGAAGTCGTCGGAAACCACATTGCCAAATATCAGGCGATGAAACTGTCAAAGATGGTGATGGCCTATGACTTCGACAGAAAGCTAAATCCCTTCGCGGAACTCGGCGGTTTCATTTTCACCTTCATGGGCGACGGTAAGCCCGGCACCGGGAAGACGACGCTGATCCAGATGATGGCGGGTCTGATCAACGGCTATTGCCAGACTGCGGGCTATCCGTTCCGGTATCAGAATTTCAGCATCGACCAGATCGACAGCTATCAGGGCAAGTCGGGTCAGAATGCCAAGGCTTTCGTGACCAATGTTCTGGATCCGAACGTGATCGGGTTCGGCACGATCGATGACATCGACCAGATCGCGGGTAAGCGGGGTGATCGGCAGTCCTCGGCGGGGCAGCAGGAAGTCACGGCGGTGTTCATGGAGGCGTTTTCGGGTGCCAATACGGTCGTGCGAGGGAATTGCACCTTCGGGATGTTTTCGAACTATCCGGAAAATGTCGACGATGCCTTGCGGCAACGGGCAGGGGCGCGGTTCCTTGTCGACGGGCCGCAGAGCCGTGAGGACTATATCGACATACTCGCGCTGCTTCTTGGCAAGGGGCATGAAATTCCGCTGGGCGATCACGATCTTTATGCGGCGCAGGAAATCAAGCGGGCGGTGGCCAAGAGTTTCGAGGCGCATAGCCGCCCGCATGAGGAAGCACTACTAAACGTCTGGGATAAGACGGAAAAGAAAAATGGCCGTCTGGACACGATTGCCAAGATGGGCAGCTATCTCAAGGCGATACAAGAGGCCGATGACCGATTTACCGGACGCGCGATCAAGAACATCACCGATGCGATCAAGGTCCGGGCAATGGATTTCGAACTGCCCGAGGACTGGATGGAAAAGCCCGACCTGTTCCTGTTCAAGCCCTATGACGAAAAGCTGGCGATGATCCGTGACCTGATGCAACCGATCACCGTCGACATGGTCATTCAGGAGATCAATCGTTACGCCGACAGCGAATTCAGATACGCCGACAAATCCGACGAGGCGGCGATTGAGAACGCCGTACGTGAGATGGGGCGCATGGACGAAGCGCGCCGCCGGTATATGAGCGGGAAAGTGGATGAATGACCGGCCTTAGACATCTAAACCTAAACAATGATCTGATGATTCCCGCGGTGGTGCTGATGGGGCTCGCGGTGCTGCTGCCACGGGGCCTGACGCCGTGGGCAACGCGTTCCCATCGCCGCGTTGCGCTTGGCATAGGGCTGTCGGCGCTTGTACTTTGGTTTGGCGGAGCGGTGCTGTTTGCCGAGCTTTATGCGCGGCACGGGGCGGAACTGGGGCAAGCGCTGGCAGTGGATGCCGGCGGCACGATCGGGTTTCTGCTAGGGGTATCTGCGCGCGCGGCGATCTTGTGGGCGCCGTTACTGGTCATCTGGTGGTATGTCGGTGCGCAGCGGGTCGAGAAATTGAAAGGCGAAGACATCATGCGGGAGGGGCGGCAGTGAAGCGCCTGATCGAAGCCGGGCTGATGTTTGGCAACCTGATTCCGGTGAACTCGGTGCAACTGGTCGAGCGCTACAACCGCGCGCTCAAGCAACTGACCGGCAAGACCACGAAGCTGAAGGATTTTCATATCGACCTGTCCGGATATTCGCCCGAGATCGGGGATGAGCTGGACGATTTTTTGTATCTTAATCCAAATGGTTGCAACAGACAGTTCATCTTGCTTACCTCGGCGCAGAAGACGGCGCCGCTGCTGAATGCGAAATTCTCTACCTCGCGGCCGATCCTGCACCGGTTCATCGTCGAAAACGAAGCGGAATTGTTCGCACTGACCACGCGCGATGCGGTGGCCGGCGAATTGGAGAATTCTGTCTTCGATCTTTCGTCGCCCGAGCGCCTGTTCGACATCCGCCGGATCACCGTGACAGCGGATACCACTGGCAGTCATGTTGCCGAAGGGCGCAAGCTGGCAGAGAAGATTGATCGGTTCAGGACGGACGATGACGCCTGGTGGGATGATGTTCTGATCGCCGAAATGATCACCCTTGCCAAAAGCACGGGGGACATCACCCGAAATCCGATCAAGCTTGAACCGCTCAGCGTGGATCAGGGCAACTTCTGGACGGCGCATTTTGGCGGCCTATACATCTTCCGCGACATGCCACATCCGGCCGCGATTTCCGTTGGACCGAAGAGAGAATTGGGCTCCTTGCCAATTGCCTATGTCTTCGACCTCAAGGATCGAAACATGATTGCGCGGTTTCTGGAGCTGAACGAATTGGTCGAGCCGATCGTGCGGGCGAAGAATGTTGATGCCGCCGCCATCATTGGCCAGAAAATGGATTTTGTGCTGATAGACGCCGCGGCGTCGTTGGGTCTCGACTTGCACGGCGCTACCCGCCGCGACCTTCGCCATCTTGCCCAACAGTTGGGCGCGGCCCTGCCGCCAGAGTTTCAGGGGCTGGCGGCGCTAAAGCGCTGGGTCGAGGCCGGCGGTCCGTGGCCACGGATAAGTTCGGAGCATCCGGCCTATTTTTATACCCTCCGGGCCCGGCCCGGTATTGACAAGGACTTGGTGAACCAGCTTCTGGCAGAACTCACGCCGCTTGATGTTCGGCAACTCTTCATCTGCCACAAGGAACTGTTCTACGGCCTCTATTCGGGGTGGTCAGATACCAAGAAGCAGTATGTCGTCGATTTCCTGGTTCAGGAATATCAGGTCGACAAGTCGGGGGCGCGCGAGGCACTGTTTGGCGGTGAGGAAGCGATGCAACTTCAAAATGACCGTGAGGACGAGAGGTTGATTGATATCGTCGGACCTTGGGGCGCTGTCAGAAGGAACCGCAGATGATAGCGCTTGTCCGTCTTGCGGTTTTCGGGTTTTTGGGACTGTCGGTGATCTACCTTCTGGTGTCGGTCTATTCACGGTCGATCCGCAGAGAGAAGCTGGAAAACCGATGGGACGAAAAATACGGCGACAGCCGGGACGAGGCCGCGCGGACCGCATTTATTAACGCGGGAATGCGCAAATACGAAAAAGGTTTTCGCAGAAAGCTCATCTGGCTGGTTTTCGTCGTGCCAATTGCCGTCTTCATGGTCACCGTTTACCTCGTGAACTACCAATAGGAGAATTAAGATGTCGGGCTATGGCTGGTGGGTGTTCTGGATTGTCCTGATTGGCGTTGCGGCGGCCGTGCTCCATTTCAAATTCCCAAGAGGCAGCAAGGGGCGCAGAAGGCTGAAGTGGTCATTCTGGGGCCTCTTGATTTTGTCTGTCAGTGCTTTCTTGCATTACACCTTGCCGCAGCATGACATCATTCGTGTCACGGATACCTACAACCGGATCACGACGATCGGGTCCAACTGGCTGTTCTACGCGGCGCCTGACGTCGGTACGGCGGAAACCGGCGAAACGAGGGATGTTCGTTTCATCGAGGCCGTTCGCCCGAACGGAAAAGTCATCGTCTACCGCAATGAGGACACAGGATGGGTCTGGCCGCCCTATTTCAAGTATGACAGTTCAAACCTACAGGCAGAGTCCTCCAACGTGAAATCGACCTCCGCAGCGCCGGAATGGGCGGTGATGACCCATTATGGCTGGCGGCTGCCGTTCCTGTCGATCTACCCGAACGCGATTTCGATAAAGGCCGTGGCAGGGCCAGACGTGCGTATCATCCCTTGGGTGAACATCGTTGTTCTGACGGCACTGGCGATACTGCTTTTCACCGCATGGCGGATTCTGGCGCAATTTCGCGAACGTTCAATCGACCCGCTTCTGGAAGACATCGACGAAGCTTCGGATGCCGCAGTCGAACGTGCCAGTGGCTTTATGTCGCGAATCCTAGGGTGGTTCAGAAGCTGGGGAAGCTCTTCTCGCCGCTGAATTTCACGCGATCGCTAGGGGACGATTCTTTCAAGCTGGTCGTAATGGGCCGGGCCGGACGCGCCGAATGCTACATCGGGCAGGCTATCGGGTTTCAGGCGGATGGTGCGAAGTTCTGCCAGTGTGAAGAACCGACGGCTGGTCACGATGCCCTCGGGGTCGCGCCAGTCGTCCTGCAGTTCGCCGTTGATGATCTGACAGCGGAAAAACAGTTCGACCTGATGAAATCCGCTTGAAGGGTCATGAAACTCGTTCACCAGGGCCAGAGCGCCGACCGATACGGTTAGTCCGGTTTCTTCGTGAACCTCGCGCGCCAGATTGTCGGGAAGGGAGGTTCCGATGGTGACGCCGCCTCCGGGTGCGCACCAGAGGTCGGATCGATTGGCCTTCGGATAGGCGTTGACCAACAGCAATCGAGCCTCATTGACGATGATTGCGCGGGCGGCCAGTCTGGGCGAACGGTGTCTCATGCCACTTGATGACGTTTTGCAGCCCGCATTTGCAAGCGTGATCTCGAACTTGGAAAAAAGACCGACTATCATTGGCGCATGTTAAGGATAATTACCCTGATGGCCTATATGGTGCCCGCGCTTGCACAGGCAGAATGCGTCGTGCTTCTGCATGGGCTTGCGAGGACAGAGAACTCGATGCTGCTCATGGAGGAGGCGCTGAAGGCGGCGGGATACACTGTTGTCAACAAGGGGTATCCGTCGACCAAGGCACCGATCGAGGATCTGGTCGCACAGGTGACGCCGGCTGTTGCCGCTTGCGGTGAGACGAAGGTGCATTTCGTTACCCATTCGATGGGTGGAATTCTGGCGCGTGCATGGCTGGCGGGGAACCGCCCGGCGCAGATGGGTCGGGTCGTCATGATGGCTCCGCCGAACCGCGGGTCTGAGCTTGTGGATTATTTTGGTGATCTGGGGCCGTTTCAATGGATCAATGGGCCCGCAGGGCTGGAACTGGGAACCTCTGACGACAGCCTGCCAAGACAGTTGGGTTTTCCCGATTTCGAATTGGGCGTAATCGCTGGCAACCGGTCGCTGAACCCGCTGTATTCAAACCTGATCGAGGGGGAGGATGACGGCAAGGTATCGGTCGAATCCACCATTCTGGCCGGGATGGATGACCACATTATCCTGCCGGTGACCCACACCTTCATGATGCTGAACCCGCTGGTGATCGCAGAGGTGATCGAGTTTCTGCAAAATGGTCAGTTCGATCATAGCCTGACGCTGTCAGATGTCATGCGCGAAGTCAGTGACGCAGTTCGTGAAGCGATTGAAAAATAGATGTTTTCTGGTCTGCGCGCCGGGATGCAGATGTGCCTCTGCGTCCTAGCCGACGACCTTGTTGACATGGCCCATTTTCCGGCCGGGCTTCGCCTCGGCTTTTCCGTAGAGATGGATCGCGCTGGTTCCGTCAGAGGCTATTTCGGGAATGCGCTCGATGTCATCGCCGATCAGGTTCAGCATTTCTATGTCCGAATGACGGCTGCCGTCACCAAGGGGCCAGCCCGCAATTGCCCGGATATGCTGTTCGAATTGGTCGATCACGCAGCCGTTTTGAGTCCAGTGCCCGGAATTGTGGACGCGCGGCGCAAATTCATTGACCACCAGACCGCCCTTGGTCACGAAAAGCTCGACCCCGATAACGCCGACATAGTCCAGCTCGTTCAGGATTTTCGCGGCGATCAGCACCGCGTCGGTGCGTTGCGAAGGTGAGAGTCGGGCGGGGACCCGGGTTGTGTGCAAGATGCCATTTCTGTGGACGTTTTCGCCCGGGTCAAAGCAAGCGATCTGCCCCGAGAGGCTTCGTGCACCGACGACCGAGACCTCATGGCTGAAGTCGACGAAACCCTCGAGTATTGCGGCGGCGCCAGCCATATCGCCATAGACGGCCTCCGGATCAACGGTGTCAGTGATGCGCCATTGACCTTTGCCATCGTACCCCAGCGTCCGGGTCTTGACGATCGACGGCGTTCCGATCGTGATCAGGCTTTGTTGCAAATCCTTCAGGCTATCGACTGTAGCAAACGGCGCGGTGTTCAGCCCTAGACCCTGCAGGAAGGTCTTTTCGGTCAGCCGGTCCTGACTGATCCGCAATGCCTCGCGGTTCGGGCGAACCGGGCGCAGCGCTTCAAGCGTGTCGAGCGCCGCTGTCGGGATGTTCTCGAATTCATAGGTGATGACATCGACGGACTGGGCGAAACGCGTCAGTGCCGCAGTGTCATCATATCCCGCAGTCGTCACCTTTTCCGCAACATGCCCGGCGGGCGGGTTGGCTCCGGGTTCGTAGATATGGCAGCTGAACCCAAGGCGCGAGGCCGCAACTGATAGCATGCGGCCGAGTTGCCCACCGCCGAGGATGCCGATCCTGGCGCCTGGTGACAGGGGTTCAATCATTGCTCGGCTCTTCCGGAATAGAGGCCGAAAGCGATTGCCGCCAGCTGTCGAGTCTCGCCGCGAGTCCATCGTCCTGTAGGGACAGGATTTGCGCGGCCATCAGGCCTGCGTTCGCGGCACCGGCCGCACCGATTGCCATCGTCGCGACGGGATAGCCCTTTGGCATCTGAACGATTGAATACAGGCTGTCTATTCCATTCAAAGCCTTGGTTTGGATGGGGACGCCGATGACCGGAACGCGGGTCTTGGATGCCATCATTCCCGGCAGATGCGCGGCGCCGCCAGCGCCCGCGATGATGACCTGTAGACCGCGGTCAACCGCTGTCTTGCCGTAGGCCCAGAGCCGGTCGGGGGTGCGATGAGCCGAGACGATCTTGGTTTCGTGGGTAATGCCCAGTTCATCGAGCACAGATGCGGCTTCCTTCATGGTCGGCCAGTCGGACTGGCTGCCCATGATGATACCGACTTTCACTTTTGTCATCGTGTCGCTCCGGTTCAGGGAAGCGGCACTATAGCCAGATCATGCTGTCACGCAATAATGTCCGGAGTCAGTTCATCCTCGATCTGCGCGATCTGGTCCTTGAGGTGGAGCTTCTGCTTCTTCAGGCGACGCAGCCTGAGCTGATCAGCGCGACCGCTTTGCTCAAGCGCGTGAATGGCATCGTCGAGGTCACGATGTTCGCGCCGCAAGACTTCAAGCCTGACACGGATGACTTCAAAATGATCCATTCGGCTGGATTTGTTCATTGATGGCTTTCCGACTCGCTTTCAGCTGGCCCGATGCAGAGTATCTAGAATACGTCCCTGCGCAAAGGGTTTGCGCCGCGGCTTCAAGCTCTTGCGGTTGTGACTTGCACTCCCCATATTTTAACCGAGGCCGCCGTTGGACGGGGCCTTGTGAAGGACGGTCGCTTTCTTAAAGGACGTGTCGATGACGAAACTGACGCTAAGTACCCATCCCATGCTTCTGGGGTTCGATCAGTTGGAAAGACTGATGGAGCGTGCTGCAAAGACGGATCTGGGTGGATACCCGCCTTTCAATATCGAACAGACGAGCGATCATTCCTTTCGGATCACGCTTGCGGTCGCGGGTTTTTCCGAAGCGGATCTTGAGATTACGGTTGAAGACCGCCAGTTGGTGATACGCGGGCGCCAATCCGACCCGAGCGATGACCGCATTTTTCTGCATCGTGGCATAGCCGCGCGGCAATTCCAGCGCAGCTTTGTGCTGGCAGAGGGCGTGGATGTTGCCGGGGCCAGCATGGAGAACGGTCTTTTGCACGTGGACCTGAACCGGTCACAGGCCAGATCTGTCGTACAGACGATCAAGATCGACCGTGGATAGAAGAGGGGAAGAGCATGAATACCAAATTCGAGAATCTGCCGGGCAACGAAGACAGGATTGTCTATGTGCGCGCCGTTGCGGTCATAGATTTGCCTGCCGAAGTGCAGGAGGCAGCTGAAGGCGCCGACAAGCTTTACGCCGTGCACAACGCCGACGGCGAGCGTCTGGCACTGGTCCGCGACCGTCACATGGCCTTCGTGCTGGCGCGGCAAAATGACCTTGCCCCGGTAAATGTGCATTAGGCGCGACGGAAAAGCTCCTTTCCAGCGTATGTGCTCAAATAGTCGATCGTGATCGGCACGATCTGAGCAGCAGGAGTTTTCACAGTCATGGCACCACAAGGTTACAGCCGGTTTCAGATCATCCTGCATTGGGTGACAGCGGCGCTTCTGATTGTCAGTTTCGTGTCGCACGAGGCGATGAAGGACGGTTGGCGCGCTTTCCTTAAGGGACAGGAGATCACTGGAACGGGTGTGCCTGTGCACGTGTACACGGGGATTGCCGTTCTGGTGCTGGTTTTGATCCGCCTTGCGCTTCGCTGGCGGCGCGGCGTGCCCGCATCTGAGCCGGGCGCGAATTCTTTGCTGAACCGGGTGGCGGGGCTGACGCATGCGGCGCTGTATCTGGTCCTCGTCCTGTTGCCGATATCCGGCCTGATGGCTTGGTTTGGTGGCGTCAGAGAGGCCGGTGAAGTTCACGAGGTTCTGTTCAACGCCGGATGGATCGTTGTCGCAATGCACACGGCTGCGGCGCTGTTTCACCAGTATGTGCTCAAGGACGGTCTGATCGGGCGGATGATGCGTGCCGGCTGAACATCCCCGGCTTGTGAGACCGGGACGAGAAGCTATGCTGCCCTGATCCGAAAAGATGGTGCCGGTCCCGACATGTTATTTACCCAACAAGACCTGAACGCTGCGCATGACATCGTGAAACGCTTCATGCAACCGACGCCACAATACATGTGGCCTGCCATTTCCGGCGAGGTGGGCACCGAAGTCATCGTGAAGCATGAAAACCACGCGCCGACCGGGGCGTTCAAGGTGCGTGGCGGAATCACGTTCGTGGAATGGCTGAAACGCGAGCACGCCCAAGTCCCCGGTATCATCACCGCGACAAGAGGCAATCACGGTCAAAGTCAGGCGCGCGCTGCGGTCGCGGCAGGGTTGCGTGCCAAGATACTGGTGCCATTTGGAAATTCGACAGAGAAGAACGCGGCGATGAAGTCTTTTGGGGCCGAGCTGGTTGAGTTCGGCCGGGATTTCGACGAGGCGCGCTGCGAGGCGATGCGGCTTGCCGAAGCAGAAGGGCTGTTCCCGGTGCCACCGTTTCACACCGAACTTCTTCGCGGTGTCGCCACCTACGGGCTGGAGCTTTTCAGCGAACATCCGGATCTGGAAACGGTCTACGTTCCGATTGGTTGCGGATCAGGAATATGCGGCGTCATCGCCGCGCGCGATGCGCTTGGCTGCAAGGCGGAGGTGGTCGGGGTCGTGTCGACGGAGGCACAAACGGTCAAACTGTCCGTCGAAGCGGGACGGCTTATTGAAACCAATTCCGCCCGCACAATCGCCGACGGAATGGCAGTTCGGATACCGGTTCAGGCGGCCTATGACATCTATTCGAAAGGCGCGGCCCGCATCGTTGCTGTGAGCGACGATGAGGTGGCGGGGGCCATACGCATCTACTTCAGAGCGATCCACAACTTGGCTGAAGGTGCCGGGGCCGCGCCGCTGGCCGCGGCGCTTCAGGAGCGCAAGAAACTGGCGGGACGGAAGGTTGCCGTGATCCTCAGTGGCGGCAACATGGACCTGCCGCTGTTTGCCGAAGTTCTTGCTGGCAGAACCCCCGCCGCTGGCTGAAATTGAAACGCCCCGGCACTTGGCCGGGGCGACAAATTCGATCGGGTGTTGCCCTGCCGGATCTCAGGCAGCGATCAGCCCCATGCTTTCGAGCTTCAGAATGACCTGATGTGCGCAATTGTCGACGTCAACATTCTCTGTCTCAACGCGCAATTCGGGATTCTGCGGCTCATCGTAGGGGTCGGAAATGCCCGTGAACTCCTTGATCTTGCCCTCGCGAGCGAGCTTATAGAGACCTTTCCGGTCGCGGCGTTCGCATTCCTCGATCGAGGTTGCGACATGCACTTCGAGGAAGGCCCCGAACTGCTCTATATCTTCGCGGACCGCGCGGCGGGTCGAGGCATAGGGCGCGATCGGCGCACAGATGGCGATGCCGCCATTCTTCGTGATCTCGGATGCGACATAGCCGATACGGCGAATGTTGAGGTCGCGGTGTTCTTTCGAGAAGCCGAGTTCGGAGGACAGGTTCTTGCGAACCAGATCGCCATCCAGAAGTGTGACCGGCCGACCGCCCATTTCCATCAGCTTGACCATGAGCGCGTTCGCGATGGTCGACTTTCCCGAACCGGAGAAGCCAGTGAAGAAGACGGTGAAGCCCTGCTTGGACCGCGGTGGCCGGGTGCGGCGCAGCTCTTTCACCACCTCGGGGAACGAGAACCATTCAGGGATCTCAAGACCTTCCGCCAGACGACGGCGCAGTTCGGTTCCCGAAATGTCCAAGACGGTCGAGTCTTTCGGCACTTCGTCTACCGGGAAATACTGTGCTTTCTCCTGCACATAGACCATGTGCTTGAAGTCAACCATTTCAAGGCCGATTTCCGATTCGTGCTTCTTGAAAAGCTCCTGAGCGTCGTAGGGGCCGTAGAAGTCCTTGCCTTGGCTGTTCTTGCCCGGCCCGGCGTGGTCGCGGCCGACAATGAAGTGCGTGCAGCCGTGGTTGGCGCGGATCAGGCCGTGCCAGACGGCCTCGCGCGGGCCCGCCATGCGCATGGCGAGGTTCAGCAGGCTCATTGTCGTTGTCGAGGCCGGGTATTTATCAAGCACGGCTTCGTAGCAGCGCACGCGTGTGAAATGATCGACGTCACCCGGCTTTGTCATTCCGACAACGGGGTGAATCAGCAGGTTGGCCTGTGCTTCCTTGGCTGCGCGGAAGGTCAGTTCCTGATGTGCGCGGTGCAGCGGGTTGCGGGTCTGGAACGCGACGACCCGCCGCCATCCGACTTTGCGGAAATATGCACGCAGTTCGTTCGGTGTGTCCCGGCGGGCGCGGAAATCGTAATGTACCGGCTGCTGGATGCCGGTGACCGGGCCGCCCAGATAAACCTTTCCCGCAGCGTTGTGCAGATAGTTGACCGCTGGATGAGCACTATCGTCGGCTCCGAATACTTTCTCGGCTTCACGCTTCTTGTCCGGCACCCAGTTGTCGGTGACCGTCATGGTCGCTAGGATCACGCCTTCCTGATCACGCAGGGCGATGTCCTGGCCATTCTCGACGCTGGCCGCAAATTTCTCGCTGACATCGAGCGTGATCGGGATTGGCCAAAGTGCGCCGTCGGCAAGGCGCATGTTCTCAACGACGCTGTCGTAGTCGGCCTGCGACAGAAATCCCTTGAGCGGGTTGAAGCCCCCATTCATCAGAAGCTCAAGGTCGCAGATCTGGCGAGGCGTCAGATCCAAGCTTACAAGGTCTGCGGCTTCCATCTTGAGTTTCTGAGAAGACTCGTATGAAACATAAAGCTCGGGGATTGGGGTTAGGTTAGAATTCTGCATGATCGCAACTGGTCCACTTGAATAAGAGCCCGCGGGCGGGAAGAGATTTCGCGCGGACCTAGCCCCTTTGTCAGGCAAATTTCAAGCCCCGGCTTGCGATTGACCCAGATTCTGGGCGAATGGCTGATACCCGCCCAGATCATTGCTCATTCGGGGACCGCATCGGGCGCGATGTGGCGCGCCCTGCTTTGGGGGGACTGGATTCGCAGGCCCGCCACCTTGTCGGGGACCTTATTCAACCTCGGCCAAGAAACGTTCCGCATCAAGTGCGGCCATGCAGCCCATTCCTGCACTGGTCACGGCCTGACGATAAACGTGATCCGTCAGATCGCCTGCGGCAAAGACGCCGGGGATCGAGGTGGCAGTCGAACCGGGCACCGTCACCACGTAGCCCCCCATATGCGTCTCAAGCTGATCCTTGACCAATTCGGAGGCCGGAGCATGGCCAATCGCAACGAAGAACCCCTTGCAGGGTATTTCCGTGATTTCGCCGGTCTGCACATTCTTCGCGCGAACGGCCTCGACGCCAAGCGGATTATCGGTCCCCAGAACCTCTTCGATCGTGTGGTTCCAGAGAACTTCGATCTTGGGGTTCTTGAAGAGCCGTTCCTGCAGGATCTTCTCTGCCCGGAATTCGTCGCGGCGATGGATCACCGTGACTTTCGAAGCAAAATTCGTCAGGAACAGCGCCTCCTCAACGGCTGTGTTGCCGCCTCCGACGACCACGATTTCCTGACCGCGATAAAAGAAGCCGTCGCAAGTGGCGCAGGCCGACACGCCGAACCCCTTGAACTTCTCTTCCGAGGGTATTCCCAGCCACTTCGCCCGCGCGCCGGTCGCAAGGATCACCGAGTCACAGGTGTAGGTGGTGCCGCTGTCGCCGATCGCCGTGAAGGGCCGTTTCGAAAGATCGAGGCTGGTTATGATGTCAGCCACAATTTCGCAGCCCATGGCCTCGGCATGGTCTTGCATGCGTATCATCAGATCGGGTCCTTGCACCTCGGTGTCGCCCGGCCAGTTTTCAACCTCAGTCGTGGTGGTCAACTGTCCGCCGGGTTCGATACCCTGCACCAGCAACGGCTTCAGCATCGCCCTGCTGGCATATATCGCGGCAGTATATCCAGCTGGGCCTGACCCGATAATGAGTACCCGAACATGCCTTGTGTCCGACATTGAATCCCCCGTGACAGTCGTCTTCCTGACCTGCATATAGCTGCCGGAAGGGTGGGTTGAAACCCTGCAGATCCGGGAATGAAAGATTTCGGTCCGAGCGAGCGGTGCTTTTCAGATGTTGCGCGGAATCGAAATAATATTGCGTCTTTCGGGGCGCAAGAGTAATGTCTCGAATAGCCAGTCAGGAGGTTCCATGGCCGTTAGCAAACTCGACCCTATTGATCGTCAAATCCTGGCGGAACTGCAAGCTGACGGGCGGATGACCAATGTTGAATTGGCGAAACGGGTTGGGATTTCTGCTCCTCCCTGTTTGCGCCGGGTGCGCACCCTTGAAGAAAGCGGTTTCATCAAGGGTTACCATGCGGATGTCGATAGCCGCCAGCTTGGGTTCGAGGTTCAGGTCTTTGCAATGGTGGGGTTGCAAAGTCAGGCCGAAGCGGACTTGTCGGCATTTGAGAAACGCTGCCGGGATTGGGCGCTGGTCAGGGAGTGTCACATGCTCAATGGCGAAGTCGACTTTATCCTGAAATGCGTGGCGCCGGACCTGTCGACATTCCAGAATTTCCTGACTGAGCAGCTGACGGCGGCTGACAACGTGGCGAGCGTCAAGACGTCGCTTGTGATCCGCTGCGCCAAGGATTTGCCCGGCGTTCCGTTCGACGTGCTTGAAAGCCGACTGAACAAGAACGCCTGACGTCTCAACGCAGGTAGTTGAGCGGACCGAACTCCCCGAGTGTGCGAACCTGCGGGAACAGTGAAACGAACTGGCCGAATAGATCGTCGGCAACCGCGAGACTAGCGGCATGGCCGGGATGAAAGCTCTCCACTGCGACATCGTTGGCCCTGATAAGGCGATGCGAAGGCAGCGCGATATGGTAGAGTTGAACCGGAGTTCGCGGCGCGACCTGTACGATCTGCTGCCCGTCGACGAGGTCGGACACCAAGTCCAGCCGCGCCGTATCCAAACCGATCCGTGACGGGCGCATGAGGCGAGCGCCCGGTCCGAGCAGAAGATCGGGCTTGCCGTGACCAAGACCATAGCTGCATTCGGTGACGCGATAGAGGAAGGAGGCGCGACCAGTATTGGCTGGCGCATCGCTTGCCATCGTCCCGGTCCAGTTGATCCTGCACGGGGCACCGCCCACGGTTTCGACCATCTTACCCGGTTCGAGGTCTTCTATGGCGACCGGACCTTGCGGTGTCTGCACCAGTGTCCCGCGAGCAAACGCATTGAACGCCATGTGAAACAGCGGCATGTCGGGAACATTCGTCGTCCGGCTTTCCAGCTCTCCAAATCGAGACAGCCAGGAAAACTGCACTGTTCGCAACCGGGTGTTGGCCTGAACATTCTTAGTCGGCAGCGCGGAATCGTAAACCGGCATCCGGGCTCGTGCCGGAACCGCCATGTTGTAGCGTAAATTGGCCATGCGATCAGTCCTTACGTCCTGGTCACATCTGCATTACGCCCCCACCCAAGTGCAGAGGACTTGGTGGGTGGATCATGCAGCATTTGAACCTTGGCTGTCAAAGAAGTTTCGCAAAAGCGGCGCGATCCTGAACAGTCTCGGGGAGGCTCCCCGGGATTGTTTCTTTGAGGTGCGGAAATGCCGCTGCGTTAAACAAATATTTAGAATCAAACAGGCCGTTTCATTGAAACGGCCTGCTGAACGAAGTGGAAAACTTATCTCTGTCTCAGGCACTGGCGACCGTCTTTGGGGTCTGGCCCGCATTTCGGCGCGCGGTCGTTTCAGCACGGCGCTGTCCACGAACCCATGGCATCTTGGTATTGGATTTTGCAGCTTCGTTCAGAACGGAATTCAGCCAGCGGCGTTTCGTCTTCATCTGTCTACTCCTCCTGTGGGTCCGGCGGTTACTTGCCTGCAGTCGACCTGTCTCTTTTTCTTTGGCTAATTCTGCACTTTGTTTCAGGCACTTGCATGGCGGTCCTCAACATTTCTTCGGCACCAGACGGTGCGGAATGTGGCAGATCAGTTTGGTAGCCCCTGACCTAGGGGAAACACGTCGAAATTGGAGAGATTCGAAAGTGAAGGTAAACAATCCTGCCTCACGGCTAGGCATTGTTGAGCGGAATTGAGGCAAAATATGAGCGACGGAGAACAAGATCTTGCCACGCTTGCCCCCTGTTTTCGGAGCCTTCGCGGAAAAGATTCGAATCGTGTCCAGCTAGAGCCGGATGGCCGAAATCAGTCGCCCATAGTCCGCTTCCTTGGCATGGACCGTTCTTCGATATGAATAGAATCTGTCCGGATCGCCATAGGTGCAGTGTCTTGTCCATTCTGCGCGCCCGACACCTGACCGGCGCAGCCTGTCGAGGCCGAAGCCGGGTAGATTGAAATGATACCGGTCGTCTACGCCGTTGGCGAAGAAGCGCGCGTTTTCGGGGTCTTCCGCCAAGAAGCCATCAAGAAACTCCGGGCCGACCTCGTAGGCCTGCTGGCTAATCGACGGGCCGATGATCGCGACGATGTTTGCGCGTTTCGCACCCAGCGCGGTCATTGCGGCTACGGTTGCCTCAAGGATACCGCTTATCGCCCCTTTCCAGCCGGCATGAGCAACGCCGACGACTTGGCCGGCAGGGTCGGCGAAAAGGACCGGCTGACAGTCTGCGGTCAGAACGCCGATCGCCAACCCCGGAACGGCTGTTACCATGGCATCCGCCTGAACCCCTGCCACCGACTCCCCGTCCGTGACGGTGACAACCTTCGGGGAATGAACTTGATGGGTCGTCAGAAGGCGGTCGGGCGCCACGTCCAGCGCCTCGGCCACGCGCGCCCGGTTGATCGTGACGATCTCGCTTTGGTCTGTTGAGCCGGGGCCGCAGTTCAATCCCTGAAAAATGCCCGAGGATGCGCCTCCGCGACGGGTGAAGAACCCGTGTCGGAACGGAGCAAGGGAGGGGTGCGTGATGATCTCCAGCGTCATTGCACAAATCCAGGGGGCAGCGGACTGCCGGGATGGTGAAAGGCGATCATTTTGAACAGCGTCCCCATTTCAGTGGGGTGCGTCAACCTGCGATGTGCAGCGATATGCGAGTCTAACGCGGGCCCCTGCAAGCGCCGCGCCAATGCGTTGGCCCGAGCGCTGATGCCTAGCCGTTCAAGCACGATGCCCTGCGGGGTCAGGGGGGTTACGTCGACTCCCTTGGCTGCGGTCGCGAGCGCCTCGAAATCGACATGGGCAGTCAGATCCGCCATGCCGGGCCACGCCAGCGGGTGTTCTGTCTTGTGATGGCGCACGGCTTGAAATGTATCGCCGAGCGAGCGCCAGTCACCGTAGTCGATGAGCAGAGCAACGCCTCCGTGTCGACTGATGCGATCAGAGATTTCCAGGACGATCGGCTCTGCCTGCGGGCAAATCTCGACGATGTCACCGGGTTCGGTATCGGCCAGCCGATGGTCAAGTACGGCGATCGGGGCCGGTGCCGAAAGGCCAAATGCAAGATCGTGGTCCACCGCGCCGACCTGCGTTTCGCGCCAGCCCTGCCGGTCGCGGGTGAACTGTCGGATCGGCAGGGCATCGAAGAACTCGTTGGCAACTAGGCACAGGGGAGCATCGGGAAGATCGGCGATGGTTTCGATCCATTGCACGTCTTGGCCTGCCAGCATCTGGTGTTGTTTTTCGCGAAGGTTTTGCGACACTTCCAGCAGATACACGCGAGCAGCGGTTAGAAACCCCGGAACGGCGGCACCAGCGCGCAAGATATCGGCCATCAGTGTGCCGCGCCCAGGCCCGAGTTCGGCAAGGGTGAAGGTCTCCGGCGCGCCGTGGTCCAACCACGCCTGCGCCAAGCACAGTCCAAGCAGTTCGCCGAACATCTGGCTGATCTCGGGCGACGTCGTGAAATCACCGGCTGCGCCAAGCGGATCGCGCGTCGTGTAATAGCCGAATTGCGGATGCAGAAGGCATTCAGACATGTAATCCGCGAGGGTCATTGGACCATTGGCGGCGATCTTTCGCAGTAGTAGATCCTTCAGGCCCGTCATAGCGGCCGGCGTGCGCGATGAATTGCAACCAGTCCAATCAAGATCATCGGAAGCGAAAACAACTGCCCCATGGTAAGTCCGAATCCACCGGCCTGCACGATGTAGCCGAACGGGTTTTCGGGGGTGACGAATTGCGCATCCGCCTGCCGGAAAAATTCGACCGTGAAGCGAGACAGGCCGTAGCCGACAAGAAAGAGCCCGGCGATCTGGCCGGGCATTTTCAGCCAATCGCGGCGCCAGACCAAGAACAGCAGCAGCGCCCCGAGCATGACTCCTTCCAGTCCTGCTTCGTAGAGTTGGGAGGGATGGCGAGCGCAGAGGTCGCCTAAAAAACCGGGACAGTATTGCGCCTCGTCACCGGGGAAGATCACCGCCCAAGGGACCGTCGAGGGCCGCCCCCAAAGCTCTGCGTTCACGAAATTGGCCATGCGGCCCAGAAGCAGTCCGGGTGGTGCGGCGAAGGCCATGGCGTCGGCGATCTGGGCCGTCGGTAATCCATTCCGGCGGCAGAACCACCAGACGGCAATAACAACGCCCAGGAATCCTCCGTGGAAGGACATTCCACCTTGCCAGACCATCAGGATGTCCGCCGGGTGGGACAGGTAATACCGCGGTTGGTAAAACAGCACGAACCCCAGCCGTCCGCCGATGATCACGCCGATGATGATCCACGTCAGCAAGTCCTCTAACTGGGCCGGTGTCATCGGCGGCTTGTTAGAGGGCCATAGCCGATCGGTCCTGAGTGCACGGACCACCAGCCGCCAGCCAATCAGTATTCCCACGATATAGGCCAGCGCATACCAGCGTAGAGCCAGAGTGAAATCGCCGATCTGGACCGAGAAGATCTCTGGTCCGATGTCAGGAAAGGGGATGGCGGCGGCGAACATGGCGGCAGAAATGAGCGCCGCATTTGGGGAAGTCAACCTTGAGCTTTTCCGGTCAGACGCGCATATAGGTGCAAGACGAGGCGATGGAGGCCGCAATGCAGACCCGCAACAAGATTCTTGATGATTTCTCGCAGTTGATGACGAACGCCATGGGCGTTGCGCAAGGGGCGAGGGATGAGGCCGAAACCGCGATGAAAGGCTGGATTGATCGTTGGCTGGCCGACCGGGACTTGGTGACACGCGAGGAATTCGATGCGGTTCGAGCCATGGCGCAGAAAGCGCGCGAAGAAAACGCGGCTCTTCTGGCGCGCATTGAAGCGCTGGAAGCATCCGGAAAGAAGCCGGCCCGGACGACAGCCAAGAAATCCTGAGCCACAGGCAATCCGCACTAAGCGCGCCCTTCCGGGCGCGTTTTTGTTTGTGGATAACACGGATGCCCCTGTGGAGGACTCGCGACGCTGCAACGTTACGAGAGATCCGGTCAAGCAAACATAATCCGTGATTCCGGGAAAATACTCCTTTACAGGGGGGGGCGTTTCATCACACCATATCTAGTAAGGGCGGCGGAAAGCACCGCCGAACCTTGAGCAGGCACCTAGTTTTAGTGGGTCGCAGTACCCGCAAAGCTACAACAAATGAGGCCGGGCATGTCGCTTTCAGAGCAGGACTTTCTGTCAGAAGAACTTCATCCAATTGATATCGTCGAACACATCGCCGAGCATCATGAGTGGGACTTTGACCGTGTCGCGGACGACCAGATCGCGATGGCGGTCGTAGGGCAGTGGCGGACCTATTCGATAACGCTCGCCTGGTCGGGCTACGATGAAACTCTTCGTTTGATTTGTACCTTCGAAATGGAGCCGCCGGAGGAAAAGCACGGCGAGATCTACGAAGTTTTGAACCGGATCAACGACAAGTGCTGGGCAGGTGCCTTCACGTTTTGGCCTGAGCAGAAGCTGATGGTTTATCGCTACGGTCTGGTTCTGGCCGGTGGTCAGATGGCGGGACCCGAGCAGATCGACACGCTGATCAATACGGCGGTTCTTTCTGCCGAAAGGTTCTATCCGGCATTCCAACTGGTTGCTTGGGGCGACCGCGGTATTGATGACGCGATGCAAGTCGCGATCGCCGAAGCCTACGGGCGTGCCTGAAAGAGCGGACGATCACAGCATTTGATTTCACGGTTTTCCTTCTCGCAACGGCTTAGTAGTCTCGTTGCGGCAGTAGGAGGAAATCATGGACATGTCAGATATCGCGGCCAGGGGCTTGGTATTGCTGGGCTGCGGAAAAATGGGATCCGCGATGCTGCAGGGATGGCTGAAGGATCGCCTTCCGCCCAATTCTGTTTGGATTCTGGATCCATACCCGTCTGACTGGCTGAAGTCGCTTCCTGGCCTGCATATCAACGAGCCTCTTCCAGAGGCTCCGGCAATCGTACTTGTCGCGGTGAAGCCGCAGATGATGGAGGAAGCGTTGCCGGTGCTGCGCTCCCTCGGGAATGGGGCGACGCTGTTTCTGTCAGTGGCCGCCGGAACGCCGATCGCAGCCTATGAGGCTGTGCTCGGGTCCAAAACGCCGATCATTCGCGCAATGCCAAACACGCCGGCCGCCGTCGGGCGCGGGATCACGGCAATTGTCGCAAACGGCCAGGCCACGGCGAGACACATGGATATGGCTGAAAACCTTCTGGCCGCGGTTGGTCAGGTCGTTCGTCTGGATCATGAAGGCCAGATGGATGCTGCCACGGCTGTCTCTGGATCCGGCCCGGCCTATGTGTTTCATCTTATTGAAACGCTCGCAGCCGCAGGTGAGGCGGAAGGCTTGCCGCCGGAAATGGCGATGAAACTGGCGAAGGCGACTGTCGCCGGGGCGGGTGCCCTGGCAGAAGCCGCGGAGGAAGATCCGGCCCAGCTACGTGTCAACGTGACCAGCCCGGGCGGCACCACCGCTGCGGCGCTGGCTGTCTTGATGGAGGAATCGAGCGGCTTCCCGAAGCTTCTCAGACACGCGGTACGCGCCGCCGCGGACCGTAGCCGGGAACTGGGCAAATGACCGAGATTGGTTTTGATGACTTTCTGAAGGTCGATATTCGCGTCGGGGTCGTAACGCGGGCGGAACCGTTCCCCGAGGCCCGCAAGCCGGCCATCAAGCTTTGGGTCGATTTCGGCGCGGAAATTGGAGAAAAGAAGAGCTCCGCCCAGATCACCCGGCATTATTCACCCGACACGCTCGTTGGCAGGCAGGTTCTGGCGGTGGTCAATTTTCCGCCGCGGCAGATTGGAAAGGTGATGTCTGAGGTTCTGGTTCTGGGAGTGCCGGATTCCGACGGAGAGGTCGTCTTGCTGAGGCCAGACCTTGATGTGCCGGTCGGTGGCCGCCTATACTAAGGATCGGCAGGTCGTTCACCCATGGCTTCGCGCCAATGCCGTCGGCAAAGCGAGACATAGGTTTCATTTCCGCCAATCTGAATCTGGGCGCCGTCCTTGATGACCGCGCCATTCTCATCCTGCCGGACAACCATGGTTGCCTTCTTGCCGCAATGGCAGATTGTTCTGGCCTCACGCATTTCATCAGCAAGCGCGAGCAGAGCAGCAGAGCCCGGAAATAACTTGCCTCGAAAATCCACGCGCAGACCATAGCACATTATCGGAACACCAAGATCGTCGACTGCGCGCGCGAGCTGCCATACCTGCTCTTCATCAAGAAACTGTGCCTCATCAATGAATATGCACGCGACCGGGCCTTCGTTGATCCGGTTTTCGACTTTTATCAAAAGATCTTCACCGGGTGCGAAAGTATCAGCGATCTCGCTGATTCCAATTCTGGATCCGATGCGGCCTTTGCCAGATCGATTGTCTAATTGCGCAGTAAGCAGGTAGGTGTCCATACCGCGTTCGCGATAGTTGTGGGAGGCCTGAAGCAGCAGCGTCGATTTGCCGGCATTCATCGTCGAATAGTGGAAATACAGTTTCGCCATGCGTCGGATGTATCAATCGGCCACTGGAGATTTCAAGGCTTTGGTCGAGCCAACGCTGAAACGGCGAGGGGAGGCCAGTGCGGACTGATAACTTGTCAATTGAGGTCGGGGCTTGCGCCCTTGGGGATGGAACGGACCTCATACCGCTTAATTCTCAACGCACCGCCTGCCAACGAGAGTGTCCTCGCGCTGGGTCGACCACACCGCAAATGGGGGTGCAGGCCTCCGCCTCTAACCGACGAAAAACACCGTCGGCCACTCACAGTATCCCGCCTTGGCGGAACAACTCATTGATGACATTCATTTCAGAGGTCATTAATGGGAAAAGGGCAGGGGTATTCCCCCTTAGCGGTAGAAGAGTGGAATTTTGTTAATGACAGTGATCGGCAACTACCTGAAGAAACATACAGAAGCATTGGTGAAAGATGTTGGCCTTGAAGCCGCTTGCGCGATGACGGGCAAATCAAAAGCCACCCTAGGGCGGTACTATTCTGACGCACCGGAGCATGCTGATCGTTTCATGCCAATTGATACTGTTGCTGCGTTGGAGGCAGGGGCAAAATATCCGCACATCACCAGCGCATTGGCCGAGCTTCAGAAGATCACACTGTCCTATGATGCCTCACAGAGAAATTCGACGGGCGGCGGGGTCAACAGCGATGTTGTAACCCTTAGTCAGCGGTTCGGGATGCTGATGGCGGAATACAACCAGTCAATCGAGGATGGGATCATTACCATTAACGAGGCGAAAAGACTGCTTCGTGAAACCACCGCGATGCAAGAGATTCTTCTTAGCATTAAGCTGCATCTGGAAAACGAGGCGTCATAGCCTCTGCTACAGAAAAACACGTTCTATGAACCAGTATGCGCCGATGATTGCGATTGCAGTCGAGGCCGGGACCGCGATGACGCTTCGATACCAGTCTGCCTTGCCAAACCAATAACCCACCGAAAAGAATGCCGCGACGATGACCGTGAGTTGGCCCAGTTCGACTCCTATGTTGAAACCAATCAACCCGGTAATGAAGCGTGCGGGGTTGAGCCCGATGTCGCCAAGAACCGACGCGAAACCCAAACCATGCAGCAAGCCAAAGCCAAAGACGACAGCAGTTCGCCATGGCCGGTAGCGGGTCATCAGGATGTTCTCAACTGCAACGTAAACGATTGAAGCCGCGATCAGCGGTTCGACAATCGCGGCGGAAATCTGAACATAGCCGAGGATTGCAAGGGCAAGGCTAACCGTATGCGCGACGGTGAAGGCGGACACCTGATAGAGCAGCGGCCGCAACTTCAGTGAGAAGAAGAACAGTCCCAAAACGAAGAGGATATGATCCAGCCCTTTGGGCACGATATGCTCGAATCCGATCACGATGTAATCGAGGAAGGCCGCGGCCCAAGGTTGTTCGGCACTTCCGGTGCGGGGTATCGGTTCGCTGTCCTCTCCGGCAGCAAGGTATCCCGCATAGCCGCCGCCTTCCGCGAGAACCTGCCGAACGACAAGCGGACCATAGGAGGGGCTCCAGCCCAATGTCACGGCGCTGTCGTTCGCGGGCAAGGTCGCGGAGATCCGCAGCAGGGACTCGCGCGGCAGGTCAAGGTCAGGTTCATTGACGACCTCGATGTTCTCAAGCACGAGGGCGAGCGTCTTTTCCCCAGCGCGGAGGCGAATGCCGCTGGCTATGTCCGGCCAGACGGTCTGGAACTCCTCTGCCAGCCCGGTTGTCGTCTTGGCCCTAAGGGCATCGTATTCTTGGGCAAGCGGCGAATCATTCGTATCATTGACCAGTGCCAGATTGATGCCGGCTACCAAGGGTTCGAGAGACAGTAGAATGTCGATGTCAACGCGGGTGTCCGAAACACTGACATTTGCGATTGCGGGGCGGATTTCATGGGCGCTCACCGAGTTTGAGGCGAAACAGGCCCCGAACATGAACATAAGGAGGCTTGACTGACGCACGAAGCGTGCCAGCTTTATCCCCAGCCAGAGCGGAGCGCGACATATCATGAAACTGACAATCCTGAAGTCTGTTGCTTTCCTGATAGTTAGCACGCTACCGGGCATTGGCCACGAGTTTTGGATATCGCCAGAGGACTATTCGGTAGAGACTTCCGAACGGATCATCGCTGATCTCCGCGTTGGCCAAGGCTTCAAAGGCGCGGCCTTTGGCTATCTTCCTCAGAATTTCGTCAGGTTTGAGATCGTTCAGGCTGACGAGGCTATCCCGGTTGAAGGTCGGATAGGGGACCGCCCCGCACTCAACATGGCGGCCCCGGGCGAGGGGCTTTGGATCATTGTGCATGAGACGACCGACAGCCTCCTGAAATGGGACAGCTGGGAAAAGTTCGTCAGTTTTGTTGAACACAAGAAACTCGGAAGCACGCTTCAGGACCATGCCGACCGAGGGCTGTCGCAAGACGGCATCAAGGAACGCTATCGGCGCTTTGCCAAGGCGCTTGTCGCGGTTGCCGGGGGCAGCGGATCTGATCGGGAAATCGGTTTGCGGACCGAGATCGTGGCATTGGCCAATCCCTACACGGACGACCTATCGGCCGGGCTGCCCGTTTTGGTACTGTTTCAAGGAGCGCCCCGCGCGGCAGCGCAGATTGAAGTTTTTGAGCGCGGACCGTCGGGCGACGTGACGATCAGCACCCTGATGACTGATGAAGCGGGGCACGCGGTCGTTCCCGTTACAAAGGGAAACGAATACCTGCTCGATGCGGTTGTGATGTTGCCGCTTGTAGCCGACGACCCGGCGACCGAAGCTGTCTGGGAATCGCTGTGGGCGGCATTGACGTTCTTCGTTCCGGATTGAACGGGCCAGATTATGTTGATCCGGAAGGTCGAGAAATCGGGATCCGGAGTTTGACCAGTCTAAGGTTGATATTTGATCTTGCATCTATATTTTTGACCAATCGAAATCTCTGAGGCCCAGATGATCCGTTACGCCCTGAAATGCGAAATCAATCACCGGTTCGAAAGTTGGTTCCAATCCGCGGACGCATTCGACAAATTGCGTGACGCCGGTCTTCTGAGCTGCCCGGATTGCGGGACTGAAGCCGTCGACAAGGCAATCATGGCCCCCCGTGTTCAAGGTTCCACCGCGGCACCCAGCGAAGAAGGTGAACGGTCAGGCCAGGTTCCGATGCATGCCCTGACGGCACCGGCTTCGCCGGCCGAGGCCGCCATGAAAGAGTTGAAACGCAAGATCCAAGAACATTCGGAATATGTAGGGAAGGATTTTGCAAAGGAAGCGCGCCTGATTCACGACGGCGACGCCCCCGAGCGGTCAATCTATGGCGAAGCGACGAGGGATGACGCCCAGTCGTTGATCGAAGACGGTGTGCCGGTGGCACCGCTGCCGTTTTTTACAACTCGTAAGGCGAACTGAGACAACTTTGACAGTTCTTATTACCGGTGCGAACCGTGGCATCGGCAGGGCTTTATTTGAGATATACGAGCGCTCTGACATCGCGGTCCTTGGCACGTCGAGATCCGAGTCGCCACACTACCTGGAACTGGATGTTACCCGCCAGGATTCAGCGGACCAGTTCGCCCGGACCCTCGCTGGTCGGACCATCGACCTACTGATCTGTAATGCCGGTGTGTACCTCGACAAAGGTCAGAATGTGGCAACCGGCTATCCGCCCGATATGTGGGCGCAGTCCTTTGCGGCCAATGTTACTGGCGTCTTTCTGTGTATTCAGGCGTTGCTGCCAAATCTAAGGCAGTCGAGCGCGCCCAAGATCGCGATCATTTCGTCCCAGATGGCCAGCGATGAACGCGCGCCGGGCGGGTCGCTGATATATCGTGCATCGAAGGCGGCGGCGCTGAACCTCGGCCGCAACCTCGCCATGGATTTGAAGCGGGACGGGATCGCCGTTGGAATCTATCACCCGGGCTGGGTTCAGACGGACATGGGCGGGACGGGGGCCGAGATTAAGCCGGCTGAGGCGGCAAGTGGTTTGAAAGCGCGGTTCGATACACTTTCGCTGGCAAACACGGGTTGTTTCGAGACGTGGGACGGTCGGCCACACCCCTATTGAAGCGCCTTGCCCTTCACGCGCGCGCCGCATAATAAGCGCGTTGAATTTAGGGAAGCAGGGCGCGTAAATGCCAATCCTTGTGATGAAATTCGGCGGCACGTCCGTCGCTACACTGGACCGGATACACCGTGCCTCCAAACGCGTCGCGCGCGAGGTCGCCAATGGCTATGACGTCATTGTTGTCGTCTCGGCTATGTCGGGCAAGACCAACGAACTGGTCGGTTGGGTTGATGAGACTTCGAAGTTCTACGATGCGCGCGAATACGATGCCGTGGTGTCCTCGGGAGAGAATGTCACCGCCGGGTTGATGGCGCTGCGGCTGCAGGAAATGGATATTCCGGCCCGAAGTTGGCAGGGCTGGCAGGTTCCGCTGAAGACCAATTCGGCGCATAGCTCGGCCCGTATCGAAGAGATACCGACCGATAATATCATGGCCAAGTTCGGTCAGGGCATGAAAGTGGCCGTGATCGCGGGCTTTCAGGGTATCAGCCCCGAAAACCGGATCACCACGCTTGGCCGGGGCGGGTCGGATACGACCGCGGTGGCCTTCGCCGCCGCTTTCGGGGCCGAACGTTGCGATATCTATACCGATGTGGATGGGGTCTATACGACCGATCCCCGGATAACATCCAAGGCCCGGAAGCTGGACAAGATCGCGTTCGAGGAAATGCTGGAGCTTGCGTCTCTTGGGGCGAAGGTCTTGCAGACGCGGTCGGTTGAGCTGGCGATGCGCTTCAAGGTGCGGCTGCGGGTTCTGTCGAGTTTCGAGGACAACAATGAAAGCGCAGGCACGCTGGTCTGCGACGAGGAGGATATCGTGGAAAGCAAAGCTGTTGCCGGTGTCGCCTATAGCCGCGACGAAGCGAAAGTGACGCTGATTTCGGTGGCTGACCGACCGGGAATCGCGGCAGCGATCTTCGGGCCGCTGGCCGAGGCCGGGGTCAATGTCGACATGATCGTGCAGAACATATCCGAGGAGGGTCGGACGGATATGACGTTCTCTCTGCCGGTCGATCAGCTGGCGCGGGCAGAGAAAGCGATGAACGCTGCCAAGGAAAAGGGCGCGATCAACTTTCACGAACTGGTGGCAGATACCGACGTGGCAAAAGTTTCGGTGGTCGGGATCGGGATGCGGAGCCATGCCGGGGTCGCGGCCCAGATGTTCCGGGCCCTGAGCGCCGAGGGGATCAATATCAAGGTCATCACCACCTCGGAGATCAAGATCTCGGTGCTGATCGACCGCAAGTATATGGAACTGGCGGTGCAGGCGCTGCACGATACGTTCGAGCTGGAAAAGGCCTGAGGCGATGGCGGGGTGTCCACATGTGGACAGAAAGCCAAGGTATTGATATATAACGAAAAGAGCCGTTCGCGTTTACCCGGCCTTAACCCTTTTGTTGCGCCGCGCGGCGGGGCTTGACGCCAGATATGGGAGGCCGGGGAAACCCGGCCCGGCTGCCGGGCAGTCGGTTGGTCTGACCCGACATTGACGGTCGCCGCGGCGAAAGTCCGGTTCGAGCCCATTCTGGCGATTTTCTGTCTCGCGGCGAATGCCCGGTTTCGAGCACCTGACCAAATAGCGGCGGTTATTGCCGTCCCGCAGCGCAGTTTCGAAATAGCAATGCTGATTGCCTGAGCCTCGCTGCCTGGATCAAAAAATTCTTCCAATCGGGGGAACTGGCGGAGCCTCATGACTGCGGCGAAGGCCGATGTCCTTGAGCAGATGCTCATTGGCGTAGCGGAGGTCGATTTGCGGGGTGCGGCGCGACCTGAAGAGATACTTCAGGAGTTTCAATGGAAGGCGCAGGCCGCGTTCGGGCCTAGCGGGAAAAGACATAGATTGCTGTGTCGAAATGTCGGTCATGGCGGCTATCCTTCTGAAGTCTTTGCCGGAATGGCTGGTTCGTGTGACCAAACTGGCAAAGAGAAGGTTGCATGTCCTGAAACGGCCCCGAAGCGATCCGAAAACTTCGGAAACGTTCGGAAGGGGCGCAGGGTTTGTGGGCGAGTCCCAAGGTTCGGCCGCCGAATTCCCAGCGAAGAGGGCCCAAGACCAGCGCTAAAGGGTCAGTCGTCCAGCTTTGTTTTCGCGTTGGCCACGCGTGCATCGAGGTCTTGAACGAGGCGCTGAAAGCGTGGGGTGCCGCGTAAGGAGTCGAGGTCGGTATCCTGCTTTACCCAGACAGAGAAGGTGACTGGGTCGACCTTCGGCAGGCAGGCTTCGAGCGTGTCGAGCGCGGTCTCTGTTTCGCCGAGCAGCGCCAATGCGCAAGCAATGTTGTAGTCGATGCTTGGATCATCGGGATCAACGGCCTTGACCCGCAGCGCCCATTGCTTGGTGCGTTCGGCTTCGCCCAATTTCGCAAGGGCAAGGGCACCGCAGATCAATGCGTAAGAATCCGACGAATTCTCGGATAATGCGCGTTCCGCCCGCGCGAGCGAGCGGCGGGCCGAATCCAGCGCTTTCTCGTGCTGGCCTGTTGCTTCGTAGCTCATCGACAGATTGGTAGTGGCCGGCAAAGCCGTTTCCGAGAGTTCGGCGGCACGTTCCCAGTGCACAATCGCATCGGCGTGCCGTCCGGTTTGAAAACACGCACGGCCATATAGAAAGCGCACATCGTAGGAATTCGGGTCGAGTTGCAGTGATCGTTCGTGAAGCTTGAAAGCCTCGTCGAAGCGACCAAGACCGGCCAGGACGAAAGCCTTGGCCGCAAGTGCTTCGGATAGATCCGGATTCAGAGCGAGGGCGCGTTCAGCCGCTTGGAGGCCATGTTCAGCCGAGGCCGAAAGGCCAAAAAGCCCCGTCTGACTGATCGCCAGAAGCGCCCATGCCAGATCATATTCGGGGTCGATATCAAGCGCCTGTTGAGCAAGGCGGCTGGCAATGGCGTAGTTTTGTTTGTCCAAACGCAGATGGTGATAGCGGGCTTGCAGGTAGATCTCATAGGCTTGTGGATTGTCGGTCGGGCGCGACTGGATCGCCGCGCGCTCGGACGGGATCAGTCTTACCCTGAGTGCGGCGACGATGGCCTCAGTAATCTGGTCCTGTAGATCGAAGATGTCAGTCAGGTCGCGGTCGAAGCGATGCGCCCAGATCGGATGCCCGGTCGCGCCGTCAACGAGTTGGGCGTTGATACGAACCCGATTGCCAGACTTGCGGACGCTGCCTTCGACCACATGGGTCAGATTCATGCGCTGAGCAGTGTGCGCAACGTCTATGGCGCGGCCCTTGAACGTGAAGGCCGTGTTTCGGGCGACCACGGACAGGGCAGCGACTTTGGAGAGATCGGTGATAATGTCTTCGGTGATTCCGTCAGAGAAATACTCCTGATCGGGGTCATTCGAGGTGTTGGTGAACGGGAGCACGAGGATCTTCGGGTTTGACGCAGCGGGTGTCTCAGCCACTTGCGCGGAAGCGGGTGCGACCTCTTCGACCGAAAGCACGAACTGGTAGCCCCGACCCGGTATCGTTACCAGCGACTTGGGGCCAAGCGCCTTTCGCAGGGCCGAGACCTGAACGGTCAGATTGCTTTCCTCGACCGCGACATCCGGCCAGACAGCGTCGAGTATCTCTGCCTTGGTCAGGACGCGATGACGGTTCGCGACGAGAAAGTTCAACATGTCGAAAGCCCGGGCGCCCAGAGTCAATTCGATCCCGTTGCGGGTCAGCTTGCGCTCGTCCGGCGCCAAGATGAAATCGCCGAAGCGGAAGGATGACAACGAATTCTCTCCTGAATAGGCTTTCAACTGCCCAAAACTTTCATCTGGCAGCGTAGATAGGACCGTGCCAGAAAAAAAGTGACAAAACACCCCTGCTTGACAATGGCTCAGTCGGGCGGCCGACCGGGCCGACCGTAAAGTCCGTCCGCAAAAGCGGGCACTGGCGCACAGAGCAGCCAACGTCTGTTATCCGGCCTTGGTGCTTTTCGCGGCATCCGCTGCAAATCGCAAAGCTGCCATTGATCGTCTGGGCTGCAACCTCCGCCGCGCCCGCGCCTTGACCAACACCACCGCGACCGTCCGGAACGCCGGACAGACCACCAGCCTGCCCACCTTCAGACTCCTGTCCGATCATATGTCTGCGCCAAGGATCGTGATATGTTGCCCGGGCCGGTCCGGGCCATGACAATCGCCTCTCCCCTTCCTTTGGCAAGTTGCCTATAACTTCCCTGAACGAGACATGGGACAGGCATGGCGGAACGCACAGAAAGTGAAAGCCGCAAGCTTTTGGGACGCTTGCGCGACGCGCTTGCTGAATCAAGCGCAGGGCAAGCGCGGCTGGACCGGATCACGCATCTGATCGCGGATTCGATGCAGACCGAGGTCTGTTCGATCTACCTGTTCCGCGACGAGGACACGCTGGAGCTTTGCGCCACGCAGGGCCTGAACGCGGAAGCGGTGCACAAGACGCGGATGCGGATCGGCGAAGGGCTTGTCGGGCGGGTGGCGCGGACCGGAACGCCGGTCAATGCTGCCAATGCGCCCCAGACCAAGGGCTTTCGGTTCATGCCGGAGACCGGCGAGGAGATATTTTCGTCTTTCCTGGGGGTTCCGGTGCAGCGCCTTGGCGAATCGCTGGGCGTGCTTGTCGTGCAGTCCAAGGACGCGCGCGAGTTTTCCGAAGACGAGGTTTACGGGCTGGAAGTCGTCGCGATGGTTCTGGCCGAGATGACCGAACTGGGCGCTTTCGTCGGTGAAGGCGCAGCACTATCGGCTTTGCACCAGCAGCCGGTGATGTTTCGCGGTGCCGTCGGGCAGGAAGGCGTGGCCGAGGGTCAGGTCTATCTGCACGAGCCGCGGGTCGTGGTCACCAATCCGGTGGCAGACGACCCGAAGGCCGAGCTGATCCGGCTGCAGGAAGCGGTCAATGCGCTGCGGCTGTCGGTCGACGACATGCTGTCGCTGGCAGATACCGGCGACAAGGAGCAGCGCGAGGTGTTGCAGACCTACCGGATGTTCGCCAATTCGCGCAGCTGGATCACCCGGATGGAGGAAGACATCTCCAGCGGCCTGTCGGCGGAAGCGGCTGTCGAGAAGGAACAGACTTCGGCGCGGGTGCGTATGGCGCAGGTGCCCGACGCCTATCTGCGCGAGCGGCTGCACGACCTTGACGACCTGTCGAACCGGCTGTTGCGCATCCTGACCGGGCAGGGCAGCGAGACGGGGGCGGAGCTTCCCGACAACCCGATCCTCGTGGCGCGCAATATCGGCCCGGGCGAGTTGCTGGAATACGGGCGGTCGCTGAAGGGCATCGTGCTGGAACAGGGATCGGTGGGATCGCATGCGGCCATCGTCGCGCGCGCGCTGGCCATTCCTCTGGTGATCCATGCCGACCGGATCACCACGGAAGCGCTGAACGGCGACCGGATTCTGGTCGACGGGGAACAGGGTATCGTCCATCTGCGGCCCGAGGAAAACGTGGCCTCTGCCTTTCGGGACAAGATCGCGATGCAGGCCGCCGCGCAGGAGCGCTACGCCGGGCTGCGCGACAAGCCGGCGACGGATCTGTCGGGGGTGACAATCTCTTTAAACATGAACGCGGGGCTGATGGCGGACCTGCCGTCGCTTGCCGGGTCGGGGGCGGAGGGTGTCGGGCTTTTCCGCACCGAGTTGCAGTTCCTGATCCGCAACAAGGTGCCGCGCCGGGGTGAGCTTGCCTCGCTTTACAGCCGCGTGCTCGGTGCGGCCGATGGCAAGCGGGTTGCGTTCCGGACGCTCGACATCGGGTCGGACAAGGTGCTGCCCTACATGAAGCCGCAGGACGAACCGAACCCGGCGATGGGCTGGCGCGCGATCCGGGTCGGGCTGGACAAGAAGGGCGTCATGCGGATGCAGTTGCAGGCGCTGTTGCGCGCGGCCGCTGGCAGGCCGCTGACCATAATGTTCCCCTTCATCGCGCAGACCGATGAATTCCGTCAGGCGCGCGCGCATCTCGTGGCCGAAGTCGAGCGAGAACAAAGGCTTGGCCATCCCGC
This sequence comes from Paracoccaceae bacterium, assembly GCA_024642725.1. Taxonomy (GTDB): domain Bacteria; phylum Pseudomonadota; class Alphaproteobacteria; order Rhodobacterales; family Rhodobacteraceae; genus JAHEAO01. Next base: position 37,854 of record JAHEAO010000001.1, on the reverse strand, counting down.
GCCGGTGACGCTGGAGATCGGCGCCATGCTGGAAACGCCAAGTATGGCCTTTGCGCCACGCCAGTTCTTCGAAGAGGCCGATTTCATTTCGATTGGCGGCAATGACCTTAAGCAATTTTTCTATGCGGCCGACCGCGAGAATGAGCGGGTGCGGCGGCGCTATGACACGCTGAACGTGTCATTCCTTGCGCTGATCCGGCAGATCGTCGACCGCTGTGCAGAGACCGACACACCGGTTTCGTTCTGTGGCGAGGACGCGGGGCGACCGATCGAGGCGATCTGCTTTGCAGCCCTTGGATTGCGGTCCCTGTCAATGCGCCCTGCATCAATCGGGCCTGTCAAGCATCTGATCCGGCGCGTAAATCTGACCGACCTGCGAAAGGTCATCGACGACGCATCGGCATCCGGGGCGCAGTCTGTGCGCCCTGCAGTCATGGAATATCTGCGCGGACTGGACTAGGCGATCGCCGGCCGGATTTTTGTATCCGGGCCGGCGATGCCCATGCCAGCGGGTTTCGCTACGTCATTCGACCGAGCTGAAAACGGCGACTTCGCCGCCGTCGGTCAACAGCGTCAGCTGGTTGCCCGCGACGGTGAAGCCATCGACCTTGACCAGCGTCGCGGTGAACTTGTTCTCCAGCTCCATCAATTCCGGCGGGCCGGCCATCTTGGTGCTGGCGATGTCCCCCATGATGACGGATTCGCGGATCAGCGCATAGGATCCGTTCATCCTGTTGACGCCGCCAAAGATTGAAAGCTGGCCCTTGGCAAACATCATCGTCGGCGGCTGGGCCACATCCACGGCCTGACCGTTGAGGCTGACAAGCGTCCATTCCTTGCCGCCAGCGGTGTTGACTGCGTCCATGTCGCAGGCTTCGACTGCCCACGCATACGTGGCCGAGGGGTCCGCGGCCGTCGGCAGCGGCGGCAGGGTTGCAGCCGAGGCGGGGTAGATCGTGGCACCTTCCTTGATCGTTTCGACGACCTTGATGTCGCGGATCGCCATCGGATCGACCTTGAGCGGGTTCTGATCGAGGATGACGAGGTCAGCGAGTTTGCCTGCCGCAAGCGTGCCCTTGCTGTCCTGTTCGTCATATTGTTCGGCGGCCCATTCGGTCATCGCCTTGAGGCCCTCGAACGGCGTGACCCGCTGGTCCGGACCGACCTCGCGCCCGCCGCGCGAGATGCGGTTCACGGCGGTCCAGAGCATCATCATCTGGTCCAGCGGGGCGACGACGAAATCAGTGTGGTTGGTCGGCCGCAGACCTGCGTCGATCGCGTCGCGCATGGGGCTGATGTAGCTGCCCTGTTCCTCGCCCCGGTTGGCGATATGGGTATCTGCGAAATAAAAGGTGTGCAGCGTGTAGAACGATGGACGCACCTTGTATTCGACAAATTTGGGAATCTGGTCTTTGCGGATGAACTGGGTGTGGATCGTGGTGACGTTCCACGGCTTGCTGTAATCGCCATCGCGGGCGAATTCATAGGCGTCGAGGAAGGCATCGATCGCAGCGTCACCGTTTGTGTGAACCAGCAGCGGAACGCCCAGTTCGTAGACCTTCTTGACCATCTTGCGGGCAAGATCCTGCGGGAAGGTCGGTTCTCCGGTCCAGTTTTCCTGACCGTCGGGGCCGCCCTGAAGATAGGGCGTGGTGAAAAAGGCGGTCCGGCCCTGTGGCGAGCCATCCAGCGTGATCTTGATGCCGCCGACCTTGAAACGGTTGTGATAGGTGCCCCATTCGGTCACGGGGAATTCCGCCAGCACCTTTTCGGCGTCGGTGATAAAGGGATAGGCGACGACATCAATGATGTTGGCACCGGCTTCGCTGGCGCGCTGAATCGTCTGGAACTGCGGCAGATGCGTTGCGCCTTCATGTGCGGTCGTGATCCCGGCCTCGGCGTACAGCATCTGACCGGCACGGGTCCATTCGATTTCTTGTTGTGCCGTCATCGGTTCTGCCTGTTCCATGACCGACAAAAATGCGGTTTCCATGATCAGGCCCCAAGGCTCTTCTGTCCCCGGCTTTCGCACGATGACGCCGCCCGGAGGGGTCTCGGTATCGGCTGAGATGCCGTATTTTGCCAAAGCGAGGCTGTTCATCACCGCGCCGTGCATCGACACGTGATCGACGCGGACCGGATTGTCGGGAAACGCCTCGTCCAGATCGTCGCGGTTCAGAAGCCGGCCGTCGGGCATGACGGAATCGTCATAGCCGTAGGCCATGATCATCTCGCCCTTGGGGATATTGCGTTCGGCGGCGAAGCGTTTGAGTTCGGCGATGATGCTGGGCACATCTTTGCCGGGGCCGGACGGCGGGGCGTAGAGCTTGGCCTGATTGGCGACCAGCAACGAGTTAATGTAATGGCCGTGTGCGTCAATGAACGACGGCATCAAGGTTTTGCCGCCAAGGTCGATGACCGTTGTCGCGTCGCCTTTCAGCGCCATCGCCTGGTCTTCCGGTCCGGCAAACAGGATCTTGCCGTCGCTGACTGCGAGGGCTTCGACATAGGTGGGATCGTCGCCCGCCATGGTCAGGATGTCGCCGCCTCTGTAGATGGATTGTGCCAGATCCTGCGCGCTGGCTATCAGGGGCGAAAGGCCCGTTGCCAGAAGCGTCAGAAGGGCGGTGCCGTAGCGGTTGAGTCTCATTACTCTTCTCCCGAAATTACGCACTTGGTGCCAGTCTCGGCCAAGAAACCTTCGCCGCAAGTTTGACAATATCCTTGGGTTACCGCAGGTCAATATCCTTTGATTGCCACAGGTCATGGCGGGTGCCGCGTTTTGCCTGTCGCTGCGCCCGATCCGGGAACCGCCATGGCCGGTCAGGATGCGGCTTCGCCTTGCGGCCATTTCTTGACCGGACCGACAATCCCGTCCCATGCGCCCGGCACCAGTTCGTGGCCAAGAACGCGGTCGGGGTTGGTGGGGGGCGGCATCACGACATCAGGTAATTTCGAAAAGCCGAAGCGTCGGTAATAGGGGGCGTCGCCAACCAGTAGCACGCGGGTCCAGCCTTCTCGCAGCGCCTCGCCCATGGTTTCGACGATCAACAGCGCGCCAAGCCCTTCGCCCTGCCGGGTCGGGTGGACGGCGATGGGGCCAAGCAGCAGAACGGGCTGCCCGCCGACCGTGACCGGCCAGTACCGGATCGCGGCGGCCAAGGTGCCGTCGGGGTCGCGCAGGGTGGTGCAGAGCGCTTTGACAGGGGGCACGTTGTCGCGCAGACGGTAGGAGGACAGCGCCTCGCGGCCCGGCGCAAAGCACAGGTCCATCAGTGCCTCTACCTCCCACCAATCCTGCGGCGTTTCCTCTTCGAGGCGATACACCCTTGCCTCCTCACCCGTGTTTTTATCATTCAAGACTGGAAAGCCTGCTAGCACGGGGCTAGGTCAGGGGCAACGAACGAGGAGCCCCGATGTTTTACCGTCCCGCCGATGGCCACGGATTGCCGCATAACCCTTTCAACGCCATCGTCGCGCCGCGCCCCATCGGCTGGATATCGACGCGGGGCAAGGACGGGCGCGAAAACCTTGCGCCGTATTCCTTTTTCAATGCCGTGGCATATACGCCGCCGCAGGTGATGTTCGCATCCACGAGCGGCAAGGCGGACCGTGAATTCGGCAAGGATTCGGTTGCCAACATCAAGGACACGGGCGTCTTTTGCGTGAACATCGTCGAATATGCGATGCGCGACGCGATGAATGTCAGTTCCGGGTCTTACGGGGCGGAGGTCGATGAGTTTGATCTGGCGGGGCTGGAACGCGCGGATTGCGAGACCGTGGCCTGTTCACGCGTGGCGCGCGCGCCGGCAGCGCTGGAATGCCGGCTGACGCAGATCGTGGCGCTGGAAGGCGTTGCGAATTACTGCGTCTTCGGCGAGGTGACCGGCGTCTACATGCGCGACGACTGCATGGTCGACGGGCGGTTCGATGTGACGACCTTCCGGCCCATGGCGCGTTTGGGCTATCGCGACTATTGCTGCGTCGACAATCTTTTCAGCCTGAAGCGACCGGGGGAATAGGACCGCGCGACGGGCAGGAGGATCAGGCCGAAGCGGCCGGCAAATCGATCCGCATCAGGATTGCGTTTGACGCATTCTCTTGTTTTGGCACCCGGTCGTCGGGTTGGAAGCCGCAGGAGCGATAGAGCGAGAGCGCTTCGTGGTGCCGTGGAAGCGCGCCGAGCGTCATCTGCGTAAAGCCCATCTCGACCGCGCGCTGCTTGAGCCGCTCGACAAGTGCCCGCCCGGCACCCAGTCCCCTGGCGCTGTCGCGCACGAACATGCGGTTCATCTCGCAAGCACCTTCGCCAATATCTTTCAGCATCAAGATGCCGATCGGCTGCCCGTCATTCACGGCCAGCAGACATTCGCCCCTGGGCGGATTGAAATGTGTCAGGACATTCTGAATCTGCTCGTCGAATTTCTGAAGCTCGAGATAGCGATCAATCTCGACTGCCATCTCCGGATAGCGGCCCCTGAGCCAGGCAACGAATTCATGGGCAAGGCCGTATACGGCATCGGCTTGTTCGTGGTTTCTGACCAGTTCGATTTTCAGCATGGCTCACCACCGACATCGATCACCGGGCACTTTACCACAGGCGCAGGCGATTGTGCAGGCTCGCGCTGCTTGCCTGTGCTACGGCGACGGCTCTGCCCTAGTGACCAGCCCCGAGGATGCCTGTCCGGACCGAGTAATCGACTGCGATTTCGTAATCCGGGTCATCGTCTGAATCGACGATAAGCTGGCCGGCCTTGGACAGCAGGCGGTGGCAGTCGTGGCTGAGGTGGCGCAGTTGCAACTGCTTGTGCGCCGCCTCGTAGCGCGCGGCCATCTGTTCGATGGCGGTCAGGGCGGACTGGTCGGCAACGCGGCTGTCGGCGAAATCGACGATCACGGTGTCGGGGTCGTTTTCAGGGTCGAAAAGCTCTGTAAAACCATCGGTCGAGCCGAAAAAGAGCGGCCCCTGCACCTGATAGACCTTGGCGCCTTCGGGCGTGATGTAGGTCTTGGCATGGATGCGCTTGGCGTTCTGCCATGCATAGGCCAGCGCCGAGACGATCACGCCGACGACGACGGCGGTGGCCAGATCCGTCGCGACGGTCACGATTGTGACGAGGCCGATGACGAAGGCATCTGTCGCCGGCACCCGGCGCAGGATGGTCAGCGAGTTCCAGGCGAAGGTGCCGATCACCACCATGAACATCACGCCTACGAGGGCCGCGAGCGGGATCTGTTCGATCAGCGGCGAGGCCACGACGATGAAGGCCAGAAGGAAGAGTGCCGCGGAGATGCCCGACAGCCGGGTGCGGCCGCCCGATTTCACGTTGATCATCGATTGCCCGATCATCGCGCAGCCGCCCATGCCGCCGAAAACGCCGGTGACGGTGTTGGCGACGCCTTGGGCCACGCATTCCTTGGACGCGCCACCGCGTTCGCCGGTGATCTCTCCGACAAGGTTCAGCGTCAGCAGGCTTTCGATCAGGCCGATGGCGGCAAGGATCAGCGCATAGGGCAGGATTATTTCGAGCGTCGCGAAGGTCATCGGGACGGCGGGGATGTGGAACATCGGCAGGCCGCCTTCGATCGAAGCGAGATCGCCGACGCGCGGCACGTCGATCCCAAGGCCGATCACGATGGCCGCCACAATGCCGATACCGGCAAGGGGTGCGGGAAAGGCGCGGGTGATGCGCGGCATGACCCAGATGATCGCCATGGTCAGCACGGTCAGTGCCAGCATGGTCACCAGCGGCCAGCCCGTCATCCATTCGCCGCCCGCGATGCCGTGGCCTGCGGCCTCGGCCGTTCCGGGCACCTGAAACTGGCTGAGCTGTGCAAGGAAGATCACGATGGCCAGCCCGTTGACAAAGCCCAGCATGACCGGATGCGGCACCAGCCGGATGAACTTGCCCAGCTTGAACACACCTGCGGCGATCTGGATCAGCCCCATCAGCACGACGGTGGCAAACAGGTATTCGACGCCATGTTCGGCCACCAGCGACACCATCACGACAGCCAGCGCGCCCGTCGCCCCCGAGATCATGCCGGGCCGCCCGCCAATGAGCGCGGTGATCAGGCCGACGATGAAGGCGGCGTAAAGACCGACCAGCGGGTGGACGCCCGCGACGAATGCAAAGGCGACGGCCTCTGGCACCAGCGCCAAGGCGACCGTGAGGCCCGAGAGGACCTCGGTTTTTGCCTGAAGCGGCGACAGCCGGGCCGGGGCCTTGAAGGACATGTCGGAAAGAGAGAGGCGTTCGGCAAAAGCCGTCCAAGTCGATTTGGTCAAGGTAACTACCGGATAAGGGATTGTTCGCGTTCGGGGGCGTGTAACAGGAAAGCCTGCGGGATATAACCCGTCGGGGGCGGGAAACTTCCATGCGCTTGGTGCATGGCTGGACCCGCTTCCATCGTCGCGGGGCTTGGCCTAGGGTCCGGGCGAAAACACATGGAGGCGGCAATGAGCAGGATCATCGGCATTATCGGCGGTTCGGGCGTATACGAGATCAGCGGTCTGGAAGACGCCCGCTGGCAAAGCGTGGAAAGCCCCTGGGGGGAGCCTTCGGACCAGATCCTGACTGGCGCCCTTGGTGGCGTGCAGATGGCCTTTCTGCCGCGTCACGGGCGTGGTCATGTGCATTCACCGACGACCGTGCCCTACCGCGCGAATATCGACGCGCTCAAGCGGTTGGGGGTGACGGATGTAGTTTCGGTGTCGGCCTGCGGATCCTTCCGCGAGGCGATGGCGCCCGGCGATTTCGTGATCGTGGACCAGTTCATCGACCGCACCTTCGCGCGTGAAAAATCATTCTTTGGCAAGGGCTTGGTGGCCCATGTTTCAGTGGCGCACCCGACCTGCCCGCATCTGTCAGCGGCCTGTGCGGATGCGGCCGAGGCCGAGGGTGTCACCGTGCACCGGGGCGGCACGTATCTGGCGATGGAAGGGCCACAGTTTTCCAGCCTTGCGGAATCCAAGCTGTATCGCGAGGTCTGGGGCTGCGATGTGATCGGAATGACCAACATGCCGGAAGCCAAGCTCGCGCGTGAGGCAGAGCTTTGCTATGCCAGCGTCGCGATGATCACCGATTACGACAGCTGGCACCCGGAGCATGGCGAAGTTGATGTCAGCGAGATCATCCGGACCTTGATGGGCAATGCCGACAAGGCGCGAGGGCTGGTCAGCAGGCTGCCGGCGCTTCTGGGGGCAGAGCGCCACGACTGCGCGCAGGGCTGCGACCGGGCACTTGATTATGCGATTCTGACCGCGCCGGACGCGCGCGATCCGGCGCTTGTCGCCAAGCTCGATGCGGTGGCGGGGCGGGTTCTGGGTTAGCGGATCAGGTCTTGGCCTTGTGGAATTCAGCCTCTGACATGGAATGCGCAATCATGCGGCGCTGCATCAGGAGCGACGTGCGGTAGGTGTCTTCGAGAAATCCGGACGAGGCGATCAGCACGCGTTTCTGATCGACCGAGATGCGGTCGTCGATGCGGCGGACCAGCAGGTTGCCGTGGCGCAGGTCCTCGATCAGTTTTTCGGTGGTCTTCGGGGACATGTCGTCAATCAGCAGGTGGCCGAATTCATAGATTGCAAAGACCGGGCGGCGCAGGGTCCGGATCGTGTCGAGGATCTTGGCCTTGCGTTCGGGGCGGATGATCGCCTTGCGAAACTCATTCTTGCTTTTGGTAAACCCGGGGTCGGAAATCTCAGACTCGATCTTCTGGTTATGGGCCTCGATGAAATTCGAAATCTGGTCGGCATCGGTGCAATCGAGGGCCTGCAGGAAGAACAGGAACTGCGTCAGGTGCAAAAGGTAATCGTGGCCGTTCGAGCCGGTAATCGTGATGCAGCTGAGCGCTCCCGTGATCTGATCGCCTCCTTTCCGCGCAATGCGCTGGATGGCGGCGCGCAGAAGCTGATCGCCGAACTTGGCGGCGAGGTCGGTGTTGACGGGGCATTCGGTGCCGGCAGTCAGAAGGCAATGGACGAGGTTCTGGCGCGTTTCGACGCTGGCCCGGCGCAGTCCGATCCGCTGGAGCGAATCCTGCAACTTGCCGCTCTGTCCTGGACGACCTCGCGGTTCCGGGTCGACCTCTACTAAGGCGAAAGCCTAAGTACGAACCAAATCGGCCCAGGTTAAGAAACCGGGGCCGACTTTGTTTGCGAGCCTCGATCTCAAGTGCTCTGTCGAGGGTCGAATTCCTTGATGATGTGTCGCAGTTCCGGCTGGTCGATCATTGTCACGGCCTTCTTGATGCTTACCCACTTGCGCTTTCGTTGCGACTTTTCGGGATAGTCGAATTCCAGCCGGGTCACGCGGACCGGGTAAATCGCCACGACACAGGGAAGCTGATCCTTTTCGTTCAGCGATTTGACATAAGAGTAGATGCCGATGCAGTTGCCGGTGACCTTGCCCTCGACACCGGCCTCTTCATGCGCCTCGCGCAACGCGGCCTCGACCGGTGTGGCGCCATGCACGGGCCAGCCCTTCGGCACGATCCAGCGTTTGCTGGTGCGGCTGGTGACGAGCAGCACCTGCACCTTGTCCCGCTGAATTCGATAACAGAGCGCCCCGAACTGGGTGCGCAGGGCGGTTTTCTCGGCCCCCGGTAGAACAATCGGATTCTGTTTTAGTTTCGTCATGCCTCGATGTGTCGCAATCGCCTGGAGAGTGGTTCTGTTGAACTCTTTTAGCATACGATACGCAGCACTGCGCAAATGTGAAGTCCTGTTGCGCAAATTGCAGGTGCGACTTAGAGGCCGGACAGCTTTGCAATCTGATTGACAAGCTGGGTCATGGGCACGGCATTTGCGCGCAGCGGCGAGAGAGCCGCAGTTGCGGCCAATGTCTGGGCGGTTCTGCGCTGTTCGTCGAGCAGGTCGACCAGCGCTTTTTGCAAAGAGGCATCGTCTTCCGCGGCAATTGCGCCGCCGTTTCGATCGAGCGCGTCAAATGCTTCAGCATGATTTTCGACGCTTGGGCCGTGGATCACGGCGCTGCTGAACTGAGCGGGTTCGAAGGGCGTATGCCCGCCTTTCGGCACCCATGTGCCAGCGATCAGCGTGATTCCGGCCAGCGCGTACCAAAGCTCCATCTCGCCAGTTGTGTCGGCGAGCAGGATGACGCAATCGGGCGGGGTTTCTTGACCTGTCGACCGGACATGGAAGGGCAGGCCGGTTTCGCCGAGAAGCCGGGCGATGGCGGGTGCCCGGTCGGAGTGGCGGGGGGCGATGATCAGGCGCAGGTCCGGATGTGTTGCGCGCGCGCCGAGAAATGCGCGGAGGATCACCTCATCTTCGCCTTCATGCGTCGACGCGGCAAGAATTGTCTTGCCGCGCTCGAAGGCCGCCGCCAGCCGGGACAGCGCGCTTGGGTCAGGGTCGGGCAGCGACACCGCGGATTTGAGCAGAAGCGGTGCGCCGATAAGGTCCGCTCTAAGGCCGAGGCTTTGGAAGCGATCCGCCGCTGTGCGGTCGAGCGGGGCGAGATAGGATACCGATCCGATCACCGACCGGGAAAGCGATGCAAAGCGCGACCACATCGAATGGGCGCGTGCGGACATGCGGCCACCGGCGATAACGACAGGGACGGCCATTTTTCGGCACCACGCAAGACGGTTTGGCCACAGCTCGTTTTCCAGAATGACAAGCGCCCTGGGCGACCAGTTGGAACAGAATTTCTGGATCACGAAGCGGTAGTCAAGCGGCGCCATCTGCGCATGAATACGGGCGTTGCCCCACCCTCTGACCTTGGCGCGGGCGGTGTAGGTATTCATCGTGACAATCAGATGAAGGCCGGGGTCGCGATCCAGCAGTCCGTCAAACAAAGACCGTGCTGCGGTAAGTTCTCCAAGGCTGGCGCCGTGGACCCATATCATCGGGGATGCGGGTGAAGGCGGGCCGGACAAGGCCAGCCGTTCGGCCAGCCCATCGCTGGTTTCACGACCGCGCAGCCAGCGCAAAGCAAAGACGATTGCCAGAACCGGGGCCAACAGAACGAGTGAGATTCGGTACAGGATCAATGAGCGCCTCGTTCCTTTCGGCAGAGGTTAGGTTACGAAGCCGGGGATGGGGATACAAGAGGCGCAGGGACCCGGATGCCGCCCGCGCGCCCGGCCGATCAGTTGATGACGCGTTGTTCGACCCTCGTCCCGTCGGTGATGCCGGCGCCGGGATAGAGGATTATCACCTCGCCCGGATCGAGGCCGTTCAGGACTTCGGCTTCCACCCCGTTATTGTGCCCGATGGACACCGGGGTCAGAACCGCGCGCGCCGCTTTGACGGCGAAGACGGCCCAGTTTTCGCCTTCGCGAAAGAGCGCGCTTGACGGGACCTTCAGGGCGTTCTGGTCCTCCCAGATCACGATCCGGACTTCGACCCGGAAGCCATGGCCAAGGCTTTCCCGGCGCTCTTCGGAATTGCTGAACCGGATCACGGTGTTGACCCGCTGTTCTTCGACGCCAAGCGCCGAGAATTTGGTGAAACCCCAAGGCTCGATCCGGTCGACGACACCCGACAAAGTGGAGGATCCGCCCCAGTCGTCGATGATGACTCGGTCCCCGGTGGCCACTTTGACGGCATCCGTCGACAGAAGTTCGACGACCACCTCGAGATCGTTCGATATGTCGCCGATCTCGAGAATTGGTGTTCCGGCGGAAAGGGTGATTTCGCTGACCTGGATAACGCGCAGGATGCTGCCGGACACCGGTGCCTTGATTGTCGTTATCTGGTTCAGCTGGCTTTCAGCGGCAGCGATCTGGTCTGGATCATTGAAACTGATGAGCCGCGCGTTGGCGCTGTCGAGGTTCGCAATGCGCATCGAAATCGCGGCGCGTGAGGTATCCAGCGCAGCTTGCGCGGATCGCGCTGTCTGTTCTGCCCGGTCAAGTCCTGCCTGACTGATGGTGCCCCGGTCGAACAATGAACGCGCCCGCGCAAAATCGCTGTCGGCAAGGGATTTGTCGGCCATCGCCTTGTTCATTTCGGCCTGAGCGAGGCGCAGGGCGGCTTCTGCGGAACTGACGTCGGCCCGGGCCTGTTCGCGAGAGCGGATGTCGAGTGCCTCGGGATTGATCGGCAGCATCCGCGCGATAATGGTCTTGCCGCTTTCGACATAGTCCCCGGGTTCGACCTGAACCCGCATCAACCGGCCTGCGATCGGGGTCGAAACCACATAGGTTTCCCGCACATTGGTGCGGCCTTCCTCATTCACCGTGACCATCATCGGACCAGAGGTGACCTTGCCAAGATCGACCGCGATGGGGCGGGGCCAGAACGCGTAGGTCAGCCCGATACCGATCAGCGCCGCCGCACCGAGCGTTACCCAGATTCGAGAGCGTTTCCTGTTTTGTGCCATCGCGCGGTCCTCTTATTCCCTCGTCTTTAGCACAGACACGAGATCGAGCCTGTCTATGTCCATCTTGACCAGCCAGCCGGAAACACCTGCGGCCCCGATGATCGCAAGGGCAGCGACGCCGTAGCTCGACGGGCTGAAACTGGCCGGAATACGATAGAGGTCGGTGCTGAATCCGGCCGACATCAGGTTGGACAGGTAGTATCCGAGCCCGGCCCCGAGCGGAATGGCGGCAAACGTCACGATCCCGAGTTCGGCAAGCAGGATGAACCCGACCTCACCACGCGTCAGGCCGATCACCCGCAGGCTTGCGAGGTCGCGGGCGCGTTCGGCAAAGGCGATGCGGGCGGAATTGTAGACGATGCCGAAGGTGATGACGGCCGTGACCATGAGCATGATGAACCGCTGCGCCCCCGCACCTTCATCCATGATCCTTTTTAGGGACCGCCGCGCGTCCGCTTTCAGGCTTACGCCGGCAACGGCAGGCATGTCTTTGATTTCACGGTAGACATCGCTGCTGCTGGCGCTGTCGATGCGCAGATAGGCACCCGAGATCCGACCCGGTTCCCTGAGCGCGCGATTCAAGGCGCCGAGTTCCAGATAGGCCGGTGATCCCATCAACGTTTCGGCGATGCCGACGACGGGGAGTTGAAGCACCGGGCGGCGGCCTTCGCGTATGTTGACGGTGAGAGTCTCGCCCACGGAAATCTGCAAGGTTTCGGCAAGCCCGACGCCGAGGATGAGCCCGTCGTCGCGCAGGCGTATTGTGGACATGTCCTTGGCGACGGCGCGATTCAGACGCGGCTCTTCGATCAGGCCCTCGATTGAACCGCGATAACTGCGAAGTCCGTGGCGCAAGATCGCCGGGACAGAGCGGAAAGGCTCGACTTCGATAACGCCCGTGACCGATTGAAGTTCATAGACCGTGCGATCCGATACCGGAGTTTCGAAGGATACCAAGGCGTCGCTGCGGTCGATGACGCCGAAGGCCTGATCGATTGCAATATTGAAGGCATCAAGCACCGTCAAAGACGCGACCGACAGCCCCATCCCCGCAGAGATGCCGATGATGCCGCCCGCCACGCGGCCCGGATTCCGCATCAGATTGCGCAGCACCATTCGGCTGGGCTGGTCCAGAAAGGCCTTCATCCGAGGACCGAACTTGATCGACTTGCTGAAATCGGGTGGGGCCGGGGGCCGCATGGCAACGGCCGGGGTCAACAGGAACACCCGGCGCAGCACGAGTGCCCCGCCAGCGGATGCCGCCAGAATGGAAACCAGAACCCCCGTGACGAATGTGCCGGGATCAATCTGGAAGGCGATAAAGGGAAATTTGAAGTAATTCTGGTAGTAGCTGGCCAAAGCCCGACCGGACAGCACGCCACCGAGACATCCGACGATGGCGCCGCCGACCGCGATTGCCAAGGTGAACTTGAGGTAGTGCAGTCCGACTTCATGCGCAGAATAGCCAAAGGCCATCATCAGCCCGATTTCTTCGCGTTCGGCCTGCACCATGCGCGAAATGACGATGTAAAGAAGGAAGGCGGCAACGCCGAGGAAGATCGGCGGCACCACCGACGACGTCACGCGCAGCTGGCTGATTTCCTGACTGACGAGGCGGTTGGACAGCTGATCTTCCAGCCCGTAGGCACCAAGGCCGCCAAAGGGGTCAAGCACCCTGTCGACCTCATTCAGCACCTCCGAGATACGGGCGTCTCGGGTCAGAGACAGCAAGGCCTGGTTGAAGGCGCCCTTCTGGTCGAACGCGGCCGCGAGCGCTGCCCTGCTCATCCAGATGACCGCAAATCGCGACGCGTCGGGCATCAGTTCGCCGGGTGGCGTATTGTAGAGAAATTCCGGTGACTGAGCGAGGCCAACGATCCGGAAGCTGCGGCGTGCGCCATTCATCGTGGCCGAGATCATGCCGCCCGGCCGCAAGTCATGTGCCTGCGCAAACCCTTGAAGAAGAACGATTTCATCCTTATGGGTCGGGTCGGGACGGCGGCCGTCGGTCAGATAGATGTCGTTCAGAACCGGTGGGCCGGTGTCGGCCAGCGATACGGCCTGCGCCTGAATGGGCAGGTCGATACCGGGCAGCGAGATCAGGGCGCTGCCAATGATGCGGCCTTCGACCGCGGCCACGCCCGGGATCTGCGCCAGACGATCAAGCGTCCGGTCCGGGGCCCGAACCGCCGTGGCGAAGACATCGGCCAGCCTGTAGCGTTCGTAATACGCGGCCTTGGTTTCTTGAAGGGTGACAACGAGGCCCTGCATCATGACCAGCATGAGCACCCCAACCGCGATGACTGCGCCGATCGCCAGTGATTGCCCCTTTATCCGCCAGAGGTCCCGGCCAAGCTTGGTGTCCAGAATGTTCACCATTCCACCTCTTCGGCAGAGACCTTGGTGCGGTTGATGACGACGTCGCGGATCCTGCCGTCGGCGAAATGAATGACCCTGTCGGCCATCGCGGCCGTCGCCGCCGCATGTGTGACGATAAAGACCGTTGCGCCAAGTTCCTGGTTCACGTCCTGCAGCACCTTCAGAACAGCCCGTCCCGTCGTGCTGTCGAGCGCTCCTGTCGGTTCGTCGCAGAAAAGCACCCGGGGCCGCTTGGCGACGGCGCGGGCTATCGCGACGCGTTGCTGTTCGCCGCCGGACATCTGCGAGGGAAAATGCGTGACGCGTTCGGCCAGTCCGACCAGCCTGAGGGCCTCATGCGCCTCCATCGGATCATCGGCGATTTCGGTGACCAGTTCGACGTTTTCAAGTGCAGTCAGGCTGGGCATGAGATTGTAGAATTGAAAGACGAAACCGACATTGCGCCGGCGGTATTGCGTGAGTTCGCGGTCGGTCATTTCGGTCAGGTTCTGATCTTCGAAGAAGGCGGTGCCTTCGGTTGCCCGGTCCAGCCCACCGAGGATGTTCAGGAGCGTTGACTTGCCGCTGCCGGAGGGTCCCAGCAACACGTTCAGCTCGCCCGCAGGAACTTCGATATCGACCCCCTGCAGCGCCCGGACTTGTGCCGTTCCGGAGCCATAGGTCTTGGTCAGGTCCATGGTCCTGAAGGCCGGCAGCGGGTTGGGATTTGGCGGATTCATGGCGCCAGACTACTCTGGGTTACCGGTAAATGTCGCCATCCGGATTTGGGCCGCGGCGTCCGGGCCATGGGGCCCGGAACGGTCATGCGTGCGCATCATCTGCCTGTCCCCCGGTGACCTTTGACAGGGCGAACTGGGTCAGCAACGGGCCGAAGACCTCAAAGGCGATGGTGCCACCGATGGTGATGGCCAGAAGCGGGCGGGCGATTTCCGGAAATTTGTCCGCCGCGACCAGCGCCATGCCAATGGCGACGCCCGCTTGCGGCATCAACGCCAAGCCCATGTACCGGCGCTCGCGGCGGGGCAGCCGGGCAATCGTCCCTCCGACCCATCCGCCGACCAGCCTCGAAATCGCGCGTAAGGCGATGTAGGCAAGCGCGATGCCGCTGACCTCGGCCAGCGCGTCGAGTTCCAGTGATGCACCCGCCATCACGAAAAACAGCAGCATGAACGGCCATTCGATCCGTTCGATTTCGTGAAAGGGCTGGTCGTGGTGCCGCGCGAGGTTGACGATCACGGTGCCGCAGACCATCCCGGTCAGCAGGAACGACAAGTCAAGCCAGAGCGCCAGACCAGAACAGAGGAAAACGATGCCAAGCGCTTCGATCAGGGTAGGTTCGCCCGGCTTGATCCGGCCCGTCAGATAGGCCGAGGGCAGGCCGATCAGAAGCCCAAGGCCAATCGCCCCGCCGACCTCCCAAAGCCCTTCCATAAGCGCGCCATCGGCAGCCGTACCTGTCAGCAGACCGGCGAGCGTGATGGCGAGGCTGAAGGCCAGCAGTCCCCAGGCGTCGTCGATTGCCACGATCCCGAGGACATTGGTGGAAAACTGTCCGGTGGACTTTGTCTGAACGATCACGTCCCGGGTCGCCGCCGGGTCTGTCGCTGCCGCAATTGCCCCCAGCATGAGAGCGAAGCCCAGCGGCAGTCCGGCCAGCAGCATCCCTCCCGATACAATCAGAACCGATGCGAAGACCACACTGAGCGATACCACAATGATGGCCCTGCCGTGTTTGCGCAGCGTGTCCGAGTGCAGCGAACCGCCCAGAAGAAAGGCGACCATTGTCAGCGCGGTGGGCGCATAGAGATCGTGGGTTCCGTCTACGCCGGATGGCAGCATGTCCAGAACCGGGGGGCCGACGAACGCGCCCAGAAGGATCAGAAGCGTCACGCGGGGCACGTGCATATGCCGCCCGACGGCATCGAGCGCCAGCCCTGCCAGAAAGAGAATTCCGATCGCGATCAGAAGATCAGCTGAAGCCATGATGCGTTGAACCCATGGTTGGTGTGGCGCCCCTGGTCGGAGCGCCAGACGATCAGGGCCGGAGCAAGCCAGTCACGTCAACAGATGCCTTCTCGGACAGGCTTTCGATGCTGTCGAACAGAAGCTGCAGCGCATAATGCGGGTTGTGAACCCAAGCCCCCGGGTCCTTTGCCACGAACTGGTAGTTATAGGCGGCGCGCATCAGCCTTGGGGTCCAGCTTTGATAGCGGTTCGGGAAGGTCGCTTCGGCTGAACCGGCTTCACCGTCGCCATCGGTATCGGCAAAGAAATAGGGATAGGCATGGGCATCGTAGGCTATCGGCGTGCCCGCGACTTCCGACGCGTAGGATTGGATTGCCTGCGCCAGCCGGTCGTGCAGCGAGACGATTTCGGCGGCGATGCCTTCCGTCGTATCGCCGTTGCCGTTCACATCCACGGTTGTCGTGCGGATTGCCTTGGTGGATTCAATATCCTTGTGGCAGGCAACGCACTGCGCCGTGGCGGCACCGGTCGAGTGCGGGTCATGGCAGCCAACGCATGTGTTGAGTGGCGCGGGGTGATTGAAGCGCTGGGTGTAGTCCTTGCCATCATACTGGTAGCCACCGCGTGCGCTGCCGCCCATCATCGTGGCCGCAGCGGCGCGGTAGTGCACGTTCAGGAACCCGAGGTCGCCCGAGACCGTATCATCCTCCATGCCGGCGATTGCAGCATTCACGCTGTCCGAAGACTCGCGCCCCTGATGGCAGACCATGCAGATGCCTGAAGACCCGAGTTCAGACATGACGACGCCGGAAGGGAACGTGACCGAGTCAAGCTTGCTGGCCGTGTCGTTGTGGCAAGTTGCGCAGTCGATGGGCGAACCGATCGGGGCAGGGTGATCGACAACCCCGGCGGCGGAACCGTCAGCCCCGATGAAGTCCATGAAACCCGGCCCGGAATGGCAGGTCGCGCAGCTCTCGGGAACCTCGCCGTCCTTGTCCCAGTGCCGGAAGGCCTCGGATGTCCTGTCGGCATGAGGCGACGCAAGCCAAGCCTCTACCACTTCGGTCAGAGACGGACCATCCTGCGCCTTTACCGGGAGGGTGCTGAAGGAAAACGCGGTAAGAAGGGCAAATGCGAATGTTTGAACTCGGTTGGTTTTCATGAGGACCTCTGTTGCAGGGAGGGACATTCGGGCGGGGCTCGTGCTGAGTGATCTGGCGTTACTATGTTAACATGACAGTTATGTCCTTCGGTTGATCTCGATCAAAGCGCCCAAGAGGTAGAGCCGGGAGGTTCAGCGGCAGTTGCGCCAAGCGGATCGGTGACAGCCGGAATTACGAAGCGAACTGACAAGGTGGAGAGGACGTTTGGGTTTAGCATTCTGGCACCGCATCGGGTCACCGCTGGACGCTCCCCTTGTCGCGGGGCCGGTGAAGCGGTGCGACGTGAAGGCCGCCGCGATCACGGGTGTCGATTTCCCGAAGGTCCGCCCAGTGCTTGCAGTTGCCAAGGGCGATGCGGTGCATGCAGGTGACGTTCTGTTCCGGGATCGCGCGCATCCAGAAATCTGTTGGGTCGCGCCGTTATCGGGAATCGTCGACTCGATAGATTTCGCGCCGCGTCGCATGTTGTCTTCTGTTGTGATCGCGGCGGATCAGGGCGAGCGTGAGCCACCCCGGCGAAAGGTCGACGTTTCAACGGCCGCGGCATTGCGCGCAACGCTGTTGGAACGCGGACTTTGGCCGGCATTTCAAAGCCGGCCTTTTGGTCATGTCCCCGATCCGGGCGAGAGTCCCGATGCGATCTTGATTGTCGCAACCGAGACCGAGCCGTGGGCCCCGGACCCGATGATCGCCTTGCAGGACCGCAAGGATCTATTCGCGAAAGGCGCCCAAGCGTTGACCCTGCTGACTGGCGGACCGGTGCATCTATGCCTTCCCTCCGGCCATGGACTTGGAACGATCGCGGGGGCGCGGTTGCGAACAACCGAGGTTGCCGGACGCCATCCGGAAGGGCTCGCCGGAACGCATCTGCGGCGGCTTGGTCTTGGCGCCACGGGCGGGCCGGTCTGGACGATCGGCTATCAGGATGTCGTTGCAGTCGGCCATTTGCTTGAGACTGGTGAGTTCCTGCCTGAGCGGATCATTTCGATTGGGGGTCCGAATTGTTCGAAGCCCCGCCTTGTTCAAACCGTCATTGGCGGACGCATTGCGGATCTGGCAGCCGGCGCCGCCGAACCGGAAGCGGCTAGAGCGATTTCAGGGTCGGTCTTTTCGGGCCGAGAGTCGGCTTGGTTGGGTTACAGGCATCGCCAGATCAGCCTGATTGCGCGAGTGGCGACCGCCAGCCAAGGGCGGCGGAGAGACAGGACAGGCGGAGATGGGCCGTCGGCGCTTGTTCCGACGTCGCGACTCGAGGCGGGATTGCCGTTCGGGCTGCCCGTCGTACCCCTGTTGCGGGCTCTGGCGGTCGGGGACGCCGAGGCCGCCGAGCGTCTGGGTTGCCGGGATTTGATCGAAGAAGATGTCGCGCTCTTGTCGGCGCTTTGCACGAGCGGCGCGGATTATGGGCCGTTGCTGCGCAGGGTACTTGACGAACTGGAAGATTCGGCATGAGGAGTCTTGCTGCTTCGGGGTATCGCCAAGGGCCGCCTTTCGTCCGCTTGGCTTTGACGCCGGGCGCGGTGACGCTTGTTCAGATTGCCGCGCTGCTGCCTCCGGTCATGGCGACGCTTTACCAGACTGGCTTCGCGGGCGCACAGGCGGCAGCGGCGCTGGCTGCGGTGACGCTGGTTTGGGAAGGTGCCTTTGCCCTAATTCGCCATCGGGCGCTGACATGGAATTCGGCAACCACGGCGTTGATCCTTCTGGTCATGCTGCCTGGCACAGTGCCCGTGTGGCAACTTGCCCTGGCCGCGAGTTTCGGCGTCGTGCTGGCGGAACTCGTCTTCGGCGGAAGAGGTTTCGGTTTTGCAAATGCCGCGGTGGTATCTCTCGCCTTCCTCATTTTCTCCTTCCCCGGTTCGGGGATTGCCGCGAACACGCCGCTGGTTGCCGCCAGCACCTTGCCGGGGGCGATGGCCCTGATCTTGACGGGGCTTGTTTCATGGCGGGTCCTTATCTCGGCCTTCGCGGCTCTGGCTTTTTCCGTCACGCTGTCGACCGGCGAGGCGGACTTGGTGGTCCTTTTGACGGCGATTGCCTTTGCGTTGCTTTTCCTCGTCGCAGACCCGCTGGCCGCCGCGTCGACAAACTTGGGGCGTTGGGTCTACGGCCTGCTGGTTGGCGGGCTTGCCATCTTCTTCGATACGGGCGCAGGCTCTGCTCCGTCCTTGAATGCGCTGGTCTTCGCAGCGCTTCTGGGCAGCATATTTGCCCCCCTGATTGATCATCTCGTCGTTATGGCGATGGTCGCATGGCGGAGGCGCAAACGTGGCTAGCCGGTTTCATCCATGGCGCCGGTTTCTGGCACGGCCGAACGACGACCGCGTCAAGACGATTGGCATTGCCTTTCTGGTGGCGCTGGTTTCCGCGCTGGTCGTGTCCGTGACCTCGGTCACGCTGAAACCCCTGCAGGAGGCCCATCTTGCGGCGGAACGTCAGGCCCGGATGGATAAGATGCTCGATACCTTGCCGGGGCTGCGAAATCTCATGCTCGAAGCGGGCGTGGACGGGCTTGAAACCCGCGTGGTCGACCTCAGCGACGGCAGCTTTGCAGAGGGTGTCGATCCTGCATCCTATGACTTGGTCAAAGCCGCGGAAGATCCTGAGACCAGCATCATCCTTTCCCCCGACGCCGATATCGCCGGGCTGAAACGCATTGCGCAATACGCACCGGTCTACCTGCTGGAAAGGGACGGAAAGCTGCTTCTGATCGTGCTGCCGGTTCAGGGTGCGGGCTATCAGTCGACGATCCGCGCGATGCTGGCGTTGGAGGCCGATCTTGTTACCATCGCCGCGTTAACGATCGTCGAACAGGGCGACACGCCGGGGTTGGGCTCCCGCATCGAGGAACCGGAATGGCAGGCGCTCTGGCCGGGCAAGAAAATCTCGGATGCGGATGGCAATATTGCAATTTCGGTGGTCCGTGGCGAGGCGCGCGAGCCCTATGAAGTCGATGGCATCTCGGGCGCATCGAAAACCGGCACCGGGATCACCAACATGCTACGGTTCTGGCTGGGCGATCACGGGTTCGGGCCTTTTCTGGACCGGCTTCGGGCGGAGGGGATTTGAGATGTCGCTGATCCGCCATGTCACCGACCCGCTGATCCGGGGCAATCCTGTAACGCTTCAGATCCTTGGCATTTGCTCCGCGCTGGCGGTGACAACCTCGCTTTCGACAGCCGTCACGATGTCGGTGGCACTAACGGGTGTTCTGATTGCTTCGGGTGCCATCATCAGCGCCATTCGCCGCCATGTTCCAACGTCAATCCGGCTGATCGTGCAGATTACGATCATCGCGTCTCTGGTGATCGTGATCGATGAGATCTTGCAGGCCTATGCATTTGAAATGAGCAAGCGGCTTTCGATCTTCGTCGGGCTGATCGTGACGAACTGTCTTGTGCTTGGCCGGGCAGAGGCCTTTGCCATGCGCAATCCGGTTCTGCCCAGCATGCTCGACGGACTTGGCAATGGACTGGGATACAGTCTGATCCTCGTGATCGTCGGAAGCCTGCGGGAGCTTCTGGGCGCGGGTTCGCTCATGGGGCGAACGATATTGCCGACCGTCGCCGATGGCGGCTGGTTCCAGCCATTGGGCCTGATGCAGCTTGCGCCTTCGGCCTTCTTCATACTGGGCCTTCTGGTCTGGCTGGCACGGGCCATCTGGCCCGAACAGGCCGAGGAACCGGAGTTCCGGATCAGGACCGGGAGGCCGGACCGTGATTGAGCTGTTCCTGAAATCCGTTTTTGAAGAGAACCTTGCGCTTTCGTTCTTCCTTGGCATGTGCACTTTTCTCGCGGTCTCGAAACGAGTTGAGACGGCTGCGGGGCTGGGGCTGGCCGTGATCGTGGTTCAGACCATAACCGTGCCGGTCAACAACCTGATTTTCAACGGACTTCTGGTCGAGGGCGCCTGGAGTTGGATCGGCCTTCCCGATGTCGATTTGACCTTCCTCAAGTTGGTATCCTTCATCGGTGTCATTGCAGCGATGGTTCAGATCCTTGAAATGGTTCTGGATCGCTATGCCCCGGCACTCTACCGCGCGCTTGGTATCTTCCTGCCGCTGATCACGGTGAACTGCGCGATTCTTGGCGGCAGTCTTTTCATGGTCGAGCGCCAGTATGAAATGGGCGAAGCCCTGACATACGGGTTTGGCAGCGGCGTCGGCTGGGCGCTTGCCATCGTCACCTTCGCAGCGATACGGGAGCGCCTGAAATACAGCGACATGCCCAAGGGTGTGCAGGGGTTGGCGAGCGCCTTCATCGTCACCGGGCTGCTTTCTCTTGGTTTCTCCGCCTTCGCCGGGGTCGCGCCATGACGGAAATTTTTCTTGGCAGCCTGTTGCTGACGGCGCTCGTTCTGGTTCTGGCACTCTTGGTCATTGCGGCGCGGTCGGTTCTGATGCCGGCGCGCCCGGTAACCCTGACGATCAATGGGGCGACCCGGATCGAGACACATACGGGGGCCAAGTTGCTGGGCGCGTTGAACGACAACGGCGTTCTGGTTCCATCAGCCTGCGCGGGCGCCGGCACCTGCGGTCTGTGCAGGGTCAAGGTGCTTTCGGGCGGCGGACCGGCCGTGCCGACCGAAGCTTCGCGCCTGACAAAGTCAGAGATGAGGGACGGGGTGCATCTTGCCTGCCAGGTAACGGTGCGGACCGCGATGGCGATCGAGGTGCCTCAAGACCTGATCGGCGCCGAAGAATTCGAATGCAAAGTCGAAAGCGTCCGTCCACTCGCGCCGCTTATCCGTGAGGTCGTTTTACAGTTGCCGCCGGGAATGCGTCCGGACATCGAGGCCGGTTCCTTCGTTCAGGTCACAGCACCCCCTTACCGGCTGAGCTACCGGGATTACGACGTACCGGTGGCGCATGAACCGAGCTGGAAAACGATCCGCAGTCTTTCCGTGCAGTCCGACGAGCCGGTGACTCGGGCTTATTCGGTTGCAAATCGCCCTGAAGACACGGCAGCGGGGCGCATTGTGCTGAACATCCGTCTTGCCCTGCCGCCGCCGTCCAGCCCGGAGGTTTCGCCCGGCATCGTTTCATCGTGGCTTTTCGGTCTGGCGCCCGGTGATCGGGTGATCGCGTCTGGACCGTTCGGAAGTTTCCGCGCTCAGGAAACGGGCGCAGAGATGGTGGTGATCGGTGGCGGCGTGGGGATGGCGCCGCTGCGGGCGATCATCCACGACCAGTTGTCGCGTACCGTTTCGGACCGGGCCATCAGCTATTGGTACGGTGCCCGTAGCCTGTCAGAATTGTTTTACGCAGATGAATTCGCGGCACTGGAAAAGGCGCATCCGAATTTCCGTTGGACCGTCGTGCTGTCTGATCCGCAGGTCGAAGACAACTGGACCGGTGCGACGGGTTTCGTCCACAGCGTCGTCTTCCAGGAATACCTGGCACAGCATCCGGCGCCGGAAGCCTGCGAATACTACCTTTGCGGCCCGCCACTGATGATCCGCGCCGTCAAGGCCATGCTTGCGGACGCCGGGGTTGAAGACGACCATGTATTCGCTGATGATTTTGGAGTCTGAGCCATGACGCTTTCACGACGCGATATGATCCTGGCGACCGGTGGTGCGGCACTCGCCGTGGCGTTTCCGGCTTGGGCAGGCGGTCATTCTATTGAAGGGCGAGCTTTTGGCGGAAGCTGGCGGCTTGCTCTGCCGACAGAGGCGGATCTGATCGTCGCGGCCAATGTTGTAGAGCAGGTCATCGAACAGGTCGATGCCACGCTTTCGCCGTGGCGCGAAAGCTCGGAAATCAGCCGCTTCAACAGATCGGCCGATACACGGTGGCATCGTTGCGGAGATGAGATTTCTGAAGTTGCCGCCGCTTCTCTGGAAATCGCGGACCTGACCGACGGGGCCTTCAATCCGACGGTCGGCCCGATTGTCTCGCGCTATGGTTTCGGACCGATAGAGGGCCGTGCGGGTCGCTGGCAGGATATCGTGACAGAACCGGGACGACTGCGGAAAACTGCTGCGGGGCGGACGCTCGATTTTTGCGGAATTGCGAAGGGATATGCGCTGGACCGCATCGCGGTGGGACTTGAGGCCCAAGGGATCTCTGATGCGCTGATTGACCTTGGCGGCGACGTGAAGGCCATCGGCCTGCGCCCGAATGGGTCGCTCTGGCGCGTCGGCATAGAGCGTCCGGGCGCGCCCGGTCTTGAAATGCAGCGTGTGGTGGCGATTGGCGCGGGTCTTGCGCTTGCGACCTCGGGAACAGCGGCGCAGGGCTATGCGGATCAAGGCCGCAGCATCGCTCATTTGATCGATCCCGGGACGGGTCGGCCAATCTCGGGCGAGGCGTTTTCTGTCTCGGTCGTTGCGGAAAGCGGAATGCGCGCGGATGCTCTGGCAACGGCGCTGACTGTCATGGGACCTGAGAAGGGCGCGGATAGGGCGCGCGGACTTGGTATCGACGCGCTATTCGTCAGTGTCAGGGAAAATGTGGGGACCGAAGTCATGACAGGTGATTTCATGCGCCAGGTCATCGTCTAGGAGAAATCGGTATGGGGACTTTTTTGCTGGCATTTCTGCTGATCCTTCTGGCGATCGGGGGGCTGGCGCTTGGCGTGGTCTTCGGGCGCGCGCCAATCAAGGGATCCTGCGGGGGGCTGAACTGCATCAAGGGGGCTGATTGCGGCGTCTGCAAAGCGAAGAAACCATCATGAACGACCGGCCCAGAATTTCGCACTACATGGCAACCAATCTGATCACTCTGGCCCCCGAGACAGAGATAAATCAGGCGATGCACATCTTGCTTGAGCGCCACATTTCCGGCGCGCCCGTGGTCGACGCCGCGGGTGGGCTTGTCGGGGTTCTGTCGAAGAAGGACTGTCTCAAGGCCGCATTACATGCGAGTTATTACCGGGACTGGGGAGGATCTGTCGCCGACTACATGTCGAAGGACGTGCAGACGCTTGACGCCGGCATGGACATCGTTTCTGCCGCGGAAGCTTTCGTAGCCAGCACGTTTCGACGGTTCCCGGTGATGCAGGATGGCAGGCTCGTCGGTCAGGTGAGCCGCGCCGACATATTGCGGGCGCTTGGCGAACAGTGGGGGTGACGATGCCGATCATTGCAGGAGCCGAGATGAAGTTTTGCATTGTTTTCCTGGCGTCTTGTGCAATGAATGATGCGTTGTCGGGTGACGGCGGACGCAGACGGCAAGCTCAGATTCGGCTTGGGGATTGAGGCACCGCGTGATCGCCAATTTGACAAATCCTTGCGGTGCGTTCGGCCTACTTGAGCGTATCAAGAATCTGTACGTGCTGCGCATCCCGTGACGCTTGACAAGCCTCGCCCGATTGCCCACATCTCAGACCGCTGGGGCCGTAGCTCAGATGGGAGAGCGCGTCGTTCGCAATGACGAGGTCAGGGGTTCGATCCCCCTCGGCTCCACCAGTCTTCGCGCTTTTCACTTCTGCCCGTTCTGATCGCAAGAGATCGTTGCGAAAGCGTGCGATGCATTGCACAGTTCCCGGGCGCCCGCAGTCTTACGGCGTCTTGATCATTCCCCGTGAGGTGTTTCTTGCTATGTCGACGCTGGTGGTCTCGAAGAGTGAGGCAGTTGAACAACTTGCCCGAAGAGGAGCAGATTTGGCCGGAGGTTCATCCGACAGGATCCTGCTGGCTTTGTCGGGTCCGCCCGCATCGGGAAAATCGACCTTGGCTTCTGCCGTGACAGACAAGCTTACGGACATGGGCCTGCCTGCCATCCTGGTCCCTATGGACGGATTTCACCTCGACAATCAGATATTGCGGCAACGGGGTATCCTGGATCGGAAAGGCGCGCCGGAAACCTTCGACGCTTCGGGCTTCGTTCATGCAATCAAGAGATTGAAATCGGATGCAGAGGTTGCCTTTCCGTCATTTGACCGGTCCCGCGACATTGCCATTGCAGGCACGATTGCGGTTGAACGCGGACATAAGATTGCGGTCGTCGAGGGCAACTACCTGTGCTTCAACGAAGAGCCCTGGCGGGACTTGCAGTCGATTTGGGACCTGTCAGCCTGGCTCGACGTCCCGCATGAAATTCTTGAAGCGCGGCTGACGCAAAGATGGCTCGATCACGGATTGTCGCGTTCTGACGCAGAACAAAGGGCACGACGAAACGATATCCCCAACGCCGATCGGATCATCCGTGAGAAGGGCGATTGCGATCTGTCGCTCAGGATCGCGGACAAAGGTTGAAGCAATGGTCGGGCGATGCGTTTTGCTGCCGTTTCGGGCGGGCAGGCTCGGGATGTGCCCTTAGCTTTTGTGGTTGCGCCGCACGCGGATTGGCGGTTTCCTGCCGCTCGATTTGCAGGACCGAGAGATGCTGCCGGCACGATGGATTTTGAAGGGGGACGGAATGACATTTCTTGATGCGAAGGCCGAAGCGGGCTGTCTGTTGGGTCGGGTTTGGAACCCAACCGTCAAGGGGCCCTGTGTCGTGACGATAAGGGATGGCGATGTATTCGATATAACATCAAAAAAGGCACCTTTGGTCAGGGACATCTGTGAGATGGACAACCCGGCCGCTTATGTGCGCGGTGCGTCCGGCGTGAAGCTCGGGAGCCTGGCGGACATTGCTGCCGCGCCGCCCGCAGACCTGTCGCAGCTCCACTTTCTTGCGCCGTGCGATTTGCAGGTCATCAAGGCCAGCGGCGTGACATTTGCAGGCTCGATGGTCGAACGCGTCATCGAGGAACAGGCGGCGGGTGACCCAAAGAAGGCTGAGGCGATCCGGAAACGAGTGGGTGCCATTCTTGGAGACAGCCTCAGCAACATTCGTCCGGGATCGCCGGAGGCGGCCAAGGTTAAGGCGGCGCTTATCGCTGAGGGCCTTTGGTCCCAATACCTCGAGGTTGGTATCGGTCCCGATGCTGAGGTCTTTTCAAAGGCACCGGTTCTCTCGTCGGTTGGTCCCGGCGCGGCCATCGGGTTGCATCCAATATCGATCTGGAACAACCCTGAACCAGAGATTGTTCTGGCCGTGAATTCGAGGGGGCGGATTGTCGGCGCGGCATTGGGAAACGATGTCAATCTGCGCGACATAGAAGGTCGCTCCGCGCTGTTGCTTCCGAAGGCCAAGGACAACAATGCTTCCTGTTCGATTGGCCCGGTGATCCGGCTATTCGATGATCAGTTTACGCTGGACGAAGTTCGCCGGTTCGAATTGGCGCTCAGGGTTGAAGGCACCGATGGATTTGTCCTCGATGGCCATTCTTCAATGAAGGAAATCAGCCGCGATCCGGCCGACATCGTTGGCCAGACGATCGGACGTCATCACCAGTACCCCGACGGCTTCATGCTGTTCCTTGGCACGCTTTTTGCCCCGACCCAAGATCGGGACGCCGTTGGTGAGGGATTCACCCATAAGATCGGAGATGTCGTGACAATCTCGGCCCCGGGGCTTGGGGTCCTGCGGAATACCGTTGACCTGTCGACGAATTGCCCGGAATGGACCTTCGGAACGGCCGCTTTGATGCGCAATCTGGCTGTACGAGATTTGCTTTAGACCGGGACCAAGGCGCCTCTGCCCTGCACGACCTTTGCGGCAAGGGCTGCGCCCTGTCCGACGGCATCATGCAGACTTTCACCGTTCAGGATTGCTGCAAGGAAGCCGGCATCAAAGGAATCTCCTGCGGCTGTGGAATCCACAACCTGATCGACCGGATGGATCGATACGGTGAACTTGTTACCGCCAGAGGAAACGAGGACAGGATCAGAGGCATTCTTGACCACGACCGTTTCGGAATTCCCCCCGTATCGTTCGACTGTTGCCGCAGGCGACTTGTCCCCGAAGTAAAGGGCTTCATCCTCGAATGATGGCATGACGATATCGGCGATAGCGGCGGCCCGTTCCGTCCATTCGCGCATCGCCGGAACAGTGGGCCAAAGTCGCGGTCGCAGGTTCGTGTCGAAGACGACCTTGGTGCCACTTTGTCTTGTGTCGGCCAAGGTTTCGAGAAAGACAGACCGATCCGCTTCGGGCAGGATTGCCAGAGAGATACCGGAAAAGAAGATCATGTCACGTCCTGCCAAATCCGCCTGCAAGCGCATCCGATCACTGGCATATTGCCGCGCGGCCGACTGGCTGCGCCAATAGCTGAAGCTGCGTTCTCCATCCTTCAACTGAATAAGATAAAGCCCCACGGTTCTGGCACTTTCGCGATGAACCGCCCCGATATTGATGCCGGCCTCCTGCATGAAGGCCTGCATCGCATCCGAGATGCTGTCTGTGCCGATCATGGTTGCATAGCCAACGTCATGCTGCCCTGAAAGCATACGGCGGAGATACCAGGCAGTATTGAAGGTGTCGCCTGCGAAGGACATAGTGAAATGACCATCGCCGCTCGGTGCGAATTCGACCATGCATTCACCGATCGATAAGAAACTGCTCATGCCATCCTCGTTCATTGGTCTTTGGCCCCCGGACAATACCTGTCTCGGTCTCGCCGAAAAGAAGAAAGTAGGCGGGGGACCGTCAGTCGGGGCTTTAATCCGATGAAGGAACCTGACTAATCTGACTGGATCTCGCCTAAAATATTTGGAGCCGTAGAATGCCTGAACCGATCTTGCTTCATCCCAGCGATAATGTCGCCATTCTGACGGAACGGGCCGGAGCCGGCTCGAAGCCTTTGGGTGAAGGCGTCGCGCTTGAGAAACCCGTGTCGTCGGGTCATAAGATCGCGAGGGTCGCGATACCTAAAGGGCAGGCCGTCCTGAAGTTCGGACAAATCATTGGCTACGCGACAACCGATATTCCCCAAGGAAGTCATGTGCATACGCAGAACTGCGAAATCGGTGCCCACGACCAGGACTATCAGATTGGCGTCGATCTCGGGGTGGCCACGGCGGCGATCCCGAAAGTCGCTCCTGCGGTTTTTCAGGGCTATCGCCGGGCGGGTGGACAGGTGGGCACGCGCAATTTCATAGCCGTCTGTGCCACGGTCAACTGTTCAGCGACTGTCATCCGAAGGGCAGCCGACGAGATCAACTCGTGCGGTATCCTGCGCGACTATCCGAACGTCGATGGAGTCGTCGCGTTCGCGCACGGAACCGGCTGTGCGATGAATACAGAAGGCCCTGGCTTCTCGAACCTGCAGCGCGTTCTTTGGGGGCATGCGACCCATCCGAATGTGGGGGCCGCAATCTTCGTCGGCCTGGGATGCGAGGTGATGCAGATTGCCCGGATGAAACAGGTCTTCGACGCAGCGGGATCGGACCGGTTTCATGGTCTTACGATTCAAGACACGGGTGGGACAACGAAAACGGTGGCTGCAATTGTCGCCATGGTTAAGGAGCTGCTGCCAGAGGTCAACAAGGTCCGGCGGGAAGAGGTTCCGGCATCGGCGCTCAAGGTTGCGCTGCAATGCGGAGGCTCGGACGGGTTTTCAGGCATAACGGCCAACCCGGCCCTTGGGGCGGCGTCGGATTTGCTAGTCGGACTGGGAGGAACGGCAATTCTGGCCGAAACGCCAGAGATTTACGGCGCAGAGCAACTTCTTCTGCGTCGTGCAGCGGACGGGGAGGTTGCTGACAAGCTGATCGAAAGGATCAGATGGTGGGAAGAATATACAGCGATGAATGGCGGTTCCATGGACAACAATCCATCACCGGGCAATAAGGCAGGCGGTCTTACGACGATCCTCGAGAAATCGCTCGGCGCCGCGGCAAAAGGTGGCACGACTCCATTGACCGATGTTCTGGCCTATGGGGAAAAATCAAATCGTCCGGGATTCGTTTTCATGGATTCACCCGGATACGATCCGGCATCGGTCACCGGGCAGATCGCTTCGGGAGCCCAGATCGTTGTTTTTACGACAGGTCGAGGGTCGGCTTTCGGGTCGAAGCCCGCGCCGACGATCAAGCTCGCCACCAATGATGCGCTCTATGCTTCGATGACCGATGACATGGACATCAATTGCGGCGACATCGTCAGTGCAGGTGTTCCAATGGCCCAGAAAGGGCAAGTTATTCTGGACATGATCCTGCGGGTGGCGTCCGGTGAAAAGACCAAGAGCGAGGCTTTGGGTCTAGGCGACAACGAGTTTGTGCCCTGGCAAATCGGGTGCGTTATGTAGGCGCCTGCTCAATAGTCCTTTTCAAAAAAGACGCCCAACCCCGTCTCCCCATCGGAATCGAGTCTTCCCTTGGCCACGATGCTTGGTGTGATGTCCAGGTTGAGGTTTATCTGGCTGCGTCCCTCGGAGCTTAGCTCCACGTCGCTATAGACGTTGTCGCTGAGATATTTTCCGAACCGGAGCGCGGCGGCACCGTTGTCGTCGGTTGTGAGATCAAAGTCGTCCAGATTGAGCCGTTGTCTCAATCGCCCAAGGGCACCGTCGCCGCCGTTTCCGGCCAGAGTGGCGACCGCCGCTGCAAGTTGCGCTGCCTGGAGGGGCGACATCGAAGCAGCATCCCTCCCAAATAAGAGATTGGCCAGGATTTCGTCGTCAGGCAGATCCGGATCGGATTCGAACGTGACTGTCGGCGACTGTGGCGTCCCTTCGGTGATAATCCGAACGTTTGCATTGCTGGTCTTGGTGGCCGCGACCATCCGGAACCAGGGATCAAGCGTGCCCTGGATCAGCAAACGCCCTTCCTGCATCTCCAAACGCTTGCCAAGGATATCCATCCGCCCGCGTATCAGGTCGAACTGCCCGATCGGAATGACAGCCGCCGTTGTTCCGGTGATGCGAAGACTGCCACCGAGTTCTGTATCCAGCCCGCGGCCGCGGATGAAGATGCGGTTGGGGGCATCAATCAGTATGTCCAGATTTAGCGGGCGGGAGGACCCGGAGTCCTGCTTTCTATCCTCGCTCACAACCAGACCGGCCCGTTCACGGGTCTTTGCAACTGCGGGAGACTCGCCGAGATGCCTTATTTCGGGAATGCCTCGGCCTGACGTCGTCGGTGCGAGTCTGATCTCTGTGTTGCTCAACTCCAGCTTGCCGGCAAGACTCGCCCCACCAACCAAAGGCCCTGCAATCGTCAGCGTTCCGTTTGCGGTTGTTGTGTAGGTCGGCGCGTCAGTGAACTCCGCATTCACGAGGTCAATTTTCATATCTGCGGTGAATGGTTGTGAAAGGCCGAGTGTTCCATCCACTTTGACGCGTCCGCCGCTCGAAAAGCCCCCTGCAACTGCCAATGCAGCCCGCCCACCGGATAGCTGGGCCGTCGCCTCTATCTTGCGAAGGGCGATGCGCATTGCCGGGACTGAGATCCGGGAATCGGTTGTAGAAACAGTGCCTGAAATTGCGTCGAGCGATGGCTTGCCTTTGATGGCCAGATTGAAATTCGCGGTGCCTTGGACATCAATTGGGGCCGAGACGAAACCATTCACAAGACCGACTGGCAAGGCGCCTGTTACCAGCAAATCGACTGTGTCGAGTTGCTGGGCGACTGAACCGCGGAGGGCGAGCCTGGACCCGCCCGGCCCAGAGCCGCTCAGATCGAGATTCCAACCGGGACCGTCTTGCCGGACAGTCCCGGACAGGTCCGCTGGGCCGTTGATACCAGTCACAAGACGGCTGAGGTCTCTGAGCGCGACACTCGCGCGCAAGTCGCTTGCGTTTGTTTTCAGCAGACCTGCCAATTCGGCAGAAAGTTCCGAAGTCTTAACCGACATTGCTTCAATGGTCAGACCCGCAGTGTCTCGCGCCGCTTTCAGTTCAAAGGACCCGTCGCCCTCCACCAGCCCGATTGCCGGCGTTGTCCCGAGTTCCAACCCTTTGGACTTACCGTCGATATCCGCATCGAAGGCACCGCCCAGCGGCTCATACCAGCCGCGCAGCCCGATCTGGAGCGAACCTTCGATCGGCCGGTCTGCCAGCGCGGAAAACCGGGCCAGCGATGGCAGGTTTGCAGCGATGTCAGCGGACAGCCGGAAGTTGCGGTCGAACCCCTCGATACCACCTGAACCAATGAGACCCAGATCACCCGCACGCAGATCAAGAAATCCGATCCGTACCGGATCACCGTCCTGCCAGTCTAGTGCGACATTTGCCGAGACGCTCGATCCGATAGCTGCCTGGGTTGCGGGGTCAGGGACACTGACTCCGGAAAGGTCTGACCCGATGGTCGCGGTCACACGCCGTTTGGTCTCGTCGGCTACGAGAATGCGTTGGATCAGGCCCTTGGCTGTGATTTTGCCGCTGCCAACACTGAAGCCTTCCCGGCGCAGGCCGATGAATTCGGCATCCAGAAACCAGTCGTCGCTGGTACCCGCAACGAAGGACGCCTTGATCTTTGCAGAGCCAATCCGTGTTTCCGGCCCCGAAATGGGCAATACAACATCGTCGCCGCTCACCGGGGAGATCGAACCTGCGACGTCAAAAGCCTCCGGCAGTCCGTCTTCGGACAAGGCGAGCGTTCCGCCGAGTCGTAGCGCTGCGGAGTCCAACTTGAACTCGCTGATTTCAAAACTTTTGTCTGGCAGCAGGGCGCCGGCAACCCTCAGTTCTGCGCTTTCCCCGACGAATGCCCGAAACCTCTGCGCCAGAAGTGGGGCGACGTCGCCCGAGAGATCCGCCTGAAATGCCTTTGTCGTGCCGCCACTGTCGTCAATTGACGAAGTCAAGTGAACCGCGCCGGTGACGCGGGGGGCACCGTCGGTCGCAAGTTCCAGATCGGCATGGAAGTCCGATGTCGGACCGGTCCCCGAAACATTGAGGTCCAGTGACGGCGCTTCGGGAATGTTCAGCAGGTTGACGGCAATGCCGCCGGGTTCTTCAGAAACCGATAAATCGATGCCAAGCTGCTTTGTCGAGTTTGAATAGCTCGCCTTCAGGTCAAGCGAACCGTTCTTTTCGTCTATTCTGGCAATCGCAATGTCGGCGCGACCATCGCCTGCGACCAGTTCAAGGCTTCCTGCAAGGCTGACGACAGCCTGTTCACCCAAGATGTCAGCGCCGAGAGTAACGCTTTCGACGGATAAGCGATTGATCTGGACCGTGACCGGAAGTTCGGGAAGCTTGAACTCGCTCGCTTCCGGGGTGGGTGCTGCGGCCGTTGAAACCGGCCACCGCACGAGTTCAATAGACGCGGCGGACAGTTCGTTGACGCTGAGATTGCCGCGCAGAAGGGCGCTGCGGTTCCAATCGAGCGTCGCGTTCTCCAGCGTTATCCATATCCCTTCCTCGTCGGCGATAGTCAGCTTTTCCATGCGGGCGGTGGAACTCAGCGCACCTGCAAAGCCTTCGATGCGTACTTCGCGTCCCGCGCCGGACAGGTTGTTTTCCAGCCAGTTGGTCAGGAAGCCTTTGTCCTGTTCGCTAGTCGTATTGTCCTGGGCCAGGGCCAGACAAGGCAGCAAGCAGAGTAGGGCTATTTTTGCGAGTCTGTTCAAAACGCCTGTCCTATGCCGACGTATATTTGAATCCCATCGCCGGTATCGCCGCTGACAGGGGCGGCGACATCAAAGCGGATTGGACCAATTCCCGTGTTGTAGCGAACCCCCAGACCAGCCCCGCTATGCCATTCGCCATCCTGGCCTGGCATCGAGGAAGCCCCGATGAAGCCTGCATCTGCGAACAGGACGAGGCTGACCTTCTCAAAGGCCCTGACACGGGCCTCACCCGACAGACCTATGAAATTTCGGCCGCCGACGCTGACGTTCTTGTCGAGATCGACCGACAAAGATTGATAGGGCTGTCCTCGGACGGTTCCGCCGCCGCCAGAGAAAAACAGCAGGTCCGGCGGCGTCTCTCGGATCCCCGACCCGACGACAGAGCCGACTTGGGCCCTTCCTGCCACGGTGACAGGCGTTGACTCGCCAAAAGTGAAATAGGCCCGGCTGTCGGCGAAGAATCGGCCTCCCGACGCGCTTCCATCTATGCCGAGAAATGGCGTAATTTCCGCTTCCACGAACTGGCCCTTTCGAGGGTCGAGAAGATCATCGCGTGCATCGAAACGGCCGACGACAGGCAGGAGCAGGTGGTTGAACTCGCGTGAGCCAAGGTCATCCTCAACATCCGAATAGCGATATTGCAGTGTCACACCGTATTCCACCCGTTCCGATAAGCGGCGCGTGACGCCAACTCCGAGTGTCAGGCTCTCCGAATAATATTCCGGTTCATCTTCCCTTGCGATTTCGGCGGACAGGACCAGCGTGTTCGCGGCGGCAAAGGTTCCCGGACGCGAGAATTGTGCCGAGAGCCAGTAGTCGAGATCGCTGTTGCTACCACCTAACCCGCCGATCTTGCCATCAAAGCGAAGACGTTCGGCACCGCCAAGAATGTTGCGGTGCATCCAGTAACTGGAAAGCGTAAGCCCTTCTTCTGAAAGGATTTCAGCACCAAACCCGAATCTCCGAGGCTTCTGTTCGACAAGTTCGACCGTTACATCCATGGAACCATCCGTATCCACGACTTCGCCTTCTGAAAGAGCGACGGACCGGAAGGTGCCTGTCTCTCGCAACCGCCGGCTGACTTCGTCCATCGCCTGTGGCGAATAGACCTTGCCTTTGGGCAGCCCGGCGATTTCCCGGATACGTCGTTCCCTGACGTTTTCGGCCCCTTCAACTCTCAGAGAGCCAAAATAGACGAGCGGCCCGGGGTCCAATGTCACCGCCGCGTCCAGCCGGTTCCGGTTGTGATCGGCGATCAGGGTCTGCGAGGCCAGGGCCGCTTTGGCGTGCCCCGCCTCCCGCCACCCCAGGATGGCACTGCCAACGGCGTCACCGATAACAGAGCTGCCCGCGGTGCTGCCCTTGGCGAATTCGAGAGGCAGTTTTGTGCCCTTGGCCAAAGGATCTATGCTGATGTTGCCGAACTTAAAGGGCTTGCCCGTTCTCACCCGGACCACGACGCTCGAGATCGTTTTCGGAGTGTAGAAAGGGGGGAAATCAGCTGCTTCCTGACCGTCAACAAGAACCCGGACGCTGCCGGAGTAGTATCCATATCTGTAAAGTATGCCGATAAGTTGACGGTATTCTGCGCGGGCGGCGGCAAGGATGTCCTGCGCGTTTCGGGTATCATTTCGTTTCGCCGCTTCAAGAGATGAACCGGCCTCAAGCGCAACCGCAATTGCCGCGTCGCCGTCAGATTGAATCGCGAGATCGAACGCGGCGGCGGCCATCGGCGCCAAACAAACAACAATTGATAGTCCGAACGCTTGAAGCGTCTTGAAGATCATTCCCAACGAACCCAACCACCCATGGCCTGACCCTATTGGTTCAGTGCGAACTGAAACCTATACCCAACGTCGCATCTCTGCGTTCCGACTACAAATGGAAGATGCGAAAATGTGCGGTTTTCGAAGCGCAACACAAGGATTTTACAATCTCGCTGCAATAGCGACATTGCGTCGAAGAAAGATACAAGAGACGGAGTATGCGTTTGGAGCCTGATCTCGTACGAAAAAAGGCGCGGAAAACCCGCGCCTTTTCAATCTCTTGCAGCTTTGACTTAAGCCAGCGAAAGGTTCACTGCGCTTTCGCGTCCGTCGCGGCCAGCTTCGATGTCGAAGGTGACTTTCGCGCCGTCTTTCAGGGTGGTGAGACCCGAACGCTCTACGGCGGAAATGTGCACGAACACGTCCTTCTTGCCGCCTTCGGGCTCGATGAAGCCGAAGCCTTTAGTTGCGTTGAACCATTTTACGGTGCCATTGGCCATTCCGTATTCTCCTAGTTTTTCAATGCCATCCGCGGTGGTGCGATGGCCCGGCTTGGTCAGTGCAAGATCGATTGACTGTAGCCGTAAGGAGAACAGTGGGTCGAAAATCAATAACGTTCGCGAGGCGCATATGGGGCGGCGGCAGAGAAAAAGCAAGAAAAATCTGTAAATTGTCGCAGCACCACTCTACCGGGGTTGTAACACCCAAAAGGTACGTTTTGTCCCTGTCCGTACGACCGCTTTCGTACGAAGATGCCGCGTCAGACCGCAGCCACGACCTTTTCGAGCATGACGCGCACCTCACCTGCGACGGTCTTGAGATCGTCGTTGTCGATGCCTGCCATCGACGCCTCGGGATCGACTGCCGAAACCTCGACGCCGCCATCAACGGCGCGCAGAATGACGTTGCAGGGGAGCATCGCGCCAACGCGCGGCTCCATGCCTATCGCTTGCCAGGCCATGCCGGGATTGCAGGCGCCCAATATTCGGTAGGGGGCCATGTCTTTGCCAAGCTTCTTCTTCATTGTCGCGGCCACGTCGATTTCGGTCAGCACGCCAAAGCCGCCATCGGCCAGAGCGGCGCGCGTGCGTGCATCGACGTCATCGAAATTGGCGTCAGCAATGATGCGGGAAATTGTGTAGGACATTTTCGGCTCCGGTGTTTGTCACGTCTTGTATGACATGGGCAGCGGCTAAGGCGCGAACAACCGGGGACGGATGCGACAAATGGTCGGCAGGGGTGGGCGCGCGTTGGCCGCGCGCCCGGAAGTCTTTAAGCCATTGCGAGGTTGATGGCGCTTTCGCGCCCGTCGCGGCCAGCTTCGATGTCGAAGGTGACTTTCGCGCCGTCAGCCAGCGAGCTCAGGCCCGAACGCTCGAGAGCGGAGATGTGCACGAACACGTCTTTTTTGCCGCCTTCAGGCTCGATGAAGCCAAAACCTTTAGTTGCGTTGAACCATTTCACGGTGCCATTGGCCATCCGAGTTACTCCATATATTGTCGCTGCCCACGGAATGCGGCAGCCCGGCTTAGTCAGTACAAAATCGAAAGACTGCGGCCGGTTAAGGAGAACAGCGGGTCGAAAGAGAATAACATTCGCAGGCCGCATATGGATGCTGCGGGACAAGAAAGCAAGGGGAATCGGGGAAAGGAGCGGAACCGGCGAAAAGGGGCCGAGGCACGGGAGGGATGCCGCACGGTCGCCAGTTCCGCCGGTCCGCTGGTCAGATCATCGCCCAGTCGGTGAAGCGATAGCCCGTTGGGGACGGGGACTGCGGGGCGTCGGTTTCAGTTTGGCCGGGCATGGGATGATCCTTTCTTCTGACAGGATCATCTTGGCACGGGCAGGCAGGGGCAGGGCGGTTTCGGATAATTTACGACAGCTTGGCCGCCTGACCGGGGGCAAAGACGGCCCCTCGGATCATGGAGTGACCTCGCAACAGCGCCGGGGCACCACGATGAGTAGAATTTACCTATATTTTCTCATGTACTTACGGGCTTTCTGCAATGTGAACCGAAGATGAATGAGTTGTTTGCCTTAGGTACATCTAGCTCGTGCCACATTGTTGCCATTAAGCGTGCGGAAGTGGTCAGAATCATCCCATTGGACACAACCGCGCGGTTACGCTGCCAAGGATTGGGGACGGAAATGCCATATCTGCTCACGAAACGGACTTATAGCGATACAATCCCTCGGACCACTGCGAATTCGGCGGAATCCGATGCTGCTGTGGCAAGCGTCGTTGTTCGGATCGGTGAGTATCGGGATCGCCGTTTCCCTCCTGTCGAACAGTTGCTTTCACGTTGCGACGAATTGACAAGGCAGTACGTCGTGTCCTGATCGGAAAGCGGTGGCGTTTCATCCGCGCCGCCGGTGGCCGAAAGGGAACTCTTCCAGAGCAGAAGCGACTGGCCCGCAGCTCCTTGCGGGCCAGATTTCATTTTGAACGGGCTATTGCCCGCGCCTCATGCAATCGGCGCAAAGGGCGATGGCGGGGTCGAGGGTCAACCGGTCGGGGGCGATGTCTTCGCCGCATTC
>JAHEAO010000001.1:0-1242 GCA_024642725.1 Paracoccaceae bacterium | reverse complement strand
TTGATTTCAGAGAACTGGTGGGGTGATCCCCGCCCTACGGCTTGCTGCACTAATTAGAATTGACTTTTGCGCCCAAAAAAGTAGCATCGCACGATCCGGTGCCTCGTTGAGACCGGAAGAAAAAAGCGCACCGGAGACCGGCCGATTGACCGGATCAATGGAGAGCTTCATGACTCAGAAGGTTCCAACAATCAGCAGTCTGCAAAAGGCGGTCAAGAACTCTGACGCAGCCATGCTGAAATCCTACTACGCAAGTGATGCAGTCCTGACCGTGATCGACAGCATCAATACACCCAGCCGACCACGAACCCTGAAAGGTGCCAAAGAGATCGGTGCCTTTCTGGACGATATCTACAGCCGCGACATGACACATTCTATCGACCTTGGGGTCCGAGAAGGTAACATGCTGGCGTTTGTGGAGCACTGCAAATACAGCGATGGCACGCGCGTTGTTGCGTCGAACACCGCTGAACTAGGTCCCAATGGAATCGTCCGGCAAACGACCGTTCAGGCTTGGGACAACTGACCGAAAACATAACCAAAACTCACCTGGAGAATGACCATGCGTCAGAATTTATCTTTGTTGGTATTAGGTATGTCTGCGGCAACATTTCTTCCTCAGGTCGTTGTTGCGCAAAGCGACGAAGACATGATCAAGAGCGCCGAGTCGGCAGCGCCGGCGGCGATTTCCTCGGGCGCGGCAATCTACGCGGCCGATGAACAGGGCAATATGAAAACACTGCGCGAAGGCACCAACGGATGGTGGTGCATGCCGGACAGCCCGGCGACACCGGGGCCCGATCCGATGTGTGGCGATGCCAACGCGATGGAATGGGCGATGGCCTGGATTGGCAAGACTGAGCCGCCGAAAGGCAAGGTCGGGTTCATGTACATGCTGGAAGGCGGCACCGATGCCAGCAATACCGATCCCTACGCCACCGCCCCGGAAGCGGGCAATAACTGGATCACGACCGGGCCGCACGTGATGATCATGAACGCGGTCGATATGATGCCAGGCTACCCGACCGACGCCCAACCCGACACGTCGAAACCGTATGTCATGTGGGCAGGGACGCCCTATCAGCACCTGATGGTGCCGATCCAGTAGCGGTTGGCGGAACCTTGACTGCGGCGGGGACCGGCCCCGCCGCAGTCGCATTGCCGCGAAGCATGCCAGTCTTGAACGGATTGCATGCCGCCCGATCAACGGCGCGGCGTTCGTCACGCCCGACCGGCCGGCCG
>JAHEAO010000143.1 GCA_024642725.1 Paracoccaceae bacterium | reverse complement strand
GCCGCCGCCGTCACCGCCGCCGTCACCACCGCCGTCACCACCGCCGCCGCCATCGCCGCCGTCACCGCCGCCGTCACCGCCGCCACCGCCGCCGCCGCCATCACCACCGCCGTTGTCCAAATTTCCACGGTCGCCGCCGTCGGAGTTGTCTTCGGTGAGGATCGTTCCAGTCGCCGAGTCGACCAGCATGAGCGCTACATCGGGGCAATTCATCAAGGCTTCGTCGAGAATATCTTCCAAATTCACGAGATTGCGGATGAACTGAATCTGCAGCTCATCCAGTGGTTCTACGTCGCAGATCTTCAGCGGTTCCTCGCGCAATTCTTCAAGCTGGATTGCCGCGTTGGCATGCCCCGTCAAAGCCAGAACGAGAATTGAAGCGTACGTTTTCCGAAACATGTCAAGCTAACCCTTAGGCGAAGAATTGAACGCGGAATGCGAGCGGCTGCCGCCTTTGCTGTGAGGTCGCTGATTTTCGTGTCAGTGTCAAATTCCGGACGATTTTGTGGCAGGAATGTGGCAAATCGCGCTTTTTCTACAACATCTGGGACAAAGCTGGGCCAATAGGGCCTATATGTTACTCTAGGCTGTTGCGCTTGCGATGGTCGATTTGCGGGCGCGACAGCCAACCAAACAATCGGCTATGATGTATCGAGATGACCGGCCTTCTATCGCGGGGTCCGATACGGCCATTGAATGACCACAGGTGGAACCGGAATGCCGAAGAGTTTCCTCGATCAGATCAAATCCACGTTGCGCGACATCGAACAAGCGGGGCTGATGAAAGCCGAACGCGTCATTACCTCTGCGCAAGGTCCGCTGATCGATGTCGAGCATGGAAGCCGGAGACGCGAAGTCATTAATCTCTGCGCCAATAACTATCTTGGTTTGGCTAATCACCCCCGGCTCGTCGAAGCGGCGAAGGCGGCCCTGGACGCGCATGGCTACGGCATGGCCAGCGTACGTTTCATCTGCGGCACACAGGATCTTCACCGGCAACTGGAAAAGGACATTGCCGGGTTTCTCGGTAAGGACGACAGCATTCTTTTCGCGGCTTGCTTCGATGCGAATGGCGGGCTGTTCGAGCCTCTGCTGGGAGATGAAGACGCGATAATTTCCGACAGCTTGAACCATGCCTCGATCATTGATGGGGTTCGGCTCTGCAAGGCCATGCGCTACAGATACGCCAATTCCGACATGGACGATCTGGAAACGCAGCTCAAAGCTGCCCGCGCTGACGGGGCACGCAACATAATGATTGCAACAGATGGCGTGTTCTCAATGGATGGATATCTTGCGAACTTGCCGGCGATCACCGAGCTGGCCGAGCGCTATGATGCTCTTGTCATGGTCGATGACTGTCATGCAACGGGGTTCATGGGACCGAAGGGGGCAGGCTCGCCGGCCCATTTCGGAGTTTCGGAGAAGGTCGATATCCTCACCGGCACATTGGGCAAGGCGCTTGGTGGTGCTATGGGCGGCTATGTCGCCGGACCACAACCTGTGATCGATCTCTTGCGGCAGCGCGCGCGACCCTACCTCTTTTCCAACGCGCTGGCCCCGGCGATCACGGCCGCGTCGTCGGAAGCTCTGCGGCTGGTTGCCGAAAGCGATGCTTTGCGCGCGCAACTCTTTGCCAATGCGAGTTATTGGAGAAAGGGGCTAGCCGAGCTGGGATTTGACCTCTTGGCCGGCGAGCATCCGATCATACCTGTCATGCTTGGCGAAGCCCGCTTGGCCCAGGAACTTGCGGCCCGGCTTTTCGAACATGGCGTTTATGTCGCCGGATTCTTTTTTCCTGTTGTGCCGCAAGGCAAAGCCCGGATACGCACCCAGATGAACGCGGCGCTTACCCGCGAACAGCTTGACCGGGCGCTGGAAGCTTTCGGCAAGGCCGGCCGTGAAACAGGAGTTTTGACGTGAGCAATCAGATGAAGGCGCTTGTGAAGTCCAAACCCGAACCCGGCCTTTGGATGCAACAGGTGCCTGTGCCCGAAATTGGTGAAGATGACGTCCTTATCAAGATCCACAAGACGGGGATTTGTGGAACTGATGTTCATATCTGGAACTGGGATGATTGGGCGGCCCGAACGGTGCCAGTGCCGCTTGTGACGGGCCATGAGTTCGCAGGTGAGATCGTCGATCTTGGCCGCGATGTGAAGGACCTGCACCTGGGTCAGAGGGTCAGCGGGGAAGGCCACCTCATCGGCAAGACCTCGCGCCAGAGCAGGGCCGGTAAATTTCACCTCGACCCCCAAACACGTGGTATCGGCGTGAATGAGCAGGGGGCGTTCGCACAATATCTGCGGTTGCCAGCCTTCAACGTCGTTCCCTTGCCCGAAGAGATAGACGACGAGATCGGTGCAATTCTCGATCCGCTGGGCAACGCCGTCCACACCGCATTGTCCTTCGATCTGGTCGGAGAAGACGTGCTGGTCACCGGTGCTGGTCCGATAGGGATCATGGCAGCTGCGGTGGCTCGCCACGTCGGTGCGCGCAAGATCGTCATAACAGACGTCAACCCCGAAAGGCTGGCACTTGCAGAGAAGGTCACGGACCTGGTTCCGGTCAACGTCGCAGAAGAGGATCTGAAGGACGTGATCGCAAGGTTGAAGATGCGTGAAGGTTTTGATGTCGGCTTGGAGATGTCCGGCAATCAGATGGCACTGGATCAGATGGTCGAAGCGATGGTCATGGGTGGACGCATCGCGCTTTTGGGAATTCCACCGGGAAAGAGCCCGGTTGACTGGTCGCGAATCGTGTTCAAGGCGATTACGATCAAAGGCGTCTATGGTCGCGAAATATTTGAGACGTGGTACAAGATGCTGGCGATGCTTCAGAACGGCCTCAACATCCGGAACGTCATTACTCACCGGTTCAAGGTAGATGACTATGTTTCAGGCTTTGATGTGATGCGCAGCGGTTCCAGCGGCAAGGTGGTTCTCGACTGGACATGACGCTGCCGGGCTTGAACACTGAGCGCAAAGCGCGTATCTGCCC
>JAHEAO010000142.1 GCA_024642725.1 Paracoccaceae bacterium | reverse complement strand
TGCGAGCGCACCCACCGCGCTGTGGGTGTACCCCCGAGGAATGGCGCAGGATGGCGCGGTCGGCAAAAACCCCCTGACCTGGAAGTCCAAGTATGGCTTGGTCTTCGCATCGTTTTACGGCGCGGCGAATGCCGACGGCATGAACGAGGCAGGACTGGTCGCAAACCTCCTCTACCTCGCCGAGTCCGATTTCGGCGATGCGGCCGAGACCGGGAAGCCGACCTTGTCGGTGGGTTCTTCGAACCAGTATTTTCTGGACAACTACGCGACTGTGGCGGAAGCGGTCGCGCGAATGCAGGATCCTCCGTTCACCATCATTGCGCCGATCCTGCCAAATGGACGGGCCGCCGCCGTGCATCTCTCGATTTCCGAT
The DNA here is from genome assembly GCA_024642725.1 of Paracoccaceae bacterium. Lineage (GTDB taxonomy): Bacteria > Pseudomonadota > Alphaproteobacteria > Rhodobacterales > Rhodobacteraceae > JAHEAO01. Next base: position 2,655 of record JAHEAO010000142.1, on the reverse strand, counting down.
GCGAGCGGTGACTCCGCGATCTTTGAGTATATCGATGTCAAACTCCAGATTCATCACAGCCCCGATTATAACGTGATGACGAACTCGCCGGTCTTCAATGAACAATTGGGACTGGTAAACTACTGGAGGCTTGTCGGTGGCAACCGATTTCTTCCCGGCACCATCAACGCCGCAGACCGCTTCGTGCGCATGGACTATCTGTTAAGCAGCACGCCGAAATACGAAGACCCCGCTAAGGCGCTGGCTGCGGCTTTTTCGTTGATACGTGCCGTCGGGGTGCCGCTGGGCATGGAATATCCCGATCACCCCAACATCTCCATGACGCTGTAGCGGACCGTGGCCGACCATGGAACCAAGACGTGGTTCTTCGAGTCTGTCCTCGACCCCTCCGTGATGTGGGTAGACCTCAAAAACATCGACTTCGCAGAAGGTTCGGGCGCGCGGACGATCCCGCTGGGAAGCGAGCCAAGGCTCGCAGGTGAAGTCTCGGCGGGGTTCAAGCCAGCGGCACCGATGGTGTGGATGGCATTACGCGTCGGAGGCGCCAACACGTGATGTAGGGCGGGCATCAGGGCCGCGCCAATCGAACTTCCGGACTTGGTCTTGTCGGGCATCGGGCGATACGATAATTCCGGCATTGTAATTGCGAGGATCGCTCACGGTGCAGAACATCAGTCCGGGACTTCAGGCATTCGAATTCTGGATCGCCATGGCCGGAACGGTTGCCTTTGCGGTGACTGCAGTGCTGGCTGTAATGCCGCGCGGGATCGACCCCTTTGGCGCCGTTGTGATGGGGATCATCACGGCGGTGGGCGGGGGCACGGTGCGCGACATGATCCTCGACGTGCCTGTCTTCTGGGGTAGCGATGTCAGCTACATCTGGGTCGCCCTCGTGGCAAGCATTGCGGCCTACTACGGCCAGCAGTTCGTGGCGCGAAAGCATGTCTATGATCTGATGCTCTATCTTGACGGTGCTGCCGTGGCGATGTTTGCCATTCAGGCTGCATCGAAGGTGATCCGGCTCGATTTTGGCCTCCCACTTGCGCCCATCCTGTTGGGGATCATCACCGCCATCGGCGGCGGGCTGATGCGCGATGTGCTTGCGGGCAACAAGACGCTCTTGATGAAGAAAGAGTTGTATGCCGTTCCCGTGACGCTGGGCACCGTGGTCTATGTGATTGCGCTCCCGCTCCTCCCGGGACAGGAGATTACTGTCAGCATTCTGTGCGCATTGATGATCTTTGGCATTCGCGCCGCCGCGATCCGCTGGGGGGTCAGCTTACCCGACTGGATGATCGTCGGAAAAAGGTAAGACCGAAAGGCAATTTAGGCCCTTGGGCCCCGCTGTCTGGGCGATTTTCTCCATTATCGTGGATTTTCCCAAGAACTCAACATTTTTGCACCTCCCCGAATGGAACCGCGAAATAGTTCTCGCATTGCATCCAGGTTAGGTAATCAGGCGTTTCGACACCGAGTGAATATGGCACGTGGATAGACCGTCAGACCAGGCGACATAGGCCTGTTTGAGTATTGGCTTGTGCACAGCCAGCTTGTGCCGGTTCTAGTGGACGCGACCGCAATTATTCGATTTGGTGTGCGGGAAGTATGCGTTGTATCGTTTAGGTTGCTGTCAGTTTGGTCGTACTTGAACTTTTGATCCGGTGACCAAAACCTTTTGCGCTCGAAACTGGAACCACAAGGGGGGATTATCCTTTGCTAATAAGACTTTACACGATCGGAGGCATATTCTTCTGCCTGTTGCAAACTGCGATGCCATTGCTTGCCGAAACGTCAACAGCCAAAGCTACGGCACAAATCGAGGCCGCGCCGGTGAATTGCGCCGCGGCCGAGGGCGATTTGCGGGTGCTGGCCGCGGAGCGGGAGCACGCCGAAAAGACAAAACTTGAAGGTGCCATGGCCGTAACACCCTCCGGCATTCTGATAGGTCTCATAACCGGAACCCAGGAAAAGCACTATGAAATGCTTACCGGTGACTACATCAAGCACATCGACGAAAAGGTATCCCAGATAAAGGCCAAGTGCGGGCTTTAGGTCGTCATGTAAAATTTTACTGGTTCTGCTCGACGGGATTGTTGTGGACTTCGGTCATCCTTTGGCACTGGACGGCTTCTTCATTCCAATGTCGCATGTACCATACCACCTTTGCAGTTCGCTGCACCAGCATCAGGCGGCTCCGTCCGCATGTGAGACACCCGAAACCGGCGCAGCGAACGTCCGGTTCAGATTTTGGCCATTTTGACAGTATTGAGCGGCCGGTTTCGGGAAAACATGCTGCACCGCCGCGACAGATCCCGAGATTTGGCCGTCGAGCATTGGTCGATTTCTCTGCATCAGCATCAGGCAGCTTCGTCCGCGGAGCCGTCATTGGAGAGATTTGGCTCAACGGCTGCCTTGAGCCCAATTCGGAAGTGCGCCGGTTTCGTATCTCGCGGATGCAGCAACAAAATCAACTGAGACCATCAGCTGCATTGCGGCAAGCAAAGCGGCCGTTCGTTGAAGGCGCAGCGAAATCTGGAGAGCCTATGTCTCAAATGCGGGACAAAACGGACTTTGGTTGCATCGACCTCGACTGGCTCGCAATGGCCTAGAGCCCGAGTTTCTCTTCTCGGTGATCAAGACTTGCAATCGGCAGGC
>JAHEAO010000141.1 GCA_024642725.1 Paracoccaceae bacterium | reverse complement strand
TCTCGACCGCACCAAATTCTCCTCCAGATATCGAGATTGGGCCAATTTGGGGCCGCGCCGGATCATTGCGTCGAGTTGGCACTTTGGTGCAGGGTGTTCCTAGGTGGCGAGAGCGAGGATCACCAATGAGGGATCGGATTGCGGCTGGTTGCGTTGGGGCCATTTGAATGGCCTTCACTTTGCGCCAACTACAATTTTTTGTCGCGGCTGCTGAAGCGGGCAGTGTTTCTGGCGCTGCACGGGCCCTGTCGATCTCGCAATCTTCCGTGACCGAAGCCATTCAGGGTCTCGAGGAGGATCTCGGGGTTACTCTGTTCGAGCGTCGCGCCCGTGGCCTGGAGATCACTCACAAGGGCAGCCTTTTTCTGCGCCATGCAAGCCAGATTCTCGGTGATGTATCGACCGCGAGAATGGCCTTCCGGTCCGAGGGTGGCCTGGTACCGGGACAATTGTCGCTCGGCGTGACGTCGCTGGTCGCAGGTTATGTTCTGTCTGACATCCTGTCGCGTTTCCGGCGGGCCTATCCGCAGGTCGAACTGTCGGCGGTCGAGGACAATGGCGAATATCTGCAGCACCTTCTGATCGGGGGCGAATTGGACGTCGCTGTCCTCTTGACCTCTTCAATACGCGACCGGTCCGCGATGCATGTCGAGTCCTTGCTGGTGTCGCCCTACAGGCTGTGGCTGCCGGGCGGACATCCTCTTGCCGACGCCGAAGTGATTTCCCTGGATCGGCTGGTTGACGAAAGCCTGATCATGCTGACCGTGGACGAAATCGAAGAGAGCACCCGCAGCCTCATGTCAGCTCTTAAGGTCAAGCCGAATATTGCATTCCGGACCCGCAGCGTGGAGGCGGTTAGAAGCCTGGTCGCAACCGGGGCAGGGGTCGCTTTGTTGCCGAGCCTCGTCTATCGCCCCTGGTCGCTGGAAGGCGACAGGATTGAAATCCGGGACGTCTCTGGCGACTTGCCAAGCGTGCAGGTCGGGCTGTGCTGGCGCAAAGGCGCCCCGCTGCCCGATGCGGCACGGAACTTCATCAAATCGGCCCAAACTGCGGTGCAGCCCCGCTGAGGGTCATCCATCGGAAAAGCCGATATTTAAATTCTGGTTTTTGATATTGCGAACGGAAATGCGAGACGGCAATGTCGCTCTGGGCAATCTGCGCGCATACACGCGTCGAGATCATGTCCCCGGGGGAAGTCAGATGTGGAGTTCAGTCAGTGCGACCGTAAGGGCTGATGCGATACCTTTTGCCTTGATGTTCGCCTCGACGGCGGCGTGGGCGGGCGATTATTTATCAGTCGTGCAATATCACATGGCGCCTTGGAATGCGGATGACAGCGCCACCGCCGCCGGCCAAATGGCCGAGAACGTTCGCTAGTACGATGCGTCGGTTGGTGCGCCGGTCGATGGTTGTGAGTCTGCCAAGACGCAGGTCATCGATGCTTTCATCAACGCCGCGCCCGATGCTGTCTGGGCGATTGAGGGTGAGCCCGTGGACGCCGGAGGTGCCGTTGCCTTCCAATGGACATTCTCAGGGACCAACACCGGAGCCTGGTCTGACGTTACTGCCGCCGTTGGAAAGCCTTTCTCGTTCCGCGGCTGTCGATGCTCCGATTCGATGGAGAAAAGATCACCTATCAGGCGGATTGCTATGATGCGCTTGGGTTTTACACGCAACTTGGCCTCATGTGGCCAAAGGATTTCAATAACTAAGGGAGTAAGGAAATGCTGAACCGATTCATGATGAGTGCCGCTGTCTTGTCGATCGCGACGAGCGGGATGGCACTGGCGCAGGTGCAAAGCATTGGCGCCGGCGAAGGGCAGGTCAATATCGTTGCATGGCCGGGCTATATCGAGCGCGGCGAAACTGACGCCTCTTTTGACTGGGTGACAAAGTTTGAAGAGGCCACCAGCTGCAAGGTCAATATCAAGACGGCCAACACTTCCGACGAGATGGTCGCGTTGATGAATGAAGGCGGTTTCGACTTGGTGACGGCCTCTGGCGACGCTTCTCTGCGCCTTGTGGCCGGTGGCCGGGTCCAGCCGATTAACATCGAATTGATTCCATCTTGGGCGAGCGTAGACGATCGTCTCAAGGATGCGCCCTGGCACACGGTTGACGGCGTGCATTACGGTACCCCCTACATGTGGGGACCGAACGTGCTGATGTACAACACCGATGTGTTTCCGGAGGCCCCGACAAGTTGGTCGATCGTCTTCGAAGAGCAGACCCTTCCCGACGGCAAGTCGAACAAGGGGCGAGTGCAGGCCTATGACGGCCCGATCCATGTCGCGGATGCCGCGCAATACCTGATGGCTCACAAGCCTGAGCTTGGCATCACGTCTCCTTACGAACTGAACGAAGAACAGTACAAGGCGTCTCTTGACCTTCTGCGCGGCCAGCGTGAATTGGTTAGCCGCTACTGGCACGACGCCTTCATCCAGATGGATGATTTCAAGAATGAGGGCGTCGTCGCCTCAGGCTCTTGGCCGTTCCAGGTGAACATCCTTCAGTCCGAAGGTCAGCCGGTCGCTTCCGTCATACCGGAAGAGGGCGCGACGGGTTGGGCGGACACGACGATGATGCATGTGGATGCCGCCAATCCGAACTGTTCCTACCTCTGGATGGAACATACCTTGTCATCGAATCTGCAGTCGGACCTCTCGGTCTGGTTCGGCGCAGTTCCCTCGGTTCCCGCCGCCTGCTCGGATGGCAGGGGCATGCAGACGCAGGAAGGCTGCGATGCCAACGGCCTGGCGGATTTCGAACGGATCCGGTTCTGGACAACTCCGGTTTCGAACTGTGCTCAGGGTGAGGGAGCTTGTGTCCCTTACTATCGTTGGGTCAGCGACTACATCGGTGTCATCGGCGGCCGCTGAGCCGGACGCCTAGCAGCCCCGGCCTCGCGCCGGGGCGCCTTTGCCCTGCCTTTGCCGGGAACAATTGGATTTTGCCTGAAGATGACAATCGCCGTTGAGTTCGACCATGTTTCCCGCCTGTTCGGTCAGGTTCGTGCCGTGGATAGCGTCAATCTTACGGTCGAAGAGGG
>JAHEAO010000077.1 GCA_024642725.1 Paracoccaceae bacterium | reverse complement strand
GCTTCTTTCCCGCGCGTCGCGCAGCCAGAATGGATCCGATCGAAGCATTGCGCCACCAATAGCCAAGGAAAGTGCCCATGCCGGTTTTCTTGGTCTCCGGCTGAGATCGAGCCCGACTCTCGCCGTCCTCAGTCCAGCGGACTTTATAACTGCTTGACGAAAGACGACATGAAACATATTGAACCCGAGGCTTCGGCGAGTTGGCGGAGTGGTTACGCACCGGATTGCAAATCCGTGAAGACCGGTTCGATTCCGGTACTCGCCTCCAACAGACCACGAATAGCAGTTGGGACTGTTTCCGAACGAACCGCCGAGTGCTTTTTTCATACTAGGACAGTGTGACCGAGCCTAGAAATGTACCCGGCTCTGTGTGGCGTTGCCCAATCAGCAAACCCGCAGCAACACTCCCTTTCAGACGGAAACCGTGGCAGGTTGTTTAGATGGAAAGTCATCCAGGGCGAGAGCTCCAGCTTTTTGTTGGATATAGGCTGAAATCCGTAGATTCTGTTCTCTGGATGTTCGCAGGCCCAACTTGCTTCTTCGCCAGAGAAAATCGTCTGCTGTCTTGACCCATTCCTTAGCAACGGCCCAATCGAGTTCTCTGGCATAAATGGTCTCGCCGAAATCCTCCCCCAAGTCGCTGGGGGCTTTCGCATCTCCGAGGATTTCGGCGGCTTCGGTGCCATAGGCTCGGATCATCCGCTTTGCCCAACTGTCAGTGAGGAACGGAAAATCCTTTTTGATCTTGTTTACTAACACCGGGACCTGATCCACCGGGAAATCACCTCCGGGCAATGCTGCGCCGGCGGTCCACTTCCCGGGCAATTTCTGGAAGAATGGGGCAATTTTGTCGAGCGCCGACTCTGCCAGCTTTCTATAGGTCGTAATCTTGCCGCCAAATACCGTCAGCATTGGCGCGCCGCCGGTCTGGTCAACTTTCAAAACATAGTCACGGGTTGCCGCCGTCGCAGAAGTCGCGTTTTCATCGTAGAGCGCCCGAACGCCGGAATACGTCCATACAACATCTTCACGGAGAATCCTTCGCTTGAAATACTTGGATGCAAATTCACACAGGTAATCCTGCTCAGCTTCGGTGCAGAGCGGTTGCACCGAAGGATTGGTGTGGTCCTGATCCGTGGTGCCAATCAACGTGAAATCGGTTTCGTAGGGGATCGCGAATATGATGCGACCGTCTTCGCCCTGAAAGAAGTAGGCCCGATCGTGATCAAAGAGGCTGCGTGTCACGATATGGCTGCCACGGACAAGGCGCACCGCTCTTGAAGACGCTTCGTTGGTGGCTGTGCGCAGGACTTCTCCAACCCACGGACCGCCAGCGTTGACCAGCAGCCGCGCTCTTGCGGTTCCGGTTTTTCGGCTCCCATCGCGAGTGTAATGTATCAACCAGTGATCCTCGAAGCGCTCGACATGCGACACCTTGGTTCGAACCATGATGTCAGCGCCTCGATCTGCTGCATCGCGGGCGTTCAGCAAGACAAGCCGCGAATCCTCAACCCAGCAGTCTGAATATTCAAACGCGCGTTCAAACCGGTCTTGCAAAGGTGCCCCCGCCGGGTCCTGCCGCAGGTCAAGCACACGCGTCGCCGGCAGGTATTTTCTTCCTCCAAGATGGTCGTAAAGAAAGAGGCCAAAACGGATGAGCCAGGCCGGGCGGCGACCCTTCATCCATGGCATGACCGAGTTCAGAAGGCGCGACGTCGGCGTGTCGCCCTCGAACCTCATATCTTCATGATATGGCAAGACAAATCGCATTGGCCAACTGATATGCGGCATTGCACGCAACAGCACTTCACGTTCCGCCAGGGCCTCACGTACGAGGCGAACCTCAAAATACTCAAGATAGCGGAGGCCACCGTGAAATAACTTTGTAGAGGCCGAGGAAGTTCCCGAAGCTAGGTCCCCCATCTCAGCAAGGGCTACCGACAGACCGCGGCCAGACGCATCACGCGCAATTCCGCATCCGTTGATGCCGCCACCAATCACAAATACATCATACTCCTTGATGCATTGATCGATCGGCTGCGCCTCACTCGTCATAGTATTGATCCACAACGTCCAAAGCGAGTATTTCCGTCTGCCCTTTTTGTGCCGCCTCAACAAAACGCGCCGGGGGCGTTCTGTCAGTTATGAAATAGTCCAATTCAGATATATCGCAAATCCGGACCGGTGCGGTACGATCAAATTTCGACCTGTCACAGACCAGTATGCGGGTGCGCGAATTGCGAAGAATGGCCCGTGCCACAGACACCTCTCGCGCATCATAGTCCAGGACCGCACCGTCTTCGTCCAGGGCCGAGGCGCCAACGATGGCAAAATCCACTTTGTAGCGCGAAATGAATTCGACAGCATCTTCACCGACAATCGCCCCATCACTTTGACGGACGGCACCGCCTACAAGAACAAGCTCCTTGGAATTCGTGCCTATTAGCGAATTGATAATGTTAATGTTATTGGAAAGAACGACAAGGCCATGGTGACTCGCGAGCGCTCGCGCCACTTGTTCAGTGGAGGTCCCTATGTTCAACATGACCGAACAGTTGTCGGGAATGAGCGATGCAGCAAGGATGCCCATCGCCTCTTTTTCTTTGCCCCTTAGCTTACGCCGCTCTGCGTATTCGCGGTTCGAAGCGGATTCGACACGAATGGCCCCACCGCGTGTTCGTAAGGCAAGGCCTCGACCACTCAATTCTCGAAGGTCGTTGCGGATTGTCTGCAGAGTGACGCCGAATTGGCGCGCGAGTTCTTCAACTTCAACGCGCTCGTGCACGTTGAGCAGTTCAAGAATTTCGTCCTGTCGGCTTTCGATGCCCAATCTATCCGCTCCGGCTACACAGAGTTCAACTCTATCGCTTAGAAATTCGTCTGTCACGAATTAAGCTTCGTTTGACTTTCGTATTTTTTCGTTTAGAAAATTGCAAGTCGGCACTGCTGACGAAAAAGAAACAAAGGGAGGTTTGGGATGCGAAAGTATCTTCTCTCCGCAGTTGCGGCAGCGGCCGTTTTTGCGGGTTCCGGGACGGCCTATGCTGATGCTGAGGCTGCCCAAAAATGGATAAATGATGAATTCCAGCCATCTGCTCTGACGAAAGATGAGCAGACGGCGGAGATGGACTGGTTTATCAAGGCAGCAGAGCCCTATGCGGGAATGGAGATCAACGTCCTTTCCGAAGGCATCCCGACACATTCGTATGAATCAGAGGTTCTGACAAAAGCTTTTGAGGAAATTACCGGGATCAAGGTGAACCATCAGATACTGGGTGAAGGCGAGGTCGTGCAAGCGGTCCAAACGCAAATGCAAACCCAGCGGAACCTGTACGATGGCTATGTCAACGACAGCGACCTCATCGGCACTCATTCCCGGCTTCAGCTCGCCTATAATCTCAGCGATCAGATGGCCGGATCTTGGGCCGACGTGACGAACCCGGGGTTGGACCTTGCCGACTTCATGGGCACGAGCTTTACCACTGGTCCTGACGGCAAGCTCTACCAGCTGCCTGACCAACAGTTTGCCAACCTCTACTGGTTCCGAAAGGACTGGTTTGACCGGGAAGACCTGAAAGCCGCGTTCAAGGCAAAGTACGGCTATGATCTGGGCGTACCAGTGAACTGGTCAGCCTACGAAGATATCGCCGAATTCTTCACCAATGACGTGAAGGAAGTCGACGGTGTGCAGATTTATGGCCATATGGACTACGGCAAGCGCGCACCCGACCTGGGTTGGCGCATGACAGATGCCTGGCTTTCCATGGCTGGCGCGGGGTCTCCTGGCGAACCGAACGGCGTGCCGATTGACGAATGGGGCATCCGGATGGAAGCCGGTTCGTGCAACCCTGCCGGCGCTTCAGTTTCCCGCGGCGGCGAAGCCAACGGTCCGGCGGCGGTCTACGCGATTGCCAAATGGGACGAATGGCTCCGCAAATATGCACCTCCGGGGGCGGCATCCTATGACTTCTACCAGTCGCTGCCCGCGCTCAGCCAAGGCAACGTCGCCCAGCAGATCTTCTGGTATACGGCCTTCACCGCGGACATGGTCAAACCAAAGTCTGAAGGCAACAACACCATCGACGACGAAGGCACGCCGCTGTGGCGCATGGCTCCCAGCCCGCATGGACCCTACTGGAAAGAGGGACAGAAGGTTGGCTATCAGGACGTCGGATCTTGGACCTTCCTCAAATCTACGCCCGAGGACCGTGCAAAAGCCGCTTGGCTCTATGCGCAGTTCGTTGTTTCGAAAACGGTTGACGTCAAGAAAAGCCACGTGGGTCTGACCTTCATCCGCGACAGCACCGTTCGGCATGAAAGCTTCACCGAGCGCGCTGCAAAGCTCGGCGGCCTGGTCGAATTCTATCGTTCGCCGGACCGGGTTCGTTGGTCGCCGACTGGCATCAACGTTCCTGACTATCCGAAGCTAGCCCAGATCTGGTGGCAGCAAATCGGTGACGTGAACTCCGGAGCCTTCACTCCTCAGCAGGCGATGGATCGTCTGGCCGAAGAGATGGATATCACGATGGCGCGGATGCAAGCCGCTGACGAAGCCGCAGGTGTTTATGGTGGCTGCGGTCCGAGGCTGAACCCCGAGGTCGATCCTTCAGAATGGCTGGGCAAAGAAAATGGTCCGCATGCCAAGCTGGACAATGAGAAGCCGCAGGGTGAGACGGTCAACTACGATGAACTCGTCGCGCGCTGGTCGTCCAATTAAAGGCTGATTTGGTCGGAACCTCCGACCGATCCGTCGACCGGGGCCTGCCTTTGGGCCCCGGTCAATCCAGTCCAGTATCCGTTCCGAGGAAAAAGCCCTAAGCAGGATTGTAGCCTGCCAATGGGAAGGGTTTGCCAAATGTCCATCGAACTCCGAAACGCCACCAAGCAAGTTGGCTCGGTCACTCACATCAAGCCAACTTCATTGAAGCTTGAGGCCGGATACTTCAATGTCCTTCTTGGCGAAACCGGATCCGGTAAGACCTCGCTGATAAAGCTCATGGCCGGGCTCGATCCATGTGCGAGCGGATCCATTTTAATTAACGGTGAAGACGTCACGCGGGTCAGCACGCAAAAGCGCAACATCAGCTTGGTCCACCAGTTCTTCGTCAATTATCCGCATATGACGGTCTTTGAAAACATTGCCTCCCCGCTTCGGGTCGCAGGCATGGCCAAATCCGAAATACAGGGGCGCGTCGAGGATGCTGCAGACATCCTTCAGCTTCGCCCCATGCTGGACCGTCGACCACATGAACTCTCTGGCGGCCAACAACAACGGACGGCTCTTGCACGAGCCATCGCAAAGGAATCCAAGGCGGTCTTCCTGGATGAACCCCTGGCCAATCTCGACTACAAGTTGCGCGAGGAGTTGCGGGATCAGTTGCCTGAACTCTTCGCTGGCCGCGGCGCGGTCGTCGTATACGCGACGTCCGAACCAGAAGAGGCGCTCTTGCTGGGTGGCAAGACCGCCCTGATGCACGATGGAACTGTCGCGCAATTCGGCCCCACTGTGGATATCTATAACAGGCCCGGCAACTTCACCGCCGCGCAAGTCTTTTCCAACCCTCCGATAAACTCGGCCACTATCAAGAAGATTGGCAGAACCGCCCGATTGGGTGATGATCTGAGCTGGCAACTTGCGGGATCAGCGGCCGAACTCCGCGATGGGGATTACACGGTCGCGATCAGGCCAAATCATGTGCGCCCGACGAGGGCGGACAGCACCGGTGTTCCGGTTGTCGGCAAAGTCCTGGTGACAGAGCTGAGTGGATCGGAATCCAGTGCCCATTTCGCGGTTGGGGGCAACAACTGGGTATCGTTGGCACCAGGCATCCACCCCTACCAGATCGGCAAGGAGCATGAATTCTACATTGATCCATCAAAATGCTTCTACTTCGAGCCGGACGGCTCTTTGGCTTCCTGAAGGATAGAGAATGGCCAAGATCACGCTCTCCGGCTTGCGCCACAGCTACCTGCCAAACCCGACGGGGCCGGAAGACTATGCGCTCAAGGAAATCGACCTCGACTGGGATGACGGCGGCGCCTATGCGCTCTTGGGTCCGTCCGGCTGCGGAAAGTCGACCTTGTTGAACATCATCTCAGGCCTGCTCATCCCATCCGATGGCCAAATATTGTTTGATGACAAGGACGTCACCGAAGTCCCACCTGACCAACGCAACATTGCACAGGTTTTCCAGTTTCCCGTCATTTATGACACGATGACCGTATTTGATAACCTCGCCTTCCCGCTGCGAAATCGAGGTGTCGATGCCGCCCGCGTCGACGCCCGCGTGCGCGAGATCGCCCAAATGCTCGAAGTGGTCGAATTGCTTGATATGCGCGCCTCCGGGCTGTCACCTGACAACAAGCAGAAAATCTCGATGGGGCGCGGCCTAGTCAGAGATGACGTGAACGTCGTCATGTTCGACGAACCTCTGACCGTGATTGATCCTCACCTGAAATGGAAACTGCGCTCGAAGCTCAAGGAGCTTCATCAGCGCGTCGGCGCGACCATGATTTATGTTACGCATGATCAGACAGAGGCACTGACATTTGCGGATCAGGTTGTAGTCATGGACCTTGGGGTCATCGTCCAGATTGGCACACCCGTGGAGTTGTTCGAACGCCCTGCCCATACTTTCGTCGGTCATTTTATTGGATCTCCCGGCATGAACGTCCTGCCATGCGAAGTTCGTGACGGTCACGCGTTGTTTGACGGGGTCGATGTACCGCTGGAAGGACCAATCACCGGCACAGTGGGTACCAAGGCTGAAATCGGCATCCGACCGGAGTTCGTTTCCATTGGCCGCGGCGGCCTTAAGGGGCGAGTTCGCAAGGTTGCCGATATCGGGCGGCACAAAATTCTTGAGGCAGTTATCGGCGAGTCGCGCGTTTCTGCCATTATCGAGGGCGAAATCCCGGCGCAGGGCGAAGCTGTCGAGCTGAAGTTCAAGCCTGAACAGACCCGTCTGTATTCTGATGGCTGGATAGCAACCGAACCGGCGGGAGATTGAAATGAAAACTCAAAATCAGAAGGCCTGGTTCTTCGTTCTGCCGGTTCTGGTGCTTGTCGCTTTCAACGCGCTAATCCCGATGATGACCGTGGTGAACTATTCGGTGCAGGAGACCTTTGGAAATAACCAGTTCTTCTGGCAAGGTCTGGACTGGTTTGAACAGTTGATGCGCTCCGACCGCTTCCATGCCGCGCTTGGTCGCCAATTCCTGTTCACCGGCATCATCTTGGCAATTGAAATCCCGCTGGGCATAGTCATTGCGCTGTCGATGCCGCGCAGTGGCTTCTGGGTGCCGGTGTGCCTGGTGACCATGGCGCTTCCTATGCTGATCCCCTGGAACGTAGTCGGCGCGATGTGGAACATCTTCACGCTGCCGGATATCGGCCTACTGGGTTATTTCCTGAACCACGTGCTTGGGGTCCACTACAACATGACGCAGGACCCTGTAGCGGCTTGGGTGACGGTCATTGTCATGGACGTCTGGCACTGGACATCGCTCGTCGTTCTGCTCTGTTACGCCGGGCTCGTTTCTATTCCGGACGCTTACTATCAGGCAGCCAAAATCGACGGGGCATCAAACTGGTCGGTGTTCAGGTATATCCAGTTGCCGAAGATGAAGCAGGTTCTAACCATCGCGATCCTCTTACGATTCATGGATAGCTTCAATATCTACACGGAGCCGTTTGTTCTGACCGGAGGCGGGCCCGGAAATTCCACGACACTGCTGTCGATTGACCTGGTGAAGATTGCATTGGGTCAGTTCGATCTTGGCCCTGCCGCAGCGATGTCACTAATCTACTTTGCCATCACGCTTCTGGTCTCTTGGCTATTCTATACGCTTATGACCAAAGACGACACCAAATAGGGGCGGCCATGCGGAACCGATATCTCATACCACTCGTCTATATCCTCTTTCTGCTCCTGCCGATCTATTGGCTGGTGGCGATGAGTTTCAAGACAACGAATGAAATCCTCTCGGGCTTCTCACTGTTCCCTCAGACTTTCACTTGGGCAAACTATGCAACGATTTTTTCCGATCCGACGTGGTATTGGGGGTACATCAATTCGATCATCTACGTGACCCTGAACATGGTAATTTCGGTCACCGTCGCCCTGCCCGCGGCCTACGCCTTTTCCCGCTACAGATTTCTCGGGGACAAGCACCTGTTTTTCTGGCTGCTGACGAACCGCATGGCGCCGGCCGCCGTCTTTGCACTTCCGTTCTTTCAGCTCTATTCGGCGGCAGGCCTGTTCGATACTCACATAGCAGTCGCTCTGGCCCATTGCCTTTTCAACATTCCGCTTGCCGTCTGGATCCTCGAAGGTTTCATGAGCGGCGTCCCAAAGGAGCTTGATGAGACAGCTTATGTCGACGGCTACTCATTTCCGCGCTTCTTCGTTTCTATATTCTTGCCAACGATCAAAGCCGGCGTCGGCGTGACAGCATTCTTCTGCTTCATGTTCTCCTGGGTTGAGTTGCTGCTTGCAAAAACCCTGACCGCGGTCGACGCAAAGCCCATTGCCGCCACGATGACGAAGACTGCCTCAAGCGCCGGGTACGAGCTGGGCCTTCTGGCGGCCGCAGGGACTCTGACGATTATCCCCGGTGCGATCGTCATCTATTTTGTACGGAATTACATTGCCAAGGGCTTTGCCCTGGGAAGGGTCTGAAATGCTGGGTTGGATGGCTTGGACTTGGCCAACTGCGCTGGTCTTCGTTGGAATTTTCGCGGCGATGGGTATCCTCACGCTAATAGAGATCAGGCGTCCCGGTGGCGCGGAAAGAACCGGCATACTGGGTCTGGTGACGACACGGGGTGACCGGCTCTTCATGACACTGCTGGGGACCGTTTACATCTTCCTCGCATGGTTGGGCATCTTTGGTGAGCCGCTATGGACACCCCTTGGCTTGTCGCTGGCTTGGGGTGTTTTCTGTTTCTGGAAGGTCTGAAGGTTCACACAGCCGATCTATGAAGGACGCGCCGGACGCGCGCCGCATACGGCTTGCAAAACAATCTGGCGGGCGTGATGATGAGCTCTGAGACCGTTACTTAGGTGTGATCATGTGTCAGATTTTTGCAGGGCAAGATCCCGAAATATATACACCTGTCACAAGGCGGCTGCGCCTCAATGGTCATAGCACCAGTATTCGGCTTGAGCGGTACTTCTGGAAGACCGTCGACAACATCGCGCAGAGTGAAGGGCTGACAACACCGGCTTTCGTCTCAAAGCTTCATTCCGAAGTCCTTGAACTGCGAGGAGAAACAGCAAATTTTGCTTCTCTCCTGCGCTGTGCATGCTTGCTTCGGCAGGAACGGTTGTCGCTGAGCTCAGTGCCAATGAACGCTGAATAAAGTTATCATGTAGTACACTGCTACTACCCACCACCTAAATTGGTTCTCTAACTTTACCAAATCCGCCGTTTATTGGGACGTGGAGGGGGGGGTGCACGAGTGATTCTTACGACGATTCGCGCTCTGGATGAAAAATGCCTCGATTTCTCCCGCGGCATTTCACTTTTACGTACGATATCAAAACAGACCGATCCGATAGGCGGCCAGTGGGTCACAGCTAATTTCTCTGGGTGCAAGCGGCAGCTGGTTCACAGTCGGCACGGCCGAAGACCAACTTTGAATACCGATGTGCTTGCATGACGGCAGGCAGAATGGATCGCCAATAAAATGAACAAAGGAGAGCTTTGAGGCAAACAAGGATGAGCGGTTTTCAATGGTGCTCGGCGCGGCTGCGCCCTTTGCCAAATTCGTTTTCAATGGGAGGACAACTATGAAACATCTACTAAGTGCTGCGGCGGCGTGCGCCATTCTAGCCGGTCCGGCGATTGCGCAAACCAACCTCGAAAAGCTCGGGGCCTTCAAAGTTACCGGTACAAAAGAGTACACATACGTCGAACAAGGCGGCGCGGCGGCGGATTCGATCCGCGATGTCTTGACGAGGATCAAGATGCCAGCAGGCTTCAAGATCGAACTGTACGCCCTTGTTCCAGATGCGCGCCACATGGCAATGGCGCCCCAAGGCACCGTCCTGTTTGTAGGCACCAAGAAGACCAAGGTCTGGGCCGTGATGGATCGCGACCGCAACTATGTCGCTGACGAAGTGAAAGACTTCGCGCCCAGCCTCGAATTCGATGTCCCGAATGGCGTCGCCTTTTCCAAAGACGGCTTCCTGTTCATTGCAGAGCGCAATCGGGTCATGATGTATCCCGCAGCGGAATTTTTCCACGAAAGCCCGGATGTGGTGGCCGTTCCGATTGTCCCTCAGGGCACACTGATCCCGGTCGACGAAGAAAGCTACAACCACACTGCGCGGATCGTGAAGATCGGCCCGGATGACAAGTTGTATATCTCACTTGGCCAACCCTTCAACGTGTCCCCACCGGAGAAACTGGACCTCTACAGAGAAACGGGCATCGGCGGCATCATTCGTATGAATCGTGACGGAACCAACCGTGAGGTGTACACTTACGGTGTTCGGAACTCCGTGGGTCATGATTTCCATCCGGTGACGGGCGAACTGTGGTTTACCGACAACCAGGTCGACGGAATGGGCGATGACATCCCGCCGGGTGAGATCAACCACCAAACCGAGATGGGCCAGCATTTTGGGCATCCATGGTATGGTGGCGGGTCGGTTAGGACCGCCGAATATGCGGGCCAAGAAGTCCCCTACGAAGTTGTGATGCCAGCCTCTGAAACAGTCGCCCACGCGGCCGATCTCGGTATGACTTTCTACACAGGGAAAATGTTCCCCGCAAAATATCAAAATGCGATCTTCTCTGCACAGCACGGATCTTGGAACCGTACGACACCGGTTGGCGCAAGGGTCATGGTCACCTTCATCGACGGGGAAGGTAACGCGACCACTGAACCATTTGCTGAAGGTTGGCTGAATGAGAACGGGGAATACGATGGCCGACCGGTTGACGTGATGCAAATGAAGGACGGGTCAATTCTGGTATCCGACGATTTTGCCAATGCCATCTACCGGATCACCTATTCCGAATAAACTATGAACACGTCCGGCGGCGATATGCCGCCGGACGCACTTCAGGGAAAAATCATGAAACGACTAACCCAAAGCGGCGCCTTGGCGGTTGCTGCCCTTTCTCTCTCAGTGACGTCCAGTCACGCAGCCGACGCGAAGAACGGCCAGGTTCTCGCCAAGAAATGCACTGTCTGCCACGGCAAAATTGGCGTTTCAAATGATCCGGAAGTGCCAAATCTGGCAGGTCAATCTGCATTCTATATCGAAAAGGCGCTCAAGGATTATCGCCAGGGGACACGCGAGGATCGTCGGATGACCCTGATGGCCAAGCCGCTTGAGGATGCTGATATCAAGGACTTGGCGGCATGGTACGCGTCGATCAAATTCACTGCGGAGGCGCCTGAATAGCTG
>JAHEAO010000024.1:16787-44523 GCA_024642725.1 Paracoccaceae bacterium | reverse complement strand
ATGATGGATTGGACGGACCGCCATTGTCGCTACCTGCACCGGCAGATGACCCGCCATGCGCTGCTGTACACGGAAATGGTCACGGCGCCCGCCTTGGTGCGGGGCAAGGCCCGACATCTTCTGCGTTTTAACCCGGCAGAACATCCTGTGGCGGTGCAGCTTGGCGGTTCCGACCCGGTTGAGCTGGCCGAGGCGACTGCGATGGCCGCGTATGAGGGCTATGATGAGATCAATCTCAATATCGGTTGCCCGTCGGATAGGGTGCAATCTGGCTGTTTCGGGGCGGTGCTGATGGAGAACCCGGCACTCGTCGCCCAATGCGTCGCGGCGATGATTGCTGCGTCACCGGTCGAAGTGACCGTGAAATGCCGGATCGGCGTCGACGATCAGGACCCCGAGATCGTGCTGCCGGATTTTCTTCAGAGGATAAGCGATGCAGGAGTCACCCGTTTCGCAGTTCACGCCCGCAAGGCTTGGCTGAAAGGGCTGTCGCCGAAGGAGAACCGTGAAGTTCCGCCACTCGACTACGAACTCGTCTATCGTATGAAGGATCGGTTTCCGGACCTGCACCTCTCGATGAACGGCGGCATCACTTCGCTTGATGAAGCCTTGGCACATTTGGCGCGCGGCATGGACGGGGTGATGATCGGGCGCGCCGCCTATCATGACCCGGCCTCTGTCCTGTGTGAGGCCGATCGCGTGATCTTTGGCGAACCGGAAGGCAAGAACGCCGAAGAGGTTGTGCTTGCGATGTTCCCCTACATCGAAGCGCATCTCGCCGAGGGGGGCAGCCTGCAACAGGTGACCCGGCACATGATGGGCCTGTTCAACGGACGCCCCGGGGCGCGGCGTTGGCGGCAAATCTTGTCAGAGGGCGCTTGCCGCGCCGGGGCCGGCGTTGCTTTGGTGGCCGAGGCGTTGGCGGCGGTCACCGAACCCGCAGGGGCCGCAGCCGAATGACCAAGGCACTGCACGAGCTTGGCTGGCAGAGTTTCCCCCATGATCCCGAACTGGCCAGATGGGTTGACGGGGCATTGCCCCATGCACTTGCCGCCGTTGCCGATCCCGATAATGCCAGATGGCTGCGCTGTGATGGCACCTGGTTCGCCGGGGTGAATGCCTTGCCCAATGCCGCCGATGGCAGCATCGGTGCGTCTGGTCCGCTTCGGGGCATTGCTGTCGATGCCGCGCGCGATCTGATCGGGCAGGACCGGCGATGGGACAAGGCGCAGGTTTCCGCGATCTATCCCGGCTATCCGAGGCAGGAAAACGAAAACGATACCGCCTTTGGTTACCGGCTGCGCCGCGATGCCGCCCATGTGGACGGTTTGGCCCGAGCTGGTCCCGAAAACCGCCGTTTCATTCGTGAACCGCATGGGTTCGTGCTGGGCATCCCGTTGACCAACACGACGATCGAGGCTAGCCCACTGGTCGTTTGGGAAGGAAGCCACAGGATCATGCGCGCCGCATTTCTTGCCGCTCTTGCGGGGCAGGAGCCAGAGAACTGGACCCGGGTCGATGTGACTGATGCCTATGTCGCCGCCCGCCGCCACTGTTTTGAGACCTGTAGAAGGGTTGCCGTTCATGCCCGTCCCGGTGAAGCCTACCTGATCCACCGG
Organism: Paracoccaceae bacterium; assembly: GCA_024642725.1. Taxonomy (GTDB): domain Bacteria; phylum Pseudomonadota; class Alphaproteobacteria; order Rhodobacterales; family Rhodobacteraceae; genus JAHEAO01. Next base: position 42,904 of record JAHEAO010000024.1, on the reverse strand, counting down.
CTCGCGCTTCATGGCGTCATTCCGTGGGGCCCGAATGCCAAGGCCGCGCCGGCCGGCAGGGTGATCGCCTATTTCCGGCCTTTGCTGGAAAGCGTTGACGACTGGCTGGCGGACTGAGCCCTTTGATTGACTCAGGGTAGATGGCGGACCAAGCTTCGGGTTTGGCACTGGGGGAGTCGTGGCATGAGCAATAAACCCGAAGAAACTCTGGACCCTGCAGATTGGGAAGAGGCGCGCGCGCTCGCTCATAAGATCATCGACGATGCAGTGATCCATGTCAGCAGCATTCGCGACCGGGGCGTCTGGCGTGAAATGCCAGATGACGTCCGCGCTGCTTTGAGGGTCCCTTTGCCCGAAGAACCGACGTCTCTCGATCAGGTCTATGACGAGGCGCGCCGCACCATTCTTGCCTATCCTATGGGCAACATTCATCCTCGTTTCTGGGGTTGGTATATGGGGGCCGGCAATTTTACCGGCGCCTTGGCCGATTTCATCGCCGCTGTCGACGGATCGAACCTTGGCGGCGGCAATACAGGGGCCGCGGCGACCGATCGGCAGGTTGTCGACTGGCTCAAGGAGATGATGGGTTTTCCCGCTTCGGCCAGTGGTACGCTGACCAGCGGCGGCTCAATGGCGAACATGGTGGCGCTGACGGTGGCGCGAAATGTCATGGCTGGTGTCGATGTGCGTCTGGAAGGGGTGACCTCGCTGCCGCAACCGCTCCGGTTCTACGCTTCGGATCAGGCGCATAGCTGTCACCAGAAGGCGATGGAAACGCTTGGGCTTGGCAGCCGCTCTCTCTGCCTCGTGGCTTCAGGAGATGATTTTCGCATCGATATCAATGCACTAGAAGCCGCAATCCAAGCTGATCGGGCCGCCGGGGTCAAACCCGCCTGCGTAATCGCAACGGCCGGTGCCACGAATACGGGCGCGATTGATGACCTTCAGGCAATCGCCGCGCTCTGCCGCCGTGAAAAAATCTGGTTTCATGTGGATGGCTGCATCGGAGCGCTGATCCGTATAGCCCCTCAGAACCGTCATCTGGTCGACGCAATTGAAACCGCCGATTCTGTGGCTCTCGACCCGCATAAATGGCTGCACACACCATTTGAGGCTGGTTGCGCAATCATCCGCGACCGCGACAGCCATTTCGGAGCATTCAATCTGCACGGCGAGTACCTTGAGATCAAACCGCGAGGGCTCGCGGCTGGGGAATTCCTTGCCGATTACGGATTCGAACTGTCCCGGGGCTTCAAGGCGCTGAAAATTTGGATGTCTATCAAAGAGCAGGGCGTCGGCAAATTTGGACGCCTTATCGACCAGAATATTGAACAGGCGGCATATCTGGCCGATCTGGTCAAATCCGATCCGCGCCTTGAACTGATGGCGCCAGTCCCGATCAACATTGTCTGTTTCCGCTACCGCATGGACGGTGCCGATGAATCAGCACTTCGGGCGCTCAACAATGAAATCATGCTGCGACTGCAGGAATCCGGTGTCGCGTTGCCCTCGGACACGACGGTTCATGGCCGCCACTGCCTGAGGGTGGCTATCAACAACCACCGCACACGGCGCGAGGATCTCGATCTGCTGATCTCCGAAGTCATCCGGCTCGGCGATGAAATCCTCGGTGGGGCCTAGCTGCAGATCGCATCATCCGGCAGGCAGGCTTGGTTTCCGTGTCCCCAAGGGCTCCCAACGCCTAGCGCAACCAGCCCTTTTTCCAAATATACCAGAGAAGCGCAACCGCAGAGCCGAGCATCAGCAACAGCGCAAACGGATAGCCCCAGTACCAACCCAGTTCAGGCATGTTCCAGGGGGAGGTCTGGCGGTCAAAGTTCATGCCGTAAACTCCGGCGATGAATCCGAGCGGCATGAAGAGTGTCGCCACGATGGTCAGGACCTTCATGACCTCGTTCAGTTTGAAACTCACGCTGGAAATATGCACATCGACCAAACCCGCGGCGATCTCGCGGTAGGTTTCGACGATGTCCATCAACTGAATGGTGTGGTCATAGCAATCGCGCAGGAATGGCCGGGTTTCAGCGGCAATCAGGGGATGCTCGTCGCGGATCAGGTTGTTGACCATTTCCCGATGCGGCCAGATCGCCCGGCGCAGCAGTTGAAGGTTGCGCTTCATGTCATGAAGTTCCGCAATGTTATGCGGCTCGGGGGAGCTTACGACCCGATTCTCGAGCGCTTCAAGTGTTTCACCCTGCTTTTCGAGGGCAGGAAAATACCCGTCTATGATGGCATCTAGCAGCGCGTAACACAGATAGTCAGCACCGGAGTTGCGGATCCGGCCCTTGGCCGTCAGGATCCGGTCCCGAACACGATCAAAGCAGTCTCCGGGCCTTTCCTGAAAGGTAATGACAAAACCGTCGCCGAGAAAGAATGCTATCTGTTCGGTTTCAAGCGCCTCATGGTCTTCAAGCATCAGGGCGACGACAAACAGATGGTCGTGATATTCCTCGACCTTGGGTCTCTGATGCGTATTGACCGCGTCTTCCAAGGCCAACCGGTGCAGTCCGAATGCCTCGCCCACGGCGGCGATCAACTCGGCATCGCCGAACTGGACAATGTCGACCCAGATGACCGGATAGGCCTTTCTCAATTCGATGATCGACAAGACATCGGCCACTTGCCGATCCGTTCTTCCCTCCGGTCCATAAGCGATGACCCGGATGCTGGGACGCGGGGTGGAGTCCGCGAAGGCAATCTGGCCCGGCGATGATCCGGGCTTGGTATGCCGTTTGGATTTGACCAAGGTCTTGCGGTGTTTCAAGGCACGCCTCGTTTCTATTCTTGAACATGAACGACGATAGGCGCTCGCGTCTCGGGACGCCACCGGAACCTCGGGCGGATTGTGTGGCGGCGGTGCAGGTTGGGTCCTTGCAAGCAAAAGTATCTCTGCCCAAACGGCAGAAATGGACCTTTATCCAGTTGCTTTGACAATGACCGGTCGCACGGGCGGGATCGATCTGGCACTGAGCCAACCGGCCGTCTTCGGCGCCACGCCGAACCGGGTTGCACCCGACCCATCAAAGGACTGCTGATTTTGGCGCTATTCGCCTTGACGCGCGGCGCGCCCGCCGCGTCTCTGGCGTAGCCTCGGCGCACGGTCCGCCAGATCGGCCATGATCGAGCGCCGCTCTTCAACAGACATGTTGGACCACCGGGCGATCTCGTCGATCGAGCGCAGGCAACCGACGCAGATGCGCTCTGCGGGATGAACCACGCAGACCTTCACGCAGGGGCTTTCGACCTCATCGCGCATCCAAATTCCGTCCTTCACCCAGAGCTCCTCAAATGCCCCAACCGGTCCAGTACGCCTTGGAGGATATACCCGGCTGCGACATGATCTATGACCTGACTGCGACGTTTTCTGGACGTATCCGCCTCTAGCAACGCGCGTTCTGCCGCGACGGTCGACAATCGCTCATCCCAGAACCCAATCGGCACATCGGTTAAACGTGCAAGGTTTCGGGCAAAGGCGCGCGTAGACTGGCAACGCGGGCCCTCGCTGCCATCCATGTTCAAAGGCAATCCCAGAACCAACCCTACCAGATCGCGGGCTTTTACGATGTCCAGCAATTGGGCGGCATCGGCTGTGAATTTTGTTCGCCGGATCGTCTCGAGTGGGGTTGCCACGGACATGAAGGCGTCCGAGACCGCGACTCCGATGGTCTTGTCGCCAAGATCAAGCCCGGCAATAGCGCCGTTACGGGGCAGGGCGTCTGCAAATGCCTCGATGCGATCATGTATCATTCGGTGATTCCGGCACCCTCGGCGGCTGCTCTGACTGGAACCAGTGCGTCAGGTGTCGCTGCGAAAACCTGTTGTGCTTCGGCCCAGATGGCGGTTGCGCGTTCCTTGTCGCCCAGAACACCTAGCGCGGTGATGAGCCGTGCCCATTCCTCCGGAGGCCCGCCTTCACTGGCCAGACGTTCGGACAACCGTTCGACCATGCCGCGGATCATGCCTTGCCTGTCCTCGTCCGACATCTCGCTGGCGGCGGCAATATCGGCGGCAGAGGGGCCTGACATCGGTGCCGCCTCGGGCAGGGTAAAGCGGACGCCGGCCTCGGCCGCGATATTTTCGATTTGTTCGCGTACCGCAGCGGCGAAGGGGTCATCCGCGGGCGCATCATCGAGCAATGGTCGCCATAGGCGGAAAGTCATGTCCGGTCTGCCTACCTGTGCAAACATCACGCCTGAATAGAAGCGCGCCAGCCGGTTTGAGGCATCCCTCTGCAGGGCGTTCGACAGCGCCGCCTCGGCCTGAGGAGACACATAGCCCCCCGCCGCCGCGATCTGCACGTAAGCGTAGTCGGCAAAATCCGAACCCGCCGCCGAATCGCCTTTCAATTCCAGTACGCGCGCCTGTGCCTTGCGCGCGGCGACGTAATCGCCAAGGGCCGCCTCGTTGCGGGCCAGCAATTCATAACCCGCCAGATCGTCCGGGCGGTCCTTCAGTGCGGCGCGCAGTTGGGTCATCAGTTCCAGATGCTTGGGATCTGCATTGGGGTCGATCTGGACCGCCCCAAGCTGTGCTTCTGCGGCCTCCTGGTCTATCCGGTCGGCACGGAACCGGTCGGCTGCATCAAGTCGCGCCTGAAGCGGCAGATCAGGGTAAAGTGGCGCGCCCAGCTGCCAGTAAAGCCCGAAAGCGCCGGCAAGAACGGCCAGCGCGAGCCCACTCGCCATGATCGGTCCAACCCGACCGCCCGCAGCAGAGGTTGCCGCCCGCGCTGCGCGATCCGCTTCCAGCAATCGCCGCTGAACCTCGATCCGGGAACGTGCGGCTTCGCCTGAATCGATCACGCCACGCGCCAGGTCGCGCTCGACCTCGGCAAGCTGGTCCTTGTAGACTTGCATGTCGAGCGCTGGACCAGTGAGCGCGTCGGCACGCCTGCGGCGCAGGCTTAGTGCCAGTACCGCAGCCACAAGCATGGCGATGATCCCGCTGATGATCCAGAACGACATCTGCTCTCCTCTTTGCCCCCATGTAGCGGCTGCAGCGGCCATTCAAAAGCCCCCGCCGCACCTACCGCGACACTTAGCGCCGCCCGCATGTCGGAAATCTCCACGCAAGTGCCGCTGCAAGCCTTGGCATCCGGGCGCAGTCGTTTCATGTATCGCACGCGGCTTCCGGTGCCGCTCATGGGGGATTCGACCGATGAAACGCTATTCCGCATTTGCCATAGCCCGCGAAGCGGCCCGCTATCACACGGGCTGGGAACGCGCCTGGGCCGCGCCGGAACCCAAGCCGCAGTATGACGTGATCGTCATCGGGGCAGGCGGCCACGGCTTGGCGACGGCCTATTACCTTGGCAAGAACCACGGCATCAAGAATGTTGCGATCATCGAAAAGGGCTGGCTCGGTGGCGGCAATACCGGGCGCAACACGACGATCATCCGCTCGAACTACCTGCAGGACCCATCCGCCGCGATCTATGAAAAAGCGCGCAGCTTGTATGAAACGATGAGCCAGGATCTCAACTACAACGTGATGTTCAGCCCGCGCGGGCTGATCATGCTGGCCCAGACCCACCACGAGGTGCGCGGCTACCAGCGCACGGCCTATGCCAACGCCCTGCAAGGTGTGAAGACCGAATTCATCGGCCCTGAGCGCGTTAAGGAACTGGTGCCGATCATCGATATTACCGGGCCTCGATACCCGGTGTTGGGCGGTCTCTATCAGGCCCGAGGCGGCACGGCACGACATGACGCGGTGGCATGGGGCTATGCGCGGGCCTGTTCCGACATGGGCATGCACGTGCTGCAAAAGACCGAAGTCACGGCGATCCGGTCAGATGCAGGGAATGTGACAGGGGTCGAAACCTCGCGCGGCTTCATCGGCTGTAAGAAGCTATCGATCGTCGTCGCAGGGCATTCAGGCCATGTCGCGGAAATGGCCGGCTTCCGCCTGCCGATCGAATCCGTTGCTCTGCAGGCGCTGGTGTCTGAACCGATCAAACCCTGCATGGACGTGGTCGTCATGGCCAACACGGTGCACGGCTACATGAGCCAGTCGGACAAGGGGGAGATGGTTATCGGTGGCGGCACCGACGGCTACAACAACTACACTCAGCGCGGCTCCTTTCATCATATCGAGGAAACGGTCCGCGCGCTGATCGAAACCTTCCCGATGCTTTCGCGGCTCAAGATGTTGCGGCAATGGGGCGGTATCGTGGATATCACCGGTGATCGTTCGCCTATCCTGTCAAAGACGCCACTTGGGAATTGCTTCATCAACTGTGGTTGGGGCACCGGCGGGTTCAAGGCGATCCCCGGTTCTGGCTGGGCGATGGCTGAACTGGTGGCCAAGGGCGAGCCCGGCCCGCTCGCCGCCGAATTTGGCCTCGACCGCTTCCGCCAGGGCCGGTTCATTGACGAAAGCGTTGCAGCTGGGGTGGCACACTGATGCGACCGCACCGACTCACCACTCAGACGTCGACTGCCCCAAGGTGCACGCGAGCGACCGCGTCGGCCATTTTTGGCCGGTCCGCAATGGCCCCGTTGAAAATCGACAGAGAGGTCCACAGATACCTGATACGCTATTGTGGCGTGAAACGGGGGATTCCTTCATGTCTGGTACAAACTGGATCGCTATTGTCGGTGTTGTTCTGTTGCTCATTATCGGTATCTGGTTCTTCACCGGCTCCGGCACTGACACAGACGACGGAGCTGTTGCCACCCAACCCGCTGCCGAAGCTCCGGCAGAGGCCCCGGCCGAGGCGCCTGCCGCGAACTGACGCGTCAGTTCGGCTTTTGAAGTTTCGATCTCCGCATAGGTATGCCCCCGCGGAAATTTCGGTATCTGCGCGCCGCATTTCGACAATTCGGGACTTCAATGAACAGGTTGAAGTCCGGGACCCTCCTTTAACAAAGACACCAAGAAACAGGGAGCGCGCCGATGCTGCTGCTTGAATGCCCCTATTGTGGTGTCGCTGCGGATGAGACCGAACTCGCCGCCGGCGGCGAAGCACATCTCAAACGGGAGACCGTTGGTTCGTTAGATGCCGAATTTGAAGAGTATCTCTTCATGCGCGAGAATCCGCGCGGTGTGCATTTCGAGCGATGGCGGCATGCCTATGGTTGCGGAAAATGGTTCCTTGCGGCCCGCGATACCATGACCCTCGAAGTCTTTGGGACCTATCCGGCCCAGTCGAAGAAGCCACCGAAAGCCATTGAAAATTTAATAAAAAAGAAAAGACCTGATTGGAAGGGCTGGGCATGAGCACACGTCTTGCAACTGGCGGCCGCCTGCTGGATCGGACGCGCGGCCTCGAGTTCACGTTCAACGGCAAGCGCTTGCGTGGATATGAAGGCGATACGCTGGCCTCGGCCCTTCTTGCCAATGGTCAAACCTTGGTCGGTCGGTCCTTCAAATACCACCGTCCGCGCGGCATCGTCGCGTCCGGCGCGGAGGAGCCCAACGCGCTTGTCAATCTGGGCGAATCCGGCCGCTTTGAGCCGAACCAGCGCGCCACGACAACGGAATTGTTTCAAGGACTTACTGCAACATCTCAGAACCACTGGCCGAGCCTTGAATTCGACGTCGGCGTGCTAAACAATTTTGCGGCGCGCTTTCTTCCTGCCGGCTTTTATTACAAGACCTTCATGGCCCCTCGTGCCGCGTGGAAACATGTCTTTGAACCGATCATCCGCCGTTCTGCGGGCCTTGGCAAAGCGCCAAAGGATCGCGACATCGATCGCTACGAGCATTTTCACTCTCACGTCGATGTGCTCATCATCGGTGGCGGCATCGCCGGCCTACAGGCAGCCCGCGCCGCGGGCGCGTCAGGTGCGAAAGTGCTGTTGGTGGAACAGACGGCATCCTGGGGCGGTCGGGCGCCGGTCGATGGAGCAGAAATCGATGGCCAGACAGCTGAAGATTGGATTAAGAACGCTCTGGTAGACCTTGAAAGTAAGGCCAACGTTCATCTGCGTTCGAGATGTATGGGGGCGGGCGTTTACGACCATGGCTATGCGCTGGCCTATGAGCGCGTCGCGGATCATACACCCGGCGATGGTCGGCCCCGCCACCGGCTTTGGCGGATCCGGGCCAAGCAGATCATCACTGCGACCGGTGCGATCGAACGCCCATTGTCTTTCGCAGGGAATGACATCCCGGGGGTGATGCTTGCGTCGGCGGTGCGCGACTACATAGCCAATTACGGCGTGTCGCCGGGTGACCGGACCGTGGTTGTCACAAACAATGATGACGCCTACAGAACCGCGATCGCTTTGAAAGCGGCGGGCCTCGTGATCCCCGTAATACTGGATGCGCGCCCCGAGGCGAATGGTGCGCTGGTAGAAGAGGCTCGCGACCTTAGGATCAGGGTGGAAGTCGGTAAGGGCATTGCCAAGGTCAAAGGCGGAAAGAAGGTCACTGGGATCAGTATCTGCGCTCAGGCGGGCGAGGGTGCGGCGCTTGAAGACATCGCCTGTGATGCAGTCGCGATGTCAGGCGGTTGGTCACCGGTGGTCCATCTTTGGTCCCATTGCGGCGGCAAGCTGGTTTGGGATGAGACAAATGCCCATTTCAAACCCGATGTCGACAAGGCACCGACCAACCAGTCTGGCGAAGGCTTCGTCAAGACAGCGGGAACGGCCTCGGGCGCGATGTCAACGGGGGCGGTGCTGCAAGACGCGAATGACGCAGGAAAGGCGGCGGCCAAGGCAGCGGGCTTCTCTGCCAAAAGTACAGCCGCCCCAAGAGTCGCTGATGTGCCGGAACAGCCCATGGCAGCCGTATGGAGCATGCCTCAGGGCGCGGGCATTAAGAAGCGCATGAAGATGTGGCTCGACTTTCAGAATGATGTGAAGGTCTCTGACGTTCAATTGGCCGCGCGCGAAGGGTTCGAAAGTGTAGAACATGCCAAGCGCTATACGACACTTGGGATGGCCACAGATCAGGGAAAACTTAGTAATATTAATGGCTTGGCGATCTTATCTCAGTCTCTTAATGCCGCTATCCCGCAGGTGGGAACGACCACGTTTCGACCACCTTATACGCCCATTTCGATGGGGGCGATCGGTGGCGAGGCGCGCGGCGAACTGTTCCAACCGGTCCGCCAGACGTCCATCCATGACTGGCACGCAGCCAATGGCGCCTATTTTGAGCCTGTCGGCCAATGGCGACGCCCCTATTGCTTTCGGCGGGCATCTGAAAGCGTCGAGCAAGCGGTGCATCGTGAGGTAAAAAACACCCGGCAAGCCCTTGGTTTACTTGATGCTTCGACGCTTGGAAAGATCCTGGTCAAGGGACCAGATGCAGGCAAATTCCTTGACATGCTCTACACCAACATGATGAGCAATTTGGCTGTCGGGAAGTGCCGTTACGGCTTGATGTGCAATGAAAACGGATTCCTGATTGACGATGGGGTCGTGGCGCGCATCGACGAGGATGTGTGGCTTTGTCATACAACAACCGGCGGGGCCGAACGCATTCACGGCTGGATGGAAGACTGGTTGCAGTGTGAGTGGTGGGACTGGAAGGTCTACACCGCCAATGTGACCGAGCAATTCGCTCAGATCGCGGTCGTCGGACCGAATGCACGCAAGCTTCTGGAAAAGCTTGGCGGAATGGACGTTTCGAAAGAAACCCTGCCTTTCATGCAATGGGCTAATGGGGTCATTGGCGGTTTTGACGCGCGGGTCTTCAGGATCTCATTCTCGGGTGAATTGTCCTACGAAATTGCCGTTGCCGCGTCGGATGGCCGGGCTTTTTGGGGTGCGCTTATCGATGCTGGTGAGGAATTTGGCCTGATGCCCTATGGCACTGAATGCCTCCATATTCTGCGGGCTGAAAAGGGTTTCATCATGATCGGTGATGAAACAGATGGCACGGTAATTCCGCAAGACCTCGGGCTTGAATGGGCGATCTCCAAGAAAAAGACCGACTATCTGGGGAAACGCGCACAGGAACGTTCTCACATGACGGACCCCAAACGGTGGAAACTGGTCGGTCTCGAAACACTCGATGGCTCGGTGATTCCGGACGGCGCATACGCCGTCGGCCAAGGGCGGAACGCCAATGGTCAACGGATTACCATCGGCCGGATCACCTCGTCCTATTTCTCGCCGACGCTGGACCGGGGAATTGCCATGGGGCTGGTCGAACATGGCCCGGACCGAATGGGTGAGGTTATTGATTTTCCGACCATCGATGGCACCGGCACCGTGATAAAGGCGCGGATTGTCAATCCGGTCTTCTTTGACAAAGCGGGGGAGAAGCAGGATGTCTGAGCCTCAAACTGCATTGCAAGGCGCAACTGCGCAGGGTTTCGTGACGGTTTCAGAGGATGGGCTGCATGGGATGATCAGCCTGCGCGGTGACCTGAATGATCCCAAACTGAAGGCCGCTGTTGCCAAATTGACAGGGGCAGAAGTGCCGGCAGCGGGTCGAATTTCCTGGAAGGGCGACCGTGGTGTCGCGTGGATGTCGCCGGATGAATTGCTTGTCATCGGCCCTTATTCAAGCGCCGGTAAGGACGCGCTCGTTCTCTCGAAAGCGCTGAAAGGGGTCCATCATCTGGTGGCAAATGTGTCGGATGCACGCGCGGTCTTTCGGATTGAAGGTGCGGGCTTTCGAGAAGTTCTTGCAAAGCTCACGCCAGCGGATGTGTCGATGGATGCTTTTGGCATTGGCCAGATTCGCCGAAGCCGCTTTGCGCAAGTGGCTGGGGCGTGCTGGATGCTGGAAGAAGGCTCTGCGCGTGTTGTCTGTTTCCGGTCCGTCGCCGGGTACATCTTTGGTTTGCTTGAACATGCGGCACGCTCGGGCTCTGAGGTCGGTTATTTCTGATCTGGGTCGGGCTGCGCTGCCCTGTGCATTCGACCGCTGAGGGCTTGACGTCGCGCCCGTCGCGGCACAGGTATGAACCAACGTAATTTAACACGAACAGGGGGCTCAACATGGCTTTTACACTTCCCGACCTTCCTTATGCCCATGACGCGCTGGCCGGCGCCGGCATGTCTAAAGAGACGCTGGAATATCACCATGACCTCCATCACAAGGCATATGTCGACAATGGCAACAAGTTGATCGAGGGCACCGAGTGGGCCGGAAAGTCGCTCGAGGACGTCGTAAAGGGAAGCTACCAGAAAGGCGCGGTTGCGCAGAACGGCATCTTCAACAACGCGTCACAGCATTGGAACCACATGCAATTCTGGGAAATGATGGGTCCCAAGGGCGGCGCGATGCCAGGCGAATTGGAATCCCGGATCAAGGATGCGTTCGGATCCGTTGACGAATTCAAATCACAATTCGCCGCGGCAGGTGCCGGGCAGTTCGGGTCGGGGTGGTGCTGGCTGGTTGTCGATACCGATGGAACTCTGAAGGTCACCAAGACGGAAAACGGCGTGAACCCGCTGTGTTTCGATCAAACGGCACTTCTGGGCTGCGATGTCTGGGAGCACTCCTACTACATCGATTTTCGCAACAAGCGGCCAGCATATCTCGACAATTTCCTGAACAAGCTGGTGAACTGGGAAAACGTTGCTGAGCGTCTCGCGAACGCTTGATCGAATTGGCTTCCAGCCGGGGGGGCGTCCTGAAGGGCGCCCCTTCCTGTTTTTGCCCCCGGCAGTCGTTGCGCCGATAGCTTAGGTCAGTGCGGCACGCAGTGCGGCCGCCAGAGAATGCACATCGTCGAAGGCAGTCACGAACGGCAGCAGGCTGGCATCGGCAAATCCCTCGGCGATGACATGGTTCACCAGCGCAAGAAGCGGGTTCCAGTATCCTTCCGTGTTGAGCACGAATATCGGCTTGGTGTGCAAACCGAGTTGCCGCCAGGTCAGAACCTCAAAGAATTCGTCCAGAGACCCGGCGCCACCGGGCAGGACCACGATGGCGTCCGAGTTCATGAACATGACCTTCTTGCGCTCGTGCATGTTCTCGGTGACGACAAGCCGCGTCAGATCGGTCTTGCCGACCTCCCGCTTTACAAGATGCGTTGGGATTACGCCGAACGTCTCTGCGCCAGCGAGCTGCGCGCTGCGCGCAACGGCGCCCATCAGCCCGACGTCACCTGCGCCATATACCAGCCTCCAGCCTTCCGCCGCTATGATTTCGCCAAGTTGTCTCGCGTCGTTGACGTAGGCCGGATGTCGACCGGTGCGCGACCCACAAAAGACACAGATTGATCGGGAATAGGTAGCCATCTTCGCCTCTGCTCTGTTCTCTTTTGACCCCTGATAACGGGATTGCTATTGTCGCTCAAGCGTGGTGCCGGGGGGCATTGCGAATTGGGGATTTTGGGATGTCAATCTGGTCCGATCTTGGCGCTAATGGCCGCGCAGTGACGGGTGTTGGCGCGGCCGCCGTTTTGGCATTGGCTGCATACCTGCTGTATGATCTTGGGCAGTTGGGCGATGAATCGCTCTCTCCCGAACCTGTCGAGGTCGCGGCGACCGCTCCAGATGAGGCCTTGCAGGAAGACGTGGCGCAGCCTGTGACGGCCAGCACTGGTGAGGAAGCGCCAACGCTTCCGGCAGCAGAAGCTGCGGAACTTCCTACGGCACCGGAGACTCTTGCCGACCCAAAGAAGACCGGTCCGAGTTTTGACGTCGTGCGCGTAGACCAGGCCGGAAATGCGCTGATCGCGGGGCGGGCAGAACCGTCGTCGCCTGTCGAGGTCATTGTTGATGGCGAAGTTGTCGATGAGACCTTTGCCGATGCGTCGGGTCAATTTACATCTCTTGTGACGCTTGCCCCCTCGGTCACGCCACGGGTGATGGAGTTGTCAGCCGGCACAGCGGAAGGCGAGAAGGTCGCCTCGGCGCAGAATGTAATCATCGCCCCGGTCATAGCGGAGCCTTCACCCGCGCCCGCTCAAGCAACGTCTTCTGCAAGTCAGTCCGGGGATGAAGTCGCCGCCGTCGATGAAGACGCCCGATCCGGTGACGCGGTGCCTCAATCTGCCGACCTGCAAGCCGCCGTGGCCTCTGATCCCGAACAGCTTGCGGAAGCGATGGATGTCCAGCCCGAAAAAGCAGAAGCCGAGCTGGCTCCGACAGTTCTACTGGCAACCGAGGAAGGTATCGAGGTACTTCAGCCGGGCGGCGCCGCCCCGGAAATCCTCAGCGAGATCGCGCTGGATTCAATCAACTACGATCCAGGCGGGGAAATCACGCTTTCGGGTCGAGGAACAGGAGAAGGCTTCGTCAGGGTCTACCTAGACAACACGCCAATCCTCACCCGCAAGATTGACGCTTCTGGCCGATGGCATAGCGACTTGCCGGATGTGGAAACTGGAATTTACACGCTTCGGATCGACGAAGTTAACGCCGCGGGAGAGGTGGTTTCACGCGTCGAGACTCCCTTCAAGAGGGAAGAGCCTACAGCCTTGGCCGCTCTTCACGCGGAAACGGTGCCGGAGACCGGCATCAAACTTTCCCTGGTCACGGTTCAGCCCGGAAATACGCTCTGGGGTATTGCCAGCCGGAACTACGGGGAAGGAATCCTATATGTCCGCGTCTTTGAAGCCAACAAGGACCGAATCCGCGACCCGGACCTGATTTACCCTGGCCAGGTGTTTGAAGTGCCACAATAACTGGGGTGGCAATTGTCGCAGCCAGATCTTAGGTTTGCCCTTCAAAATTCCGGAGGGGCGAGTTGAGGAAATCGGTTGTGAGTGACGCGCGTGTTTCAGCTGCAAACCCGTCGTCCAATATGCGGACCGTGCGCAAGGTGATGCCATATCTCTGGCCTGACGATCTGCCTTGGGTCAAACAACGTGTTGTCATCTCGCTTCTTTTGTTGCTTGCGGCAAAGCTGATCGCGGTCGGGACGCCGCTGCTCTACAAGGCCGCTGTTGACACTCTTGCAGGGGAGTCGACTTCGGCCGACCTGATGCTCGGGCTTGGGGCCATCGGGCTCACTGTGGCATACGGCATGGCCCGTCTGATGACGGTCGGATTTCAGCAACTGCGCGATGTCGTGTTTGCTAAAGTGGGACAGCGGGCGCTGAGAATGCTGGCTTTGGAGACATTTCAGCATATTCACAGACTCTCGATGCGCTACCATATCACCCGCAAGACCGGCGGTTTGTCTCGGATCATAGAGCGCGGCGTCAAAGGCGTCGATTTCCTGCTTCGCTTTCTGCTGTTCAGTATCGGGCCGCTCGTGCTGGAACTCCTATTGATCGCGGTCGTTCTCTTCTTTCTGTTTGATATCTGGTACTTGGCTGTCGTTGTTGTGACGATTTCCGCCTATGTCTGGTTTACATTCGCGGTGACCGAATGGCGTGTGAAAATTCGCAAGGTCATGAATGATCAAGATACGGATGCGAACCAGAAAGCCATCGACAGCTTGCTGAACTTCGAAACGGTCAAATATTTTGGCGCCGAGAAACGCGAAGCCGAACGCTACGATGGCGCGATGGAGCGGTATGTGGATGCCGCGCTGAAGACCAACTACTCTCTGGCTTTCCTGAATTTCGGGCAGTCACTTTTCATCACCGCGGGTCTTGTGGTCGTTATGGTCCTTGCCGCGATCGGTGTAGGCAACGGCCAGTTGACCGTGGGTGATTTCGTCATGGTCAACGCCTATATGATCCAGATTACCATGCCGTTGAATTTTCTGGGTACGGTCTACCGAGAGATCCGACAGGCGTTGATCGACATGGCCGACATGTTCGACTTGCTCGAACAGCCTGCCGAGGTCACGGACAAGCCCGATGCCGCCGCGCTTAAGGTGACGGGCGGGGAGGTGGTTCTCGATAATGTCTATTTTGGTTACGACAAGGAAAGGCCGATTCTTGAAGGCGTCAGCCTGACAGTGCCCGCCGGACGCAGTGTCGCGATCGTCGGACCCTCCGGTTCGGGGAAATCGACAATCGGTCGTCTTCTGTTCCGGTTCTATGACGTAACCGGTGGTTCACTTCGTATCGACGGGCAGGACGTGCGCGACGTGACGCAGGAAAGCTTGCATGACAACATCGGGGTTGTCCCGCAGGACACGGTGCTTTTCAACGATACCGTTCTTTACAATATTGCCTATGGACGGCCGGCAGCGAGCCGCGCCGAGATTGAATCCGCAGCCAAGTCGGCCAAGATTCACGATTTTATTGTGAGCCTACCAGAGGGGTATGAAACAAAGGTCGGCGAACGCGGATTAAAGTTATCCGGAGGCGAAAAACAACGGGTGGGAATCGCAAGAACCTTGTTGAAGAACCCGCCGATCCTGCTTCTGGATGAAGCCACCTCAGCCTTGGACAGCCAGACGGAACGGGACATACAGGATAGCCTGCGCGAAATGTCCGAGGGGCGGACCGTGATCACGATCGCACACCGGCTGTCGACAATCGCAGATGCCGACGAGATCGTCGTCCTTGAAAACGGTCGTCTATTGGAACGCGGCCGACACGAGGAGCTATTGGCCAAGGGCGGTCGCTACACTGCAATGTGGCAACGTCAGTCAAGCGAAGAGGAAGAAGCGGCCTGAGCAAGCGGCGTTACTCAGCCGCTCGCAAAGGTGGTTGTTTCTTACCGCGCGGCTTGCGTTTTGGCCTTACCTCCGCCTCGTCCCCGGCGCTTCTCGCAGCCTTTGCACGTTCGCGCAGGGCGATCCCCGGTTCGCTCAGATCGCGCAATTCGACCTGCTCGGTGATGTCGTCGAGATCTTCGGTGACTGCATGAGCGACATCGACGCGATCCGTTAATGGAAGCGCGGCCTGCTCGGTTGCAGGTTCTGCGTCCCAGAGAATCTCAGGCGATCGAACGCGGTTAGCGGCCCGATTTAGCGCCAAGTCACGCGCATTCTGGCTGTCGCGGCCATGGGAAAGTGCCGACAGGACCGCAAAGGACCGGTAGGCACCCGCGCCGAGCCATACTCTGAGGGCCAGCAACGCAGGCGTCAGAATCAGCGTCAGAACGGTTGCAATCCCCAAGCCGAAGACAACGGCGGTTGCGAGTTGTTTCCAGAAGGCCGCTGTCGGACTGTCAATTGAGTAACCGCCGCCGATAAAATCCAGTGACAGGCCGAACATCATTGGCGCCAGACCGGCCATGGTCGTGACCGTGGTCAGCAAGACGGGGCGTAGCCGCTCTTCGGCCGTCAGCACGATGGCCTGTAGTCTGGGCATGTACTGGGAATATTCCTGATAGGTGTCGATCAGGACGATGTTATTGTTCACCACAATGCCCGCCAGCGCGACGATTCCGGTCCCGGTCATAATCACGCCAAACGTCTGGCCCATAACCAACATGCCAACGAGCACGCCGGTCGTTGAAAGAACAACCGCGATCAGCACCAGCACGGAGTTGTAGAAACTGTTGAACTGAGCCAGCAGGATGACGAACATCAGGCCGAGTGCGCCCATGAAGGCGACCATCAGGAAGGCTTGGGATTCCTGTTCGTCTTCCTGATCGCCCGTCCATTCCCAGGTTATACCCTGCGGCAGATCAGCTTCCGTGTTAAGCCATTCAGTTAGCAGAACAATCCGTTCATTGGCATTGATGATCTCGCCGTCTTCAGTCCTTTGGTCCTCAGCGACGTTGGCCTTCACGTCGAAGTAACGTGATTGGTCGATACGGTCGATCTGCCCGAGTTTGGGGACCGGCTTGTAGCTGACGAAATTCGAAAGCGGCACCAGCCCGTCTTGCGTGCGGACCTTCATGGAATCCAGAGTGGACAAGACCCGGTCTCTTTCAGGAAGCCGGACTCTGATCTCGATCTCTTCATCCGAACTGTCGACGCGCATCGTGTCGAGCAGCAGTCCGCGGGTCACCAGTTGAACCATGCCGCCGACCGTTGCCACATCGGCGCCGAAACGCCCAGCTTTCTCGACATCCACCTCGATTTCCCAGTCGATGCCGGGCAATGGCGTCGTGTCCTCGACCTCTGTCAGGGCCGCCGTGCTTTCGAACTTCTGCCGGGCGATGGTTGCTGCGGTCAGAAGGTCCTGCCAGTCGTCGCCCTTGAGTCGCAGATGCACCGGTTTGCCGCCCGCCGGTCCCATCGCCAAGGGCAGAGCCTCTGACTTGATGCCGGGGATTTTGTCCAACTGTTCCTGTATGCGATCGAGGATCACATCACCATTCAGTTCCGGGTTGTCCTTGCGATCCTCCCACGGGGTCATCTCTATCTGCAATTGGCCAACGGTGTCCCGAGGCCCGGACGCGCCGCCATTGTTCTGGTTCAGTCCGCCGACCCCGGCGAACGCGAATGTGCTTTCGACGCCTTCCGTGCCGATCACAACCTCTTCGACCTGTCTGACCATCTCGTCCTTTTCGGCAAGCGACAGGTTGCCGCGTGCACGGACGTAGATGATTGCCTGCTCCGGTTCGGACGGAGAGAAGAACTCGGTGCCGTTGTTGTTGGCGCCGTAGTAGGAGAAGACCGAGACAACTAGGAAGATCACGCCAGCGATGGTGACAAGCGGCATTACCGGATTGCCGACGATGAAGTAGGTAAACCATCCAAAAGGCTTGCGCCGATAACCTGCCCGAACCGATTTGGCGGCGCGCTCGATCCGGATCGATCCGACGGTCACGGAAGACGCAATTGCGCCCGCGATCATCAGCAAGATGCCCGGGGCGACGGCCATGGCACCTTGCAACGGCACATTCCCGCCAAACAGGTAGCCTGGGTTCAACGACTGCATCGCGCCGATGAACACAAGGTAGAGCGAAGGCGGCACCAGGATCGCGCGGATGTACCAGGGCAAGACTCTCCGAAGGGCGTTCGAAGAGCGATCGAATATCCGCGACATGCGCCCTGCCACGCCGCCCATGACCGGCAAATAGATCAGCGCGACGATCAAGGAAGCCGAAAGTACGAAAATCAACGTGACGGGTAGCATCCCCATGAACTCGCCTGCCACACCGGGCCAGAACAGCATCGGCAGGAACGCACAAAGCGTCGTTGCGGTCGAGGATACAACTGGCCAGAACATGCGTTTGGCGGATTCGACGAATGCGGTCATCGGACCAACGCCTTCGGAAATCCGCCTGTCTGCATATTCCACCACGACGATTGCACCGTCCACGAGCATCCCCACAGCCAGGATCAGGCCGAACATCACAATGTTCGAAATCGTGATACCCATGACCCCAAGCAGGATGAAGCACAGCAAGAAGGACGTCGGGATCGCGAAGCCGACCAGAAGGGCTGACCTGATGCCAAGCGAGGCCAGCACAACGACCATGACAAGGGAGATTGCGGTTAGGACCGAACCCTCAAGCTGCTCGACCATGCTTTGTACCTGCGTCGACTGATCGTTCGACACACCGACGTGAACGGCATTCTGCAGGTCCTGTGGCCAACCGGCCCGCGCCTTGGCGACTTCTTGGCGGACCAGATTGGCCGTATCGATCAGGTTGTAGCCCTTGCGCTTGACCACTTGCAGCGCGACCGTGGCTTCCCCGTTATAGCGAGCCGTTCCGGTCCGGTCCTCGAAGGTCAGGTTGATCTGGGCTAGATCGCCTAGGGTCACAACGCGGTCGCCGTTCACCTTTACCGGCAGTTCATAGACATCCGACCGTTCCTTGAAAGATGCCGGGATCTTGACCGAGATCGCGCCTTTTTCCGTCTCAACCTCTCCTGCGGCGATGAGCTGGTTGTTGTTGCGGACCGCATTGATCAATTCGCCTGCGGTCACATTGTAGCTTTCCATCTTCAGCGGATCGATCGTGACTTCCATCATCTCGTCGCGTGTGCCGGCCAGTGAGGTTTCCAGCACAGGTTCGAGGGCCTCCAGTCGGTCCTGAAGCTGTTTCGCGACGCGGATAAGCGTGCGTTCGGGGACTTCACCTGTGAGGTTAACGATGATGATCGGGAATTCAGAAAAGTTGATCTCGTTGATCATGTACTTGTCGGCGCCCGCCGGAAAATCGGCCTCGACCGTGTTCATACGGTCTCTGACATCGGCGATGATCTTTGTCTTGTCCCAGCCAAATTCAAACTGCAGGGCGACACCTGCATAGCCTTCGGCCGCAGTGCTCGACATGATATCCAGACCGTCGAGATCGGAAAGCTCGGTTTCCATGGGGCGGACAAGCATTTGCTCTGCGTCTTCGGCGGAAATGCCGGGGAAGGGGACCGATACGAAAAGGGCAGGGATCTCGATGTCCGGCTCGCCCTCCTTGGGCAACCCGACGTAGGCCATTGCTCCGGCGACAAGCGTCAGAACTATAAAGGCTATGACCATCCGGGCATGCTGTCCGGCCCAGTCGACGATACCGGTCATTGCAAGAGCTCCCGGTACGTCACTGCTACCTTGACGCCCTCGGTTACATATTCCTGTCCAACAACGATGACATCCGCTGCTTCAGGAAGGCCGCCAACCCAGATGCCCTCCGCTGTATCCCGCATCAGCGTGACCGGCATGAATTCAACAATATTGTCGGCATTGACGGTTCGTACGCCAATGACACCGCCATCATCGAGCGTGAGCGCTGAAATTGGCAGGAGATGCGCGTCCTGGCCGCCGGAAGAGATCGTGATCTCAGCGGTTTGACCATCCCGGATCGTGCCGTCAGAGTTCTCGGCCTCGATCTCTACACGGAATGTCCTGGTTTCCAGATCCGCAGAGCGCGACAGAAATGTGACTATTCCGGTCACCGAAGAACCGCTGGCCAGACGCGCTTTCGCGAATGCCCCGACTTCTACCTTGCTGACCGCCGTTTCTGGGATGAACCCGACCAGAACAATGGGGTCAAGTTGGATGACGGTCGCACAAGGCATTCCCGGTTGAAGCAGCGCACCGAGTTCCGCGGTGTCGGATTCAAGCACGCCGCTGAAAGGTGCCGCTATCGAGAGACGTTCAATTTCCTTGTTTGCCGCCGCAATTCCGGCTTCTGCGGCCTGTACCGCAGCGCGCGCGGATTTCACGCCGGTTTGCGCAGCAGCAACACCGGCCTTCGCGCTCTCCACAGCAGCCAGGGCGGCTTCGACCGCGGCGTTTGCGCCAGCGACTCGTGTTTCAGTTGCGAATCCGCCTTGCGAAAGCTGCGTCGCTGCACGTTGACTGATTTGCGCTTCGACAAGTCGCGCTTGCGCCTCGGAGATGCGGGCTGCTGCCTCGGGGATGCGAGACTCTGCTTCGGGGATCAGCAGTTCGGCTTCAGGCAAGCGGGCCTCTGCTTCAATCAGGGCGATCTCGCGCGTGCCTGGGTCGAGCTTGCACAAGACCTGTCCGGCTGAGACTTCCGAGCCCTTTCTCAAGGGGTCCGAAATAACCCGTCCGGTGGTCTCGGCCTTGACTTCGATTGTGCGGGCGGCCTCGGTCCGCCCGCGCACAAGGACACCGCTGTCAACCGACTTGGCCATCGACTTCTGAACGACAACTGACATGACTGGTGTCTCTTCGGTCTTCTCACCTACCGGTGGCTCGACGCTTTCAGCCGTCGCCGTACCTTCTGTTTGAGCGCTGGTTTCGGTTCCATTGGCGAATTCGACAATTCGTTCCCGGTCGAAAACGAAAAGGTAAAGAGCCGCCATAACCAAGAGCGCCGTTACAATCGGAAACAATCGCATAAAAACCTCGTATCGCCTTTTTCTTCTGGGGGCGGAACCTGCAGCTCATATATACCAACCAAGGTCTACTTATAAGTATGCGTCTTCCATACAAGCTGAACCGGTGAGTTCAGTTTATGTTTTTTGGTGCCGGACAGCAAGCGGAGTTCTCGATGAGTCATGCGCTGACAAACGGTGCCCTTGGCAATCGGGAATCGGTTAGGGTAAGAGGAAGCGATAAAAGGCCCGGAGGCAGGTGTGAGCGACACAGACAGTTTTATCGACGAAGTGACAGAAGAGCTTAGGCGCGACCAGCTTTTCCGTCTAATTCGCAAATACGGGTGGATCGCTATCCTGCTTGTTCTGATCCTTGTCGGCGGGGCAGCATTCAACGAGTTTCGTAAGGCTCGGATCGCCTCGGCATCCCAGGATCTAGGAGACAGCATCCTTGAGGCCCTGAAAACCGAAAACCCCGCTGACCGCGCAGCGGCGCTGCAGAAACTGCGAGAGGACGGCGACAAAGCGACCATCCTCGCGTTGTTGAAGGCGAATGAGGATTTTTCGGCGGACGACATCTCTGCCGCTCAACAGGCGCTCAGCCAGATCGCGCTGGATGCGAACCAACCCTTGATTTACCGGCACCTCGCCGAGTTCAAGCTTCTTCTGATCCAAGGTGATGCCTTGCCGGCCGCGGAACGAATGTCCCGGTTTGAATCGCTTGCCATACCTGGTGCGCCTTTTCGACTTCTAGCCGAAGAACAGATGGCATTGACCGAGATGGCCACAGGCAAGACCGATGCAGCGTTGAAGCGCTTGCAGGAGATTCTGGCTGATGGAGAGGTGACAGCAGGCTTGCGTCGCCGGGTGTCTCAGTTGATTGTGGCTTTGGGCGGCGCGCTAGAACCGGCGTAGGCGCCGGTTTCGGACAGCGGCATCCGGTTTCGGACAGGGGAGCAAGACCGTGAGACCAATCCATAGCGCATTGATTGCGATCCTTCTGATTGTGACTGGCTGTGCCGAGAAGGAAGTGCTGCTGACGGGTGAGCGCACGGATTTGCGGACTGCGATCGGTGCGGAGGCGCCTGTCAGACCTGTGAATCAAAGCCCCGCTATCCGACTTCCTGCGCAAACCACGAACAACGCATGGCCACAGCGGGCAGGTTCCGCCACTCACACCATTCGGCATCCAAGTTTCTCAACTGCGCCGCGCGCGCTTTGGCAAGTGAACATTGGCAGTGGCAATGATCGCAGGCACCGAATCTCTGCCGATCCGGTGGCCGCTGGCGGGTTGATCTTCACGCTCGATAGCCGGGCCACGGTGACAGCGACCAGCTCTTCTGGCGTCACTGCGTGGTCTCGTGATCTGACGCCGGCGGGAGAAAGAGCCGATGATGGCTCTGGTGGCGGGCTTGCGGTCGTGGATGGAAAACTTTTTGTGACGACCGGCTTCAGCCAACTCGTCGCGCTCAACGCCGCCTCGGGCAATGACATTTGGCGGCAGAATCTGAATGCACCGGCGATGGCTGCGCCGACCGTATCGAATGGCGTGGTCTACATTGTGTCGCGGGACAGCCGTGGTTGGGCATTCGATGCCGCAACGGGCCGCGTGCGGTGGCAAATTCAAGGGGCTCCGTCGACGACAGGAGTTGTCGGTGGCGCAAGTCCCGCAGTCGGAGGCAATATCGTTGTGTTCCCCATGGGGTCGACCGAACTGCTGGCAACATTTCCGAAAAGTGGACTGCAGATTTGGTCGAGTATCGCGGCGGGTTCAAGACTAGGGCGCGTTTATGCCGGGGTGAGCGACATTTCCGCCGATCCGGTCATCGTCGGCAATACGGTCTTTGTCGGGACGCCGTCCGGGAGGGCTGCCGCCCTCGACGCTTCTGACGGAAAAGCGATCTGGACGATCGAACAGGGTGCCACCGGCCCGATGATCGTCGAAGGCGGATCGGTATTCATGGTGACCGACAAGTCGGAATTGCGGCGCGTGAATGCGTCGACCGGAGAGACTATCTGGTCGGTTACGCTCCCATATTTTGTACCAGTCAGGAAAGCGAGCAAGATCCGGGATGTTTTCCCGCACTACGGGCCCGTCCTTGCTGGTGGCCGGCTGTGGGTTGCGTCTGGCGACGGGTTGCTACGTGGCTTTGATCCCACCAGCGGCGGGCTCGCCGCCACGATTCAGATGGGCGACACTGCGGCGTCCCGCCCGGTTGTCGTCGGTGGAACACTGTATCTGGTTGGTCAAAGCGGCACGCTAATGGCTTTCCGCTGACGCTCGAAGCGTGTATGCGGGCGCCTTAAGTTTCGCCAGAGGGGCCTCATGACATTTACGCTCGCCATAGTCGGCCGTCCGAATGTGGGCAAGTCGACGCTGTTCAACCGCCTTGTAGGCAAGCGGCTGGCTCTTGTCGACGACCAGCCCGGCGTAACGCGTGATCTGCGCGAAGGGGAAGCTCGATTGGGGGACCTTCGCTTCACGGTGATCGACACCGCGGGGCTGGAAGAAGCGACAGATGAATCGCTGCAGGGCCGGATGCGGAAGTTGACCGAACGAGCCGTTGAACTTGCCGATGTCTGCCTTTTCCTGATCGACGCCAGGGCGGGCATTCTTCCCGCAGATCAGGTCTTTGCCGAGATTCTGAGAAAAAAGAACGCACATGTTCTGCTGGCTGCAAACAAGGCGGAAGGCTCCTCCGCCGATGCCGGTGTGATCGAGGCTTACAGCCTTGGACTGGGTGAACCGATCCGTATGTCAGCAGAGCATGGCGAAGGAATGAATGAGCTCTATTCCGCGTTGCTCCCTATTGAGGAGGAATTTGCCGAACGTGCTGCGGCAGATGCACCGGAGGTTGACGTCGATATCGATGACGAAGACGGACCTCGTGTGCCCACAATGTCGAAGCCCTTACAGGTCGCCGTTGTCGGGCGGCCGAATGCCGGAAAATCGACGCTTATCAACAAGATATTGGGGGAGGAGCGGCTTCTGACAGGTCCCGAAGCCGGGATAACGCGGGATGCGATCTCGGTCATGACGGACTGGGATGGTGTGCCGGTGCGGATATTCGACACCGCGGGCATGCGCAAGAAGGCCAAGGTTCAGGACAAGCTAGAAAAACTGAGCGTTTCTGATGGGTTGCGTGCCGTGAAATTCGCGGAAGTCGTCGTTGTCCTGTTGGATGTGGACATCCCATTCGAGCAGCAGGACCTGCGTATTGCGGACCTAGCGGAGCGGGAAGGCCGGGCCGTTGTCATTGCAGTCAACAAATGGGACCTGGAAGAAGATAAGAATAACAAGATCAAAGAGTTGCGCGAAGAGTTTGAACGCCTTTTGCCACAGCTGCGCGGGGCGCCGCTGGTGACGGTTTCGGCCAAGACCGGAAAGGGTCTGGACCGACTCCAAGCGGCTGTCATGCGGGCGCATGAGATATGGAACCGCAGAATAACGACCTCAAGGCTCAATCAATGGCTTACCGGGATGGTTGAGGCGCACCCGCCACCGGCACCGGGAGGGCGCAGAATCAAACTGCGCTACATGACACAAGTGAAGACTCGTCCACCGGGATTCGTTGTCATGACCTCTTACCCAGACAAGATGCCGGAAAGCTATTCCAGATATCTTGTCAATGGGTTGCGGGCCGATTTTGACATGCCCGGGACGCCGATCAGACTGACATTCCGAAGTCAGTCCGAGCAGAACCCTTATAAGGGTAAGACCAAGTCGATCCCGTCCCGGCTGCGTAAGCATCTTGGCAAGGGACGGGCCGACGAATGAGTGGTACTCACCAGCAGTTTTGTTAAAGAATCCCGCTGCTCTTTACCGCTTTGGTTAGCGGCATGGTTCCGGCGGAACGGGTCGGGTTTCCTGAGCGCTTCCTCTACAGTCGGACGCTGCAAGGAAGCCTCAGGCCAGCGAGCCTTCGGCAGTGATCCGCGACCGGCCGGACAGGTAGGGATATAGCGCCTCGGGCAAGATCACCGAGCCGTCCTCCTGCTGACCATTCTCAAGCACCGCAATCAGGCAGCGCCCGACAGCGAGACCGGAGCCGTTCAGCGTGTGGACGAATTCGGGCTTGCCGTTGCCATCGGGACGGAAGCGGGCGTTCATACGGCGCGCCTGAAAGTCACCACAGGTGGAAACGGAACTGATTTCTCGGTAAGTGTCTTGCCCGGGCAGCCAGACCTCGATGTCATGGGTGCGTTTCGCGCCAAAACCGATATCGCCGGTGCATAGCACGACGGTGCGATAGGGCAGCCCAAGGCGTTCGAGAACATTCTGCGCGCAGTCAGTCATCCGGCGGTGTTCGGCATCGGACTGATCCGGGTGGGTGATCGAAACCATTTCAACCTTTTCGAACTGGTGCTGGCGCAGCATCCCTGCGGTATCCTTGCCGGCGCTGCCAGCTTCGGATCGGAAGCACTGGGTATGCGCCGTCATTCGGATCGGCAACTGCGCTTCTTCCAGAATGTTGCCGGCCACGGTATTGGTCAGCGTGACTTCCGAGGTCGGGATCAGCCACCAGCCATTGGTCGTCTGATAGCTGTCCTCGGCGAATTTCGGCAGCTGGTTGGTGCCATACATCGCATCATCCCGCACCAAGACCGGGG
Source organism: Paracoccaceae bacterium (assembly GCA_024642725.1). Lineage (GTDB taxonomy): Bacteria > Pseudomonadota > Alphaproteobacteria > Rhodobacterales > Rhodobacteraceae > JAHEAO01. Next base: position 17,827 of record JAHEAO010000024.1, on the reverse strand, counting down.
TGATCATTTCCGTCAAACCATGTTCTTCGGTGTGCATATCCAGCATGAACTGCGCCAACGCCCGGTGCAGACGCGCCATCGCGCCGCGCAAGACCACGAAACGCGAACCTGACAACTTGGCTGCCGTGTCAAAATCGAGCCCCTTTGCCGCCGGGATCTGGTAGTGCTCCAGCGGTGTGAAGGAGAAACTGCGCGGGTTGCCGTAGCGGTGAATTTCCTTATTTTCTTTTTCGTCGACGCCGTCGGGCACGTCAGCATAGACGGTATTGGGGAGCGACATCAGGATATCGCGGAGCCGGTTGTCTTCGGCCGCAGCTTCTTCGTTGAGCCGGGCGACTTCGGCCTTCTTGTCGGCGACGAGGCCGCGCAAGCGTTCAAATTCGGCCTCGTTTCCGCTCGCTTTGGCGGCTCCGACCTCTTTGGAGGCGGCATTCTGCGCGGCCTGAGCTGTTTCGGCGGCAAGTATCTTGGCCCGCCGCGCTTCGTCGAGCGCAAGAATATCGGACGACACCGGATCAATCCGTCGCCGCGCCATAGCAGCATCGAAGCCTTCAGGGTTCTCGCGGATCGCGCGGATGTCGTGCATTTTTCCGGTCCTTGCGTTGATCGTGGAATTGCCGCCCCCATATGCCGCAAGGTGACGAGAAGGTGAACAACGAATTGCGCCCCCGGTCGCTTGCCAAGCAAAAGGGCCACATATAGGGTGCGCGCCAATCAAAGACGGGCCGGAGTGCCTGCAAGAGCAAAAAGGACATGCCGATGTTTGTAACTCCTGCTTATGCGCAGGCAGCCGGGGGCGGCGCTGCGGCCTTCACCAGCTTTGTGCCTCTTATTCTAATCTTCGCGATCATGTATTTCCTGCTGATCCGTCCGCAGCAAAAGAAGCTGAAGGATCATCAGGCCATGGTTGCCGCAGTGCGCCGGGGTGACCAGATCGTCACCCAGGGTGGCATCATCGGCAAGATCGCAAAGGTCAAGGACGACAACGAGGTCGAAGTCGAGATCGCGACTGGCGTGAAAGTCCGGGTTATCAAATCGAC
>JAHEAO010000024.1:0-16687 GCA_024642725.1 Paracoccaceae bacterium | reverse complement strand
AGCGCGGCAGAACTGAAAGCCCTCATCGGCACGACGGCGCAACTGACCTTCAATCCGGTAGTTCGGCGCACGAGCGACGGCGGGGCGCAGGCGGGGCCGCGCAACGTGATTTACCCTTCACTTGACGAACAGGGAACCTATTACGAATTGGAAGAAACCCCGGTTGTGACAGGAGAGGAACTCGTCGACGCGCAGCCCTCTTTCGATCAGAACGGACGACCGGCTGTCAGCTTCCGCTTCAACCCGACCGGCGCGCGCAAGTTTGGCGACTACACGGCCGAGAATATCGGCAGCCCATTTGCCATTGTGCTGGACAAGGAAGTGATTTCCGCGCCGACGATCCAAAGCCATATTCCCGGCGGGTCTGGCATCATCACAGGCAATTTCAGCGTCGAGGAGTCGACGAAGCTGGCGGTTCTGTTGCGGGCCGGTGCGCTACCGGCCGAAATGACATTCCTCGAAGAGAGGACCATAGGCCCGGAGCTTGGTCAGGACAGTATAGATGCGGGCAAGGTTGCTTCGATGGTGGCGGGAGCCGCCGTACTCATCTTCATGGCGCTCAGCTATGGCTGGTTCGGGATCATTGCGAACGTTGCGCTGATCTTGAACGTCGGGATGATCTTTGGCGTATTGTCGATGATCGGCGCGACACTGACATTGCCCGGTATCGCCGGGATCGTCCTGACCATCGGTATGGCGGTGGATGCCAACGTGCTGGTCTACGAACGAATCCGCGAGGAGTTGAAGACTGCCCGTGGACCGGCGAGGGCGATCGAACTTGGCTATGAAAAGGCGTTGAGCGCTATTCTGGACGCAAATATCACAACGTTGATCACGGCCACAATTCTGTTTGTCATGGGCACCGGACCCGTCCGGGGCTTTGCGGTAACGCTCGCCATTGGAATCGTGACGTCCGTGTTCACGGCAATCTTTGTGACACGACTTATGATCATCACCTGGTTCGACTATCGCCGCCCGAAAACCATAGAGGTTTGACATCATGCGCCTGAGACTTGTTCCGGACGAAACGAAAATCGACTTTTTCGCGCAGGCGAAGATTACTTTTGGCGCGTCTGTGGTGGCTGTGATCCTCTCGATCACAATTTTCTTCGTGATGGGGCTCAACTACGGCATCGATTTCCGGGGGGGAACGACGATCCGTACTGAATCGTCTCAGCCTGTCGATGTCGCTGCCTATCGCGCGGCGATTGCGCCTTTGGAACTGGGTGACGTGTCAATCACCGAGGTATTCGATCCCGGTTTCGCCGAGGGCCAGAACGTTGCAATGGTGCGTGTCGGGGCCCAAGATGACGAGGAGGCAATCACCGCCGAAACCGTCACAAAGATCGAAGCGGCGCTGCAAACGGTTGATCCTTCGGTCACGTTTCCTTCGGTCGAAAGCGTCGGTCCGAAGGTGTCGGGCGAGTTGATCCAGAAAGCGGTCATCTCGGTCCTGCTGGCGACATTCGCGATCCTTGTCTATATCTGGCTTCGTTTCGAATGGCAGTTTGCGGTCGGCGCGGTCGCCGCTCTGGTTCATGACATCGCGCTTACCATTGGCATATTTTCCTTGTTTCAGTTGCCTTTCGATCTGTCGATCATCGCGGCGCTTCTGACGATTCTGGGTTATTCCATCAATGACACCGTTGTGGTCTTCGACCGTCTCCGCGAGAACTTGATCAAATACAAGAAGATGCCGCTGCGCGATGTCATGAACCTTTCCGTCAACGAAACGCTGAGCCGGACCGTCCTTACCTCCGGAACCACCTTGATCGCGTTGATTGCCCTTCTGATATTGGGCGGCGACGTCATTCGGGGCTTTGTCTTTGCAATGACGTGGGGCGTGGTTGTCGGCACCTATTCCTCTGTTTTCGTTGCAAAGAACATCGTTTTGTTCCTTGGTCTTGACCGCGATAAGACCAAGTCCAATTCCGGCAATCAATACGCAAATATTGATGCCTGACGCCGACCCTGCAACCTCAGGGGGCAAGGGGGTAAACGATGCGCCTGAATGAAATCCGCTTCACTGACGGCCTGCCTGTGGATGGATATGGCCCGGGATTCTTTCGCGTTGGAGGAGCGGTCCACGAGGGCGCGATCCTTGTATTGCCTTCGGGCGTCGTCAGATGGGGCGGTTTCGATGATTGTGCTGCGTTGGCGGCGGCGGCAGATGCGGTTGATGTCGTTTTTGTTGGCACGGGAGCAGAGCTGGCGCATTTGCCGAAAGAGTTTCGTGCGGCACTCGATGCGGCGGGAATCGGCGCAGAGCCGATGGCAAGCCCTGCGGCCTGTCGGACCTATAACATCCTGTTGTCGGAAGGCCGCCGCGTCGGTCTCGCACTGATCCCGGTTTGAGGTAAAGGATGATCCCGTCGAGAAACTCTCAGGACAGGGAAAAGCGGGGGCGGTTTGACCAGTCTGCTTGAGGTTCAGGACCTTACGGTTCAGCGCGGCGGTGTTGCGGTCCTTGCGGGTGTAAGTCTGTCACTTGCCGAGGGCGAGGCACTGATTTTACGAGGGCCGAACGGGTCAGGCAAAACGACGTTGCTGCGCACCATCGCGGGATTGCAGCCAAGCTCTGCCGGTCGGATTTCGGTTGTACCCGAAGCGATCGCCTATGCCGCGCACGCGGATGGTGTGAAGTCGGTCTTGACCGTTGTTGAGAACCTGCGGTTCTGGTCGGGAATCTACGGCGCGGGTGGGGTCGAGGAGGCGCTTGAGACTTTCGAACTCGAGGGTCTTGCGGACAGGCCGGCCGGGGCGCTGTCTGCCGGCCAGAAGCGGCGGCTTGGTCTGTCGCGCCTGCTGGTGACCGGGCGATCGATTTGGGTGCTGGACGAACCAACGGTCTCGCTGGACCGGGCTGCTGTGGCGATGTTTGCGGGGGCCGTGCGTGCGCATCTGGCGGCAGGTGGTGCTGCGCTGATTGCAACTCATATCGACCTTGGGCTGGAGGCGCGGACATTCGATGTGGCGCCGTACAAGGCGCGGGCCGGCAGCGGCGAGGGCGAATTTGACGAGGCCTTCCTGTGATCCGACTCTTGCTGCGGGATATCGTGCTGGCCGTGCGGGCTGGCGGAGGGTTTGGCCTTGGGCTGGCTTTTTTCCTGATCGTGACGGTCCTAGTGCCCTTTGGCGTCGGTCCTGAGGCCGACCTGTTATCACGCATCGCACCGGGGATCCTGTGGGTCGGCGCGCTCTTGTCCTGTCTCTTGTCGCTCGACCGCATTTTTCAATTGGATTTCGAGGATGGGACGCTGGACCTTCTGGCCACCGCACCGATCCCCATGGAGGGCGTCGTTGCGGTCAAGGCGCTGGCACATTGGCTGACAACCGGCTTGCCGCTGGTGCTGGCCGCGCCGGTTTTCGGGGTTTTGCTGAACCTGCCGGGGCCGGGATATGTATGGTTGGTGGCGTCACTGGCGCTTGGCACTCCGGCTCTGTCGATGATCGGCGCATTCGGCGCGGCGCTGACTGTCGGGCTGAAGCGCGGCGGCTTGTTGTTGTCGCTGCTGGTGCTGCCGCTCTATGTGCCGACGCTGATCTATGGCACAGAAGTGGCGCGACGAGGTGCAGAGGGGCTCGATCTAGGAGCGCCGATTGCGCTTTTGGCGGGGATCACGCTTGCCGCGTTGGCCCTTCTTCCGTTCGCGGCGGCCGCGGCTATCCGCGTCAATCTGCGCTGAGGACTGGCGGCGATGTGTGTGGCGGACGGGGCAAAGAGGGGCTAGAAACGGGCCATGTCGATCTGGGAATATGCAAATCCGCTGAAATTCATGGGCTGGACCGCGCCGCTGGTGCCGGTCCTGTCGGTGCTGGCTGCCGTCGCTCTTTCGGTCGGGCTGATCTGGGGGTACTTCTTTACCCCCGATGACTACCGTATGGGGGCTTCGGTCAAGATCATATACATCCATGTGCCGTCGGCCATGATGGCCATCAATGCTTGGGCGATGATGCTGGTCGCGTCGCTGATCTGGATCGTGCGACGCCATCATGTATCGGCGCTGGCGGCCAAGGCCGCGGCGCCGATCGGCATGGTCATGACGGTTATTGCCCTGATCACGGGAGCCATCTGGGGTCAACCGATGTGGGGGACATGGTGGGCCTGGGATCCGAGGCTGACTTCATTCCTGATCCTGTTCCTCTTCTATATCGGCTACATGGCCATGTGGGCGGCCATCGAGAACCCTGACACGGCGGCGGACCTGACATCGGTTCTCTGTCTTGTAGGCTCGGTCTTTGCGATCCTGTCGCGCTATGCCGTGAATTTCTGGAACCAGGGGCTGCATCAGGGCGCATCGCTGTCAATGGATGCCGAAGAAAACGTGGCCGATGTTTTCTGGGTGCCACTGCTGGTCGCGATAGCGGGTTTTGTGCTGCTTTTCGTGGCGCTGGTGCTGGTGCGAACGCGAACCGAAATCAGGGCACGGCGACTGCATGCCATCGTCGCGCGGGAAAGGATGGGCTGATGCCGGACCTTGGTAAATACGTGGTCGAGGTGTTGTCGGCCTATGCGCTGACGCTGCTTCTGCTCGCCGGGCTCGTGGTGATCAGTTGGGCGCGGTCACGCCGGATGAAGCGGGCGCTGGAGGCGGCGGAGGCGCGGCGAGCCAATGGCTAGTGTGTCACCCCTAATGATCGCGCCGCCGTTGATCTTCGTAGTGCTGGCGGGCCTGTTCTACGTCGGGATGAACCGCGAAGACCCGAGATCTCTGCCGTCAGCCATTGCAGGAAATCCGGCGCCGGCTGTGGTGCTGGGCGATCTTGCAGGATTGCCGGGTTTTGATGACGCCAGCCTGAGAGCGCCCGGCGTGAAGCTGGTCAACTACTGGGCGAGTTGGTGCGCGCCTTGCCGGGCCGAACATCCGAACCTGAGCAAGCTTGCGGGTGAAGGTGTGACGATCTACGGGATCAACTACAAGGACGACCCGGTCAAGGCGCTCGGCTTTCTCGAAGAACTGGGCAACCCTTATCTTGGTATCGGCACTGACGAGAGTGGCAGGACGGCCTTGGATTGGGGACTTTACGGCGTGCCCGAGACTTATGTGATCGACAGTGACGGGATCATCGTACTGCGGTTCGCGGGCCCGATTACCGAGCGGGTACTAGATGAAACCATCCGTCCGGCGATCGAGACGGCCCACTAGTGTCTTTCACATCCGGGGCACTGGCCGTCTGCTTGGATCCTCCGCCCGATGAAGAAACGCCACCCCGAAGCAATCGGGATGGCGTCTGTTGTTCCGCCGCTAGAGTTGCTGCGATTGCGCCGGTCAGGATTTGGCGAGGTTGCGCAGCACGTAATGCAGCACGCCGCCGTTCTCGACATATTCGATCTCGACCTCGGTATCGATCCGGCACTTGATCTGGATCGTCTTCACCGTTCCGTCGCCATAGGTGATAGTGCAGGGCTTGGTGGACAGCGGCTTGAGGTCGCCTTCGAGACCAGAGATCGAAATGGTCTCATCGCCTTTCAGCCCGAGCGACTTGCGGGTTTCGCCGCCCGCAAATTCAAACGGGATAACGCCCATTCCAACGAGGTTGGAGCGGTGGATGCGCTCGAAGCTCTCGGCGATGACCGCCTTGACGCCCAGTAGCGCTGTACCCTTGGCTGCCCAGTCGCGGCTTGACCCCGCGCCATATTGTTCGCCCGCGAAGATTACCAAGGGAGTTCCTGCCTCCTGATAGGCCATGGATGCATCGTAGATTGAGGTCTGGTTGCCGTCTGGTCCGAGTGTATAGCCACCTTCGACCCCTTCCAGCATCTCGTTCTTGATGCGGATATTAGCGAAGGTGCCGCGCATCATAACCTCATGGTTGCCGCGACGGGAACCATAAGAGTTGAATTCGCGCGGAGCGACCTGGCGATCCGTCAGATAACGGCCTGCTGGGGTCGTGTCCTTGAATGATCCGGCCGGGCTGATGTGGTCGGTCGTGACCATATCGCCGAGGATCGCCAGCACCTTGGCGCCGGTGATGTCATGGATCGTGCCTGCATCCTTGCTCATGCCGCGGAAGTAGGGCGGGTTCTGGATATAGGTCGATGTCGCAGGCCAGTCGTAGGTCAGGCTGTCGGTCGTCTCGACGCCCTGCCACTTTTCATCGCCCTTGAAGACATCGGCGTATTTCTTGAGGAAAGCCTCCCGTGTGACAGTCTCATGGACAAGATCGGAAATCTCCTTGTTGGTCGGCCAGATGTCTTTCAAATAAACCGGCTTTCCGTCTTTGGAAGTGCCCAAGGGTTCCGAGGTCAGATCGATGTTCATGTCTCCGGCCAGTGCGTAGGCCACGACAAGCGGCGGCGAGGCGAGATAGTTGGCGCGTACATCGGGGCTGATCCGGCCCTCGAAGTTGCGGTTGCCGGAAAGGACCGAGGTCGCGACAAGATCGCCCTCGGATATTGCCGCACTGATTTCCGGCTGTAGCGGTCCGGAGTTGCCGATGCAGGTCGTGCAGCCATAACCAACGAGGTTGAAGCCAATGGCGTCGAGATCCTCCTGAAGGTCCGCCGCTTCCAGATATTCTGACACGACCTGGCTGCCGGGTGCGAGCGAGGTCTTAACCCATGGTTTGCGGGTCAGGCCAAGGGCCCGGGCCTTGCGCGCCACGAGGCCGGCGCCGATCATGACATAGGGGTTCGACGTATTGGTGCAGGAGGTGATCGACGCGATCACAACCTTGCCTGAGGACATCGTATAATCCTCGCCCTTCACCGGCACCTCCTTGTTGAGCGGGCGCTTGAAGCTCTTTTCCATCTCGCGTGCGAAAGCCGCTTTGGAATTGGTCAGTGGCAGGTAATCCTGCGGCCGCTTAGGCCCCGAGATCGCCGGAACGATCGTTCCCATGTCCAGTTCCAGAGTGTCGGTGTAGACTGGATCGTAGTCCGCACTGCGCCATAAGCCGTTTTCCTTGGCGTATGCTTCGACAAGCGCGATACGGTCTTCGTCACGACCTGTTTGCCGCAGATAGCGCAGTGTTTCAGCATCGACCGGGAAAAAGCCGCAAGTGGCGCCGTATTCTGGGGCCATGTTTGCAATCGTCGCACGGTCTGCGAGCGGCAGGTGGTCGAGCCCTTCGCCGTAGAACTCGACGAACTTGCCGACCACGCCTTTGAGGCGAAGCATCTCGACGACTTTCAGCACCAGGTCCGTCGCGGTTGTTCCTTCCACCATGGCGCCGGTCAGTTTGAAACCGACGACCTCCGGTATCAGCATCGAAATCGGCTGGCCGAGCATCGCTGCCTCGGCCTCGATCCCGCCAACGCCCCAGCCGAGAACAGCCAGGCCGTTGACCATGGTTGTGTGACTGTCGGTGCCGACAAGCGTGTCTGGGTAGGCGACGGTCTTGCCGTTCTGGTCCTTGTCCGTCCAGACGGTCTGGGCAAGATATTCAAGGTTCACCTGGTGGCAGATACCCGTTCCCGGCGGCACGACGCGGAAGTTGTTGAACGCCGACTGGCCCCATTTTAGAAAGGTGTAGCGTTCCATGTTACGTTCGTATTCGCGGTCGACGTTCATCTGGAAAGCGCGCGGATTGCCAAACTCGTCGATCATCACCGAATGGTCGATGACCAGATCGACAGGGTTCAAGGGGTTGATCTTTTCGGGGTCGCCACCCAGACCGATAATGCCGTCGCGCATCGCAGCGAGATCAACCACCGCGGGAACACCGGTAAAGTCCTGCATCAGGACTCGGGCCGGGCGATAGGCGATTTCACGCGGGTTCTGGCCCCCTCTATCTGCCCATTCCGAAAAGGCGCGGATATCCTCGGTAGAGACGGTGAAGCCGCCATCCTCGAACCGCAGCATGTTCTCCAGAACGACTTTGAGCGCGGCAGGCAACCGTGAAAAACTGCCAAGACCTGCGGCTTCGGCCGCGGGAATCGAGTAGTAATCTACGGACTGGCTACCAACCTTCAGGGTCTTGCGGGTTTTCGAGCTATCTTTGCCAACGGTGACGGTCATCTCTGGGGTTCCCTTCTGGGGTCGGGTTCATCTTGGTATGGGGTTTGCCGCATGACGATGCGGCAATCAAGAGGGGTTGCGAGGAAATTGTATACCATTGTGCACAAACTGGCAATTCCTTGCTGACAGCCCCGTGATGTTACGGCCTTCTCGCAATTGGTTGATTGGCTGTTGTAGCGGTTCTGGGCTAGGACGAACTGCGCGACGATATCAAGGACGGGTTCATGCGATTAATCTTGGCAGCCATCACGATGGCGACGGCACTTGCCGCACCCGTCATCGTTTGGGCGCAGTCGCAGCCGGTTGTCGTTGAACTCTATACTTCGCAAGGTTGTTCCTCCTGTCCGCCTGCAGACGCGCTTCTGGCCGATCTTGCAAACCGTCCGGATGTCATCGCTCTGGCGCTTCATGTCGACTACTGGGACTATATCGGATGGGCTGACGGGTTTGCCGATCCTGCGTTCACGTTACGTCAGAAAGGCTATGCCAAGGCCGCGGGGCACCGGACGATCTATACGCCGCAGATGATCATCGGGGGCCGGGACCACCTGGTCGGCGCGAAACCGATGGAGTTGTCCGACTTGATAAGTGCCCATGCACGGCAGCCGGTCACCGTTCGCTTGGCGGCGCGTCGGGATGGGTCGAAACTCGTGGTCACGGCAGAGCGCAATGGCGCGGCGCAATTGCCGACGAACATGGTGTTGCAAGTGGTCCGTTTCGACCCGATGCGCAGCGTGGAAATTCGTAGTGGTGAGAATGCCGGCAAAACGATTTCCTATGCCAACATCGTTACGTCCTGGAGCCAGGTGGCGAAATGGGACGGGCAGAATCCGTTGCGGGCCGCGATCGACGTTGGTGGCAAGGCAAGCCCGATGGCGATAATCCTGCAGGCTGCCGGCAACGGACCGATCGTGGCCGCGGCGCAGTTGCGCTGACCGGGGCCGCGCAGTCAGGTAGACGATCTTTAACGAAAAGGCATGAAAAAGCCTCGGCAACATAGTTGCCGAGGCGCAGCTACTTCAAAACTGTTTACGAGGCACCACCACTCACGAGAGCGCCAATTGAAAATGGACGTTCATATTGGGTTAATGTTCGGGTCCCTTGTCAAGTTTGAGAGCGGGAGAAAGGGGATCACGTCCTTATTGTTCGCGTTATGGAGTACAATTCATCACAGAGGTCCAAATTGACCATGTTTGCAGAGCAGAGTTGCTGGTTGGCTGGGGGCTCAAAGCGTCCGCGATTCGATGCACACTGATGATTTCAGTCCTGATCCTTGATCATCTTCCGCATTGGCCCAACCTTCCAGCGTCGATGGACCCAAAACCATTGGCCGGGATGTGCGATGATCCGGGCCTCGAGGCTGGCGTTCATTGCCTTGGTCATCGTGACAGCATCGCTCGGCGGGATTGGGGCCTCCAACTCGATGGCAAAACTCAGACCATCATCATTGCGGGTGCCGTAGAACGGGATCAGTTCCGCACCATAGCGAAGTGCGAGTTCTGCCGCCGATAGCGCGGTGCGGGCAGGGCGGCCAAGGAAATCCAACTTTTCACCATTGCTGACATGTTGGTCGAAGAGAAGGACCAGAATGCCTCCTGACTTGAGGTGCCGCACGAAACCGGCTGTGCCGCGGTGCCCCTGAGCGAAGATCGGACCGCCATAGGCGGTAAAGGTTTCGGCATAGTGGTCGTTGAAGAACTGGTTTGCGGCGGGGCGGTATAGCCCGCCGATATTGTAGCCGCGGCTTACAAGAGCCGCGCGCGGCGCTTCGTAATTGCCGAAATGTCCTGTCACGAGAATGACCGGACGACCTTCGGATTGCGCCTTTTCCAATGCCGCGATGCCCGGTCCGGTCACGTCCGCCTTTGCGTTGCGCGCTAAAAACTCCTTAGGAGAGTAGTTCTCGATAAAGGTTCGCCCGGCATTGTCCGCGACCTCGGCGACGATCCGGGCGCGCTCTGTGTCCTTCATGTCCGGAAAGATGTAGGACAGGTTAATCGCCGAGCGACGGTTGTAGCCGGCCAATGGCGCAAGGATCCGGCGTGTGAACCACCCCATTGCCGGCACGCGCTTTTCATAGGGCAGGCTCCGCAAAGCGCCTATGACCGATCGCAGCAGGCGGTCTGTCATCCAGTCGGACAGGCGCCGACCTTTTCTGGAGTCAGGATCGGATGTCATTCAGGCGGGCTGTTCATTGTTCTGCTGCCGTTCTCGGTGCCAGACATAAAGCCCGGACCCCACGATCACAAGCGCGCCGAAGAGGGTCATCATATCGGGTATCTCGGCAAAAAAGACATAGCCGAAGATGACCGCGAAGATCAGTCCGACATAGCTGAAGGGCGCCACGACCCCGGCCTCCGCCAGGGTGAAGGCCCGGATCAGGAAATACTGACCGGTACCGCCGATGACGCCCATGCTAAGCATCAGCGCCGCATCCAGAGGGGGCGGAGCCTGCCAGACCTTGGGCACGAGCAGGCAGGCGACAACGGTTCCGATAAGTGTCGTGTAAAGCAGGCTGGTGAGACTATTTTCGTTCCGCCCGAGGAACCGGGTCGAGATCACGTAAGAGGCGTAACAGGAGGCCCCCAGCAGCGGTAGCGCAGCGTAGGGAGAGAATATTTCCGTCCCCGGTCGGATGATGATTAGCGCGCCGATGAGTCCGACGAGGACGCCCATGATGCGGCGCGGCCCGGCACGTTCGTTAAGGACTGCAAAGGCGAGGATGGTAACTATAAGTGGATTGACGTCGAATATCGCGGTCGCCTGGGCAAGTCCGATATGCGCGATCGAGGTGAAAAAGCTGAAAGTTGCACCAAATAGAAAGGCCGAACGGATCAACTGAAGGATCAGGTGGTCGGTTCTGAGCAGCGTCTTGAGGCGCGGCGCGAACCAAAGAAAGACGACCAGTGTATGGCAAGTGTATCGTGCCCAGACAATCTGGAGTGGGTCATAGCGTGCGCTAAGGCCCTTCGCGATCACATCCATCATCGAGAAAGTCGCCACGGCACAGATCATCATGACGATTCCTTGCGCCGTGGGGCCCAGACGCCGAAACCAGCTCACGCGGGAGATTTCGGCAGGCCGGTACCGATCATAGAGTCGCGTGTGACAAGCGCGGCAAGTTGTTCCTCTGACAGGCTTTCGGTTCCTGCGGGACGGGCAGGAAGTACGATATAGCGCATGTCCGCGGTGGAATCGTGCACCCTGACTCGGGTGCTGAGGGGGAGCGTCAGACCGAATTCTGCCAGCACCCTGCGCGGCTCTTTCACGACGCGGCTGCGGTAGGCGCGCGTTTTGTACCAGTCGGGTGGCAGGCCAAGCAGGTTGCGTGGGTAGCACGAACACAGCGTGCAGACGACAACGTTGTGAATGTCTGCAGTGTTTTCGACGGCTATGAGCCGTAGCGCGCCGATGTCGAATCCCAGTTCGCGCGCCGCTGCGGAAGCATCTTGCAGCAGGCGTCCTTTGAAGTCCGGGTCAGTCCAGGCCCGGGCGACGACACTGGCGCCATCAGCCGGGGAGCGGGCATCCATGGTATCGATCTGAACGGCGATTTCGGACGCGGTGGCAATGCCCTTGTCGATCAACAGTTCGCGGATCGCGATTTCCATCACCTGCCAGTAAGTGAGTGGCGTGTCATTATCGGCCCGGTAGGGATGGCCCGAGGGTGACATGCCATCATGGTGGAAATCGTCGTGGTCGTGATGGTCGTGCGGCATGTCAGTCGTCCAGCGGGATAAGCCAATGAGCGAAGATTTCGGCATCAAGCGTATCGTCGGGGTTTTCTGCCTCTGCGCCCCAGACCTCGGCCATGGTGAACCGCACGCGATAAAGCGGTCGCGCGGTGGCCTTCTGACGATATGCCAATTCTTCGGGGTTCGGAAAGGCCCCAAGAGACCGTTCGATCTCGCCGACCTTGCCGCGCAAATAGGCGGGAGTCCGAACATGGCCCGGTGGCATCATGGAGCGGACTCGGACCCGCTCAGCCACCGGAGGCCTCCCCATAGGTTTTGCCCCGCGCCATGACCTCTTGCATGCGCCTGCCCAGTTCCTCGACCGTGTAAACGCCAGCTTCCAGCAGGTTATTGTTGATCGAGGCGACCCAGCGTTCGTAATAGCTCATCGTCTCGAAGGCATCTTCTCCCATGTCTTCCAGCGCGCGGCGCAGGCCGTCGACGGTGAAATAGCCTTTGGCAGAACACAAGACCATGAGCGCATCGACGCGCTTTTCCCAAAGCGCGAAGTCATGCTGAGTGGCATCGAGCGGGCCTGCTTTCAGCCCGCCCATATCGTGCCAGCGGCGTCCGGTTTCTTCTGTCATGGGCGGAACGGTAGGAGCATCCATGGGGCCTGTCCAGAGGCGATCAGGTGAAGGCGGACAGCTAGCAGCCGCGGGACAAGCTGAACCCGTTGAGATCCCGAATGGACGGCGTCCGACGGGCCTGGGGCGGGGCATGGACAGCGATCAGTCTTCCTCGGCCACGAGGAAGATTTCGCCGGCCGCCTCAAGTTCACGGATCACCGCGACCACCGCGTTCATCGCGTCTTCGCCGTCGCGTTCCTTCACCTTGCCAAGCGCCTCGGCTTCTTCCTTCATCTGTGTCGCCATGCGCTGAGACATGTTTGACAGAATGAACTCGGTCGCTTTTGCCGCTTCACCGCTGGCCGAGGCCAGCGCGCTGATGAACTTTGCCGGTTCGACCTCGCGAATGATCTTGGGAATGTCTCGAGGATCGATCCGGTCGGGGATGTTGGAGAAAGTGAAAATCGCACGGCGGACTTCACTGGCGAAACCTTCGTCCTCCAGATGCAGACCTTCGAGCACATCGTCTCGGGTTATGGCCGGCGAGAAGTTCAGAATTGCGCCGACCCTTTCGACCGGTCCTTCGGCAAAGGCTCGAATAGGTTGAGCGTCAAGCTGGCTGGCCAGAGAAAAGCCTATTCGTCTTACGACGTCCGGGGCGATATTACCGGTAAGTGAAATTGCGAAGGCGATGCGGCGCGCGCGCGGGCCGGGCAGGGCGCCGAGGAGTTCCGCGGCTTTTGAGACCTTGAGTTTCGAGAGAAGCACCGCGCAGACTTCGACGCTTTCCTCTTCCATCAGTGGTAGTAGGATTTCGGCACCCATTGATCCGATCCGGTCCCACGGATCTCCCTGCATCGAGACGCCAGCCTGTTTGCGCAGCTTGGTGGCGGTTTCGGACGTGATCGCATCTTCGAGGATGGTCAGTGCATCTTCCACCTTGCCGGGAAATGAAAGACCGATACCTTCGATCTCGGCAAGAAACTCGCCGACCACATGGTCGAGTGTCGGGCGGTCGATATAGCGCAGGGTCGTCATCTGTCGGGTCAGTTCGGCCAGCGTCGCCTCTGACATGCCTGAAAGCGACAGATCGGCACCTTCCGCCATGAGCAGTCGCACAACTACGGCAGCCTTTTGTCGCTTGGTCAGCTTGCGAACCGGGCCGGTAGGGGAGGCCGCGATTGTGCCGGGGCCATTGATTTGTGTTGAAAGTGCCAGTGACACCAAACTCTCCATTCTGAAGCCTTCAGAATGGAGATGTCACATCAGCGGTTAACAGGCCGTGACCCGGCCCCGGAATTTGTCAGCTGTTTGTCTGTTGAACGCAGGCTTTCGCCGCACTGTCCCAGACAAAACCATCCTTGCAGGAGCTGGCCGATTGTTCATCATGGCCTGTGCAGGCTGCGATGGCGACCGCCGGCAGATTAGCCATGGTAAGGGCCGTCAGGATCACAAGAGTCTTCATGGGTGCCTCCGTTTGAGATCGCGCAGACCTTAACACGGATTCACGCGAACCCCTAGCGTCAGATTTCGCCGAAGACCCGCGCGAAGATCGTGTCGACATGTTTGGTATGATAGGCGAGGTCAAACTTTTCCTCGATCTCTTCGGGCGACAGGGCGGCGGTCACTTCGGGATCGGACAAAAGCTCTGTCTTGAAGTCCTTGCCATGTTCCCAGACCTTCATCGCGTTGCGCTGAACCAAGCGATACGAATCCTCGCGGCTGACGCCCTTCTGGGTCAGGGCAAGAAGCACGCGCTGGCTCATCACTAAGCCGCGGAACTTATTCATGTTGGCCATCATGTTGTCGGGATAGATGACAAGTTTGTCGACAACACCTGCCAATCGGTTCAGTGCGAAATCCAGAGTCACGGTGGCGTCCGGCCCGATGCCGCGTTCAACAGAGGAATGGCTGATGTCACGTTCATGCCAGAGCGTCACGTTCTCCATCGCCGGTACGACGGCCATGCGGACGAGGCGCGCCAGGCCGGTTAGGTTCTCTGTCAGGACCGGGTTGCGCTTGTGCGGCATCGCGCTTGACCCTTTTTGGCCAGGGCTGAAGAATTCTTCGGCCTCAAGCACCTCGGTGCGCTGCATGTGGCGAATCTCGGTCGCAATGTTTTCCATGCTGCTGGCAATCACGCCTAAGGTGGCAAAGAACATCGCGTGCCGGTCCCGCGGGATCACCTGCGTCGAGATCGGTTCAGGGCGGAGGCCAAGCTTGGCGCAGACATGTTCCTCGACGGCCGGGTCGATATTGGCGAAGGTGCCAACTGCGCCCGAGATCGCGCCTGTCGCCACCTCCCAGCGGGCCTTTTCGAGCCGGTTCTTGTTGCGTTCCATCTCGGCATAAAAGCGGGCGAAAGTCAGGCCCATCGTCGTTGGCTCGGCATGAATGCCGTGGCTGCGGCCGATGCGGACGGTGTCCTTGTGTTCAAACGCGCGGCGCTTGAGGGCCTCAAGCAGCTTGTCCATGTCAGCCAGCAGAATGTCGGCTGCGCGGACAAGCTGGATATTGAGCGTGGTGTCGAGCACGTCCGATGAGGTCATGCCCTGGTGCACGAAGCGAGCGGCATCGCTACCGATGATCTCGGAAAGATGTGTGAGGAAAGCGATGACATCGTGCTTGGTGACCGCTTCGATCTCGTCGATGCGGGCGACATCGAAATCAACATCCTTGGCCTTCCAGACCGCTTCGGCATTTTCGCGTGGGATGACACCAAGATCGGCCATGGCGTCACAGGCATGGGCCTCGATTTCGTACCAGATGCGGAATTTGGTTTCCGGCGACCAGATGGCAACCATTTCGGGGCGGGAATAACGGGGGATCATGGCAACGCCTTCGTGTTTGCAAGCGGTTCGGCGCGGTCATAGACTGGCCGGCGGCAGGTCACAAGAGAAGGGTGGTCGCATGGGGCGTAAACGCGGGCAATTGCGGTGGGTTTGTCGTCTGGACGGGCGATGAGCGTGGAACTCGTGGTGCCGCAGTCAATGGCGCAGTTCGAGGGGCGCTGGAGGCTTCAGCGCCGGATAGAGGATGCGGCGCGCGGCGAGATGTCAATGGAGGGCGAAGCGGTATTGGCGCGGTCCGGACACCGGCTTGTCTATAGCGAGACGGGCGAACTGATGATCCCCGGCCAACGCCCGCTTACGGCAACGCAACGCTATATCTGGCAGGAGCGGTCCGACTGGGTGGCGATCCGGTTTTCCGACGGGCGGCCATTTCATGGTTTTCCGCTTGGGGTGGCGCGCGCCGAGGCGGTTCATCTCTGCGATCCCGACCGCTATCAGGTGAGCTACGATTTTTCGGTCTGGCCGGACTGGTCGTCAGAGTGGCGCGTAACAGGGCCGCGAAAGGACTATGTTATGCGATCAAGCTATCGGTGTTAGCGTCGCGGGGCCTTGCGCGAAAAGCCTCACTGGTGCAGAAAAGCTGCAACGCAGAATTCAACAGGAGATGGGACATGAGCGTTTCGATGACCGACCCGGTGCTGGCTGAGGCCGTTGGCCCAAGCGAAGGTATGGCGCTGCGAATCAAGCAGGTCATTTTGGTTGTGGCAGGCATCACGCTGTTGTCTATTGCGGCGCAGATCAAGGTCATGGTGCCGCCTTCGCCGGTGCCGGTGAACCTTGGCACCTTCGCGGTTCTCACTATCGGCGCGGCCTATGGTCCTCGTCTCGGGATCGCAACCATACTTGGCTACATGCTCATCGGCGCGCTCGGCTTCGATATCTTCGCGAGTTCAACCGCGGAATTGAACGGTGTGAACTACATGTTCGGATCGACTGGCGGCTATCTCTTCGGATATGTGCTGGCGACACTGGCCCTTGGACTGATGGCGCGTCGCGGCTGGGATCGTTCGGTGGTGCTGATGGCAGTGGCTATGCTGGTTGGCAACATCATCCTGTATGTGCCTGGTCTGGCTTGGCTTTCGCACTGGATAGGTGCAAGCGGTAAGCTTGACGTCGCTCAGTACGGGTCGTTGTGGGACCAGACGCTTGCCTGGGGGATCACGCCCTATCTGATCGGCGATGCGATGAAGTTAGCGCTGGCCGCACTTCTCCTTCCCGCTATTTGGAAACTGGTCGGCAAGGCGCGCGCCTGATCGACGCTGGAATTGCAATCATGGGGCGGTGCTGAAAGGCACCGCCCTTTTTGCATCGTCGTCGGTAAATGTCCGATTGTCAGGCGGGTTTCTCAGCGGATTGCTCCGCATTTTCGACGGAACACAACCGCGACACCGTAAAACATATGCGAGAATTGAATTATAAGGAAATCAGCTATGAAGATGACAATCTTGGCTCCCTTGGCCGCGACAATGCTCATTGCCCTGCCGCTTGCGGCCCAGCAAGGAAATCCCGGTGCCCATTTTATCGAAAACTGGGACCTGGATGGGGATGGCAAGGTTACTATTGAGGAGGCG
>JAHEAO010000076.1 GCA_024642725.1 Paracoccaceae bacterium | reverse complement strand
AAATACGAAGCTGACTTTGCACAGCTTCAGGCATCGACCACAGGTTCACAGCTTAGCAGCGGCGGCGTGACGATCACCAATGCGTCGGGAAGCTATCCCAACGGCTCCGCGCATGCGTTCTTCGATTCCTCGAATGCCGGTCTCGGGGTTTGTCACAGCGGCTATACCACGAGGGCCAGCTCGCTTGGAGGAAACGTGAGCAATTGCTCGACGAACTTCGGCGGGGCAACCTCTGACGACAACCTTACCATTTCCGAGACGCTGTTTCTGACCTTCGACAAGGTTGTGAAGTTTACCGACCTTGTGATCCGTGATGCGAACCATAACTTGATCACCGCGAACAGCGCCATCTTCATTGGCGGAGTCGGGTTCGATGCCGTTGGGGGCGTCGTTCAGGGCCTGAGCGCTCTTTTGGCATCCAACAGCTTCACGTTCGCGACCAACGCCAGAGGCGTGCCGCAGATCTACCTCACAAGCGCGTCGGTTTCCGCCGTGCCGCTGCCAGCGGCAGGTCTGCTGTTGCTGGGTGGATTGGCCGGACTGGGCGTTGCGGGGCGTCGCCGCAAGGCCTGACAAGCAGCACTGTGGAGTCAAGGGGCGGGGGCCGGTTTTCCGGCCCCTTTCGCAGCTTGGAGCTACCGTTTCGGAGTCAATTCATCCACTGTCATCCCGTTGCCCCCAATACGGGAAGGATGCTGAAGGATGAAAATAGCTGTTCTGGACGATTACGCGGGTGTCGCGCTGGAGATGGCTGACTGGGGGTCGCTGGGCGCCCGGGTCACGGTCTTTCGCGATACAATCACCGATCCGCGTGATCTGGCCGCCCGGCTGCGCCCCTTCGATGTGATCTGCCTGATGCGGGAACGCACGCCGGTCGGGGCGGAACTGATCGCGGCCTTGCCCGACCTGAAGCTGATCGTCACCACCGGGCCGCGCAATGCCTCGATCGACGTTGCCGCGGCGCGCGCCCGCGGGATTGTCGTCAGCGGCACCGAAAGCCGCGCGACCCAGACGGCGGAGCTTGCGATGCTGATGATCCTTGCGCTCAACCGTCGGCTGGTGCCGGAGGTTTCATCACTGAACGCGGGTGGCTGGCAGGGCGGGTTGGGCCGCGATCTTGCGGGTCTCACTCTGGGGCTGATCGGTCTGGGGCGGCTGGGCGGGCAGATGGCGGCGCTGGGCCGCGCTTTCGGGATGAAGATCGTCGCGTGGAGCCAGAACCTGACCGAGGTCCGATGCGCGGAATTGGGGGTCGAGCGGGCGGACAGCCTGCCGGCGCTGATGGCGCGATCCGATGTGGCGTCGGTCCATCTGGTGCTGTCGGAGCGCAGTGAAGGGCTGATTGGCGCCGAGGCGCTGGCCGCGTCGAAGCCGGGGCTGGTGCTGGTCAATACGTCGCGCGGGCCAATCGTGGACACCGGGGCGCTGCTGGCGGGATTGCGCGCAGGCCGCCCGGCGATGGCGGGGATCGACGTCTTCGACGAAGAACCGCTGCCCGCCGACCACCCGTTGCGAGACGCCGGGCTGATCGCCGAGGGTCGCCTGCTGCTGACGCCGCATCTGGGCTATGTGACCGAGGCCACGTTCCGGCTGTTCTACACCCAGACCGTTGAGGCGATCCGGGCCTTCGCGGAGCATGCGCCAATCCGGCAACTCTGAGCATTGGAAACTGCGAATTTGATGCTGATCAAGGCGAGTTTCAAAGCTTGCTTTTAGGCAGGTCCCTGATTGAACAGGAGGACCAGTGCCCATGACCGCTTCGAAGACTTTGAACGACCCGAAGACCACGACGCCGCCGCCGGCAAAGGCCGTAAAGGCAAAGCCGGTCGTCACGCCGGACACGATCCGCGAGGTTTTCGAAACCGGAGCCTATCCCTATACCGACCGGCTGACCCGGCGCGCTTACGAAACAGAGAAAGCCAAGCTGCAGGCGGAACTGTTGAAAGTGCAGCTTTGGGCGCAGGAGACCGGGCAGAAGTTCGTGATCCTCTTTGAAGGTCGCGATGCGGCGGGCAAGGGCGGAACGATCAAGCGCTATATGGAACATCTCAATCCGCGATCCGCGCGGGTGGTTGCGCTGAACAAGCCAAGTGACGATGAGCGCGGCCAGTGGTTCTTTCAACGCTACATCGAGCATCTGCCAACGGCGGGCGAAATGGTTTTCTACGACCGCAGCTGGTATAACCGCGCTGGTGTGGAGCGGGTGATGGGGTTCTGTCAGCCGAGCGACTATCTGGAATTCATGCGCCAGACTCCGGAACTGGAACGGATGCTGGTGCGATCAGGTATCCAGCTTTACAAATACTGGTTCTCGGTCACGCAGGATGAACAGCGCGCGCGCTTTGACAGCCGTGAAAATGACCCGCTCAAGCGCTGGAAGCTGTCACCGATCGACAAGGCGTCGCTGGACAAGTGGGACGACTATACCGAAGCGAAGGAAGCGATGTTCTTTTATACCGACACCGCCGATGCGCCCTGGACCATCATCAAGTCGAACGACAAGAAGCGCGCGCGGCTGAACTGCATGCTGCATTTCCTGAACTCGGTCGATTATCCCGGCAAGGACAAGAAGATCGTTCACAAGCCGGATCCGCTGATCGTGGGCCGTGCACGCCATGTGGTTCATCACGCCGACCACGTTCTTGGCACCTCGCTGCATCCTGACCAGCGCAAGGCGCAGGCCGCGTCGCCGGAACCTGCCGAAACGGCGCCCGCTGCGGTCCCGGCCGGGACCGGTCAGGCCACGAAACCGACCGATGCCGCCCCCAAGCCCAATGGTGCGACAGGTTCGAGGTAAGCACGCATGGGCCCCGAAACGGCGTTTCGGGGCCATACTGTCCGGATCAGCGGTAAATCGGCGGCACGCCGACGCGGGCGTGGATCGCGTTCGACTGATCGGGGGTGATTGACAGGGCGCTTGCAAGCTTGTGCAGGTATTGGGCCTCGGCCTGGTTATCGAGGTCGATGCCCATCAGCGACATCAGGTAAACCTGCTGGCCCATTCCTGCCGGCACGTCGCGGGCGAGCCCTTCGATATCCACCGGCTTTGCCAGCTCTTGGTTGATGAAGGCCATGTCTTCGCGGTCGATATCGCCAAGCTGACCGAAGAGTTTCTTCTTTTCGCCCTCGTCGATCTTGCCGTCGGATTTCGCCGCCTGCAACGTGGCGCGCAGCATCAGCTTGGCCACTTCTTCCTGGTTCGCCGTGGGTTTCGACTTTGGCTCGCCGAAGTTTTCAAGCGACTGGTTCAGAAGATCGCCAAGCGATCCGCTTGCCGGTTTGGTGACGGGCGGCAGACCGGCGCCGGTGCCGCCGTCGGGCCGCGATGCCTGGGACAGGCCTTCCAGCAGGCCGCCCAGCCCGCCGCTTTGACTGCTGCCGCGCCCGGACAGGATTTCCCCCAGCTGACCAAGGCCACCGCCTTGCCCGCCGCCGGTCAGGATATCCTGCAGGCTGCCGCCCCCGGTTTGCCGGCCGCTCGGTGACTGGTCGCCGCCAAAGACGGTACCCGATCCGGCGCCACCGCCCGTCGTGGTGCCCCGCGGTTGCACGCCGCCGGCTTTTGCGCCTTGCGCCATGGTCGAAATGCCCTTTGCCACGGCGACGCCGACGGCAACTTTCGCGAGTGTTCCAAGAAGACTCATTATTAACTCCCACCTTAGATGAAATGTACGCGTACCGATGCACGGTAGTGCAATCGCAGGCCGCGACAAACGCAATTTTTCGCCCCGGTGAATTGCACCCCGCCCGATAGCACCTATAACGGGCCCGGTCAGCAAGGGAGACACGGAATGCGGATTCTATTCACCGGGGGCAGTGGCAAGGCGGGCAGAGTGGTGGTGCCTTATCTTATGGCGCAGGGCCACCGGGTGCTGAATGTCGACAAGGTGGCGCTGGATGTGCCGGGGGTCGACAACCTGATCGCCGATATCACCGACAGCGGCCAGATGTTCAACGCGCTTTCCGCCTATGCCGGGTTCGATGAACTGGAGCCGGGCACGGGCGTTCCCAAATTCGACGCGGTGGTGCATTTCGCCGCCGTGCCGCGCATCCTGATGGCGCCCGACAATGAGACCTACCGGGTCAATGTGATGGGCACCTATAACGTTATGGAAGCCGCGACCAAGCTGGGTATCCGCAAGATCGTCTTTGCCTCGTCCGAAACCACCTACGGCATCTGCTTTGCCGACGGCATGCGGCAGCCCGAGTACATCCCGCTCGACGAAGAGCATCCCGTGGTGCCCGAGGACAGCTATGCGATGTCAAAGGTGGTGAACGAGGTCACCGGGCGGTCCTTTCACCAGCGCAGCGGCGCGGATATCTACGGGCTGCGGATCAACAACGTCATTTCGCCCGAGCAATATGAAAGCGATTTCCCGGTCTGGCTGGAAAACCCTGACATGCGGCGGCGCAATTTCTTTGCCTATATCGACGCCCGCGACCTTGGACAGATCGTCGACCGCTGCCTGAAGACGGACGGGCTGGGGTTCCAGATTTTCAACGCCTCGAACGACGACCATTCGGTGGCGCTGACGACGCCGCAGATCATCGAACGCTACTACGCGGATGTGCCGCTGGCGCGCGCGATGGGCGAAGAGGAAACCTTCTACTCGAACCGCAAGGCGCGCGAGATGCTGGGCTTCCGGCAGGAACACTTCTGGCGCAAATACACCCGCGACCCGCGCGGCTGACCCCCGGTTCATCCCTCGTCTGCAAATATCCCCGCCGGAGGCGATCCGCCGGCCCCCAAGGGCGCCGGTTTGAGGTGTCTTGCCGGGGCGCTGAAAAGCGCCTAAGGCTGCGCGATGATCACATCGATGACCAAATGGCAGCACGCGCGTGCGTTGCTGGTGCTGGGACTGCCGCTTGTCGGCAGTCATCTGGCGCAGTTTGGCGTGCATGTGACCGACACGGTGATGCTGGGCTGGTACGGTGTCAACGAACTTGCCTCGGTCGTCATCGGCGGCAATTTCTGGTTCATCATCTTCATCGTCGGATCGGGTTTCGCCGCGGCGCTGCCAGCCATCGTCGCATCGGCAATGGCCAAGAAGGACGAGGTTCAGGTGCGGCGCGCGACGCGCATGGCGTTCTGGCTGTCGCTGATCTACGCGACGGTCATGCTGCCGGTGTTCCTGTTTGCCGAAGCGATCCTTCTGGCCGCCGGGCAGGATGCGGAAGTCGCGCGGCTGGCGGGCGATTACCTGATCATTGCCGGCTGGGGGGTCTATCCGTCGCTGATGATCATGGTGCTGAAATCCTACCTTTCCGCGCTGGAGCGCACCGGCGTGGTTCTGTGGGTCACCGTTGGCGCTGCGGTGGCGCATATCTTCACCAACTGGGTCCTGATCTTCGGCAAGCTCGGCTTTCCCGAGATGGGGGTTCAGGGCGCGGCGGTGTCGACCTTGATGACCGAGACCGTCGCCTGCCTGATCCTCGCGCGTTACGCGGTCCGCAACTTCCCCGAGCATGATTTGTTCGCGCGGTTCTGGCGGCCCGACAACCAGGCGATGGCGCAGATTTTCGCGCTGGGCTGGCCCATAGGTCTGACCATGCTGGCGGAGGTCGGGCTTTTCGCCGCGGCGGCGCTGATGATGGGATCGATTTCCCCGATTGCGCTGGCCGCGCATGGCATCGCGCTGCAGCTGGCGGCCTTTGCCTTTCTCATTCACCTCGGCCTGTCCAATGCCGCAACGATCCGCGCCGGTCAGGCGGAGGGTCAGGGCGATATCGACGCGCTGCGCGAGGGCGCGCTGGCGGCGGTCTTGCTGTCGCTGTGCATCGCGCTGGCCGCCAGCCTGATCTTCGCAGTCTTTGCAGAGCCATTGCTGTCAGTCTTCCTTGATCCGACCGACCCGGACACGCCGGCGGTGATCGCCGTTGGAATCGGGCTGTTGTATTTCGCGGCCGTCTTTCAACTGGCGGATGGCGGGCAGGCGACGGCCATCGGTCTGTTGCGCGGCATTCAGGACACGAAGGTGCCGATGTATCTGGCGATCTTCTGCTACTGGTGCATCGGACTGCCGGTCGCCTATGGTCTGGGCTTCGGCCTTGGCTGGGGCGGCAGCGGCATCTGGAGTGGCCTTGTGATCGGGCTGGTCACGGTCTGGATCAGCCTATCGGCCCGGTTCTGGCTTGTCGGCCTGCGCCGGATGCGCGTCCGTGTCGGAGAGCTGGCCTAAGGTTAGGCGTCTTTTGTGAGACGGTCCGATTTCTTGCGCACCAGAACGCTACGCAGGTCGTGCATCGCCAGCAAGAGCGCATCGGTCACATCCTCGAGCTGGTCATCGGTGGCGCGGGAATTTGCCCAATGCGCGGTCAGGTTCAGATGGTCGATGGTGCGGTGGATATCGTCAATGTCGCGCCGTGCAAGAAGGGCCGTCCGTTCCGCTACCCAGTCGGAGATCACCTGCATATCCTGTTCGGAAAGTTCGCGGTCGCCCTGCGGTTTGACCTCTCCGTTCTTGATGTTGATGACCGCGATCTGGTCCATCTCGATCCGGCGCTGGCGGTTCTCGGTATCGACGCGGAACACGAAAGCACCGTTCTCGCGCACGCGGAAATAGTATTCGGGAAGATCAGCGGCCATCGGTCCGTCCTGTTCTAGACGCGGCACGTCTGGTCTGCGCCACCCGGCCGACCGATTTCACCGCTTCCGGCATCTTCGCCATGCCGCCTCCTCAGCTCAGGCCCGCGCAGAAGCGGCGGATCCGGGCGCAGGCTTCTTCAAGCGCTGCGTCCGAGGTAGCGTAGCTGACACGGAAGTTCGGGGAAAGTCCGAAGGCCGCCCCGAAGACGACCGCGACGCCGGTTTCGGCCAGCAGCGCCTTGGCGAAGGTTTCGTCATCGGTGATCTTCGTGCCCGCGGCGCTGGTCTTGCCGATGCAGCCCGCGATCGAAGGATAGACGTAGAACGCACCTTCGGGACGCGGGCAGGTGATGCCTTCACACTGGTTGAGCGCGCGCACCACCAGGTCGCGGCGACGCTGGAACAGCTTCTTGTTGTCCTCGAGGAAGTCCTGCGGGCCGTTCAAAGCCTCGACCGCCGCCCACTGGCTGACCGACGAGGGGTTCGAGGTGGATTGCGACTGCACCTTGCGCATTGCTGCGATCAGTTTTTCGGGACCCGCGGCATAGCCAATGCGCCAGCCCGTCATGGCATAGGCCTTGGATACACCGTTGCAGGTCAGCGTGCGGTCATAGAGGCGGGGTTCGACCTCGGCCGGGGTGCAGAATTTGAAGTCATCAAAAACGAGGTGTTCATACATGTCGTCGGTCATGATCCAGACATGCGGATGGCGGATCAGCACATCGGTCAGCGCCTTCAGTTCGTCATGCGTGTAGCCCGCGCCCGTCGGGTTCGAGGGCGAGTTGAAGATGAACCATTTGGTTTTGGGCGTGATCGCGGCTTCCAACTGGTCCGGGGTCAGTTTGAAGTCGTTTTCAATGGGGCATTCAATGGCGACCGGCGTGCCGCCGCCCAGAAGCACCATGTCGGGGTAGCTGACCCAGTAGGGGGCGGGGATGATGACCTCATCCCCCGGATTGAGCGTGGCTATGAGCGCGTTGAACAGGATCTGCTTGCCGCCGGTGCCGACGCTGACCTGCGCGGGCGTGTAGTCCAGCCCGTTTTCGCGTTTGAACTTGGCGCAGATCGCGGCCTTGAGTTCGGGGATGCCGTCGACGGCGGTATATTTGGTCTTGCCCGCGTCAATCGCCGCCTTGGCCGCGTCCTTGATGTTCTGGGGCGTGTCGAAATCCGGTTCACCGGCACCAAGGCCGATTACGTCCTTGCCTGCGGCCTTCATTTCGGCTGCCATGTTGGAAACCGCGATGGTCGGTGAAGGCTTAACTCGGGCGAGAGTATCGGCAAGGAAGGGCATGGGCGGGACTCCGGTTTGTATGTCAGCCGTGGGTGTCTTAGGGTGCGCCGCGACAGCGATCAAGCAGGAAAGGCTGGCCTTACATGACCGACATGCACAATCCCACCGACTGGTATTCCGAAGATGCCGCAACCTTTGGCGACCGGGTGGCCGCGGCGAGGGACGTGACCGGGCTTTCGCAGAGTGAACTCGCTGCCCGGCTGGGCGTGAAAGACAAGACGATCAGGGCCTGGGAGAATGACACGGCAGAACCCCGCGCCAACAAGCTGCAGATGCTGGCGGGCGTTCTGAACGTCTCGATGCGCTGGCTGCTGACCGGTGAGGGCGAAGGTGTGACGGCGCCGGAGAACCGGATGGAACTGGGATCGGACATCGCCGGGCTGCTGGCCGAGATGCGGGAATTGCGCGGTCAGGCCGCGACGCTGGCCGAACGGATCGGGCGGCTGGAAAAACGGCTGCGCGCCGGGCTGACGGAGCGGGTCGTTGACTGAGTCGGCGGCGGACCGGCTGAAACGGCTGAAGATGCGGTCGTGGCGTCGCGGCACGAAGGAGATGGACCTGATCCTCGGCCCCTTCGCGGATGCGCGGATTGCGACACTGAGCGATGCGGAGTTGAAGCTTTACGACCGGATGCTGGGCGAGAACGATCAGGACCTTTACCGATGGGTCACCGGGCAGGGCGATGCGCCCGAAGAGATTGCCGGAATGATCGCCACCGTCGCCGCCCATGCCGGATTGCTGCCGCGCTGAGGCGGCGGGCCTTCAGGCGGGCCGAACGGCTTCGATCAGCAGGCTGCCGATGCGACCTTCGGCGAGCGACCGGGCGTAGTTCTTTCGCCGTTCCATGAAATCGCCGCCGAGAATGACGGCGTTCGCTTCATTCTGCGCCAGCGACGGGGCCGGGCCTGCGGCGGCACCGGGGGCGGGCTGGGCGAGGTAGCGTTCGGTTTCGTCGGTCAGGGCTGCGATCGTGAAGCCCGCCAAGGTGAAGGCCTGACGGATCGTGTCCCGGTCGCCAAGATGACTGATCTCGGGCGACGTGGCCCATGGCAGCGGGAAATGGGGCGTGTCGCCGGTTGACATCACCTCGCTCCAGACCAGTTTCCCGCCCGGACGCAGGACCCGCGCCGCTTCGCGCAGGACGGCGGGCCGGTCGGGAAGATTCATGCCGACGTAAAAGCAGACGGCATGATCGAAGCTGGCATCGGCAAAAGGCATGAGGCTGGCGTCGGCCGGCAGGAAATCGACCTGTTCGGCAAGGCCACACAGCCGCGCCAGTTCCGTGGCCGCGGCGACGAAGCTGGGCGTCAGGTCGATGCCGGTCACGCGGCAGCCGTAGGTGGCCGCAAGATACCTGGCCGGCCCGCCGACACCGCTGCCGATATCAAGCACATGGTCGCCGGGGCCGGGCGACAGCCGCGCCGTGTGGTCGCGGGTCGCCAAGAGCCCGCGCCCGTGGAACTGATCAAACGGGTAGAAATCCGGCGGTTGGTAGCCCGCGGTTTTTCCATCGCGCGGCTCGACGGCGGCCAGAACCTTTTCGACGATGCCGGCCCTGTCGTAGTGACCTTTGACTGAAACACCCATTTTTCCGAGTCCTTCCGATGCCAATCGCACAGTCTTGCGCCTGCGCCCCTGCAAAGGCAAAGCAATTCTAAGGGATCGCCGGGGATCGCTGGGGATCGCTGGGGTCCGGAAAAGTTATGCTTCTTTTTCAGCGCCTTTAACTGAATGTTCGCGTTTTGCCCCCAGGTTCGCTGAAGAACAATGGCGGAGACGATCATGAGCATCCTGACCCAAGAGGGACTGACCAATCAAACCGATTACATGGCGCAATATCTCGACTCGCTGGCGCTTGTCGAACGGCTGCACCGGCTGCTGCTCGACGTCATCAAGGACGAATTTGAACGTCTTGGAATCCTTGAGATAAACGCGGTTCAGGCGCTTCTTCTTTTCAACATTGGCGAGAACGAGGTGACCGCCGGAGAATTGAAGTCGCGCGGCTATTACCAAGGCTCGAACGTCAGCTACAACCTGAAGAAACTGGTCGATATGGGGTTCATGCACCACCAGCGCTGCGAGGTTGATCGCCGCTCGGTCCGGGTCAAGCTGACGCCGAAGGGCCGACATATCCGCGAGGTGGTCGAGGCGCTTTTCGCCCGTCACGCCGAGGGGCTGGAAAGCCGGAAGGTTATAGGCCGGGAGGGAATGGAAGAGATAAATTCAATGCTGCGCCGGGTCGAACGCTATTGGACCGACCAGATCCGCTATATCTACTGACCGGCTTCGCGAAGGCTGCCGATTGAGACGGTTTCGAGTTCTTTCAATAACTTGCGTGTCATAGCTCTTTCGAAATCCTCGAACCCGACAGCGGCTTCGACAAAGGCGTCGGGGCCGCGGATCACCTCGGCTTCGAAATAGACCGTCAGCTGCTTGATTTCGCTTAGAGTGTAGTTGAGGTAGCGGGCCGCGTCCTGACCGATGACCAGCGCATTGATCGTGATGTCGCCGAGCAGCGGGTGCGCTTTGACGGTGCGGGGTTGCGGGCCGATGTTGCTTTCACCGTCACCTGACAGGTCGAGCGTGCGGCGCCAGCAGTCCGGCTGATCGGCCAGCGACCGGGCGCCGTAAAGCATCGCCTGACCGATGGCCGTCTGCAGTTCTCGCGGTGCCTCCTGTCGGGCATTCAGCCGGGCGACGACGTCGGCCAGATCGCTTGCGGTGTTGATCTCGGTCCAGGTGATGACCGGGGACTGGCTGGCCGGCCCGGCCCATTCGAAGACCGAGAGGCGCACTGGCAGGCCGGGGATTGCAAGGAAAGCCTTCTGCACCTCGGGGTTGGTCAGCGCGGCGGCAAGTCCGTCCATCTGCAGACGGTACTCCGCCGCATCGACGGAGCCGGAGATATCAAGCCCGATGGCCAGCGCCTGCCGGCATTCGGCTGCGACGGGCAACGGCGCAAACGCCAGCACCGTCGCGACACACGCGCCGATGCGCCGTTTTGCCTGCAGCCGGGACGCATGTGCCATGGCTTCCCCCCTGCGGGCAGTCTGCCGCCTGCGGGATGCCGCGCCAAGCCCCTTTGGGGGCGCCTACCAGTGGCCGATATTGCCCATGCTGGCCCAGGGTTCCGCCGGGGGCAGGTCCTTGCCGGCCTGCAAAAGTTCGACCGACACGTTGTCGGGGGATCGCACGAAGGCCATGTGACCGTCGCGCGGCGGGCG
The DNA here is from genome assembly GCA_024642725.1 of Paracoccaceae bacterium. Lineage (GTDB taxonomy): Bacteria > Pseudomonadota > Alphaproteobacteria > Rhodobacterales > Rhodobacteraceae > JAHEAO01. Next base: position 849 of record JAHEAO010000076.1, on the reverse strand, counting down.
GTTGATCACCACGCCGTTGTCCTGCAGGTGCTGGCAGGTTGCGTAGATATCCTCGACCTCATAGGCCAGATGGCCGAAATGCCGGCTGTCCGAGGGCAGGCCGTCGTCGCCGTCCCAGTTGTAGGTCAGTTCAACCGGACAGTCCTTCTGTCCTGGCGGGGCCATGAACACCAGCGTGAACCGGCCGCCTTCGTTGTCGTAACGGCGGGTTTCCTCGAGCCCCAGAAGTTTGAAAAAGGCCATCGTCGCGTCGAGGTCCTTCACCCGGACCATCGTGTGCAGATATTTGATCTTCATCGCGTCTCTCCTATCGCGTTGGCCCGCCGCGGGGCGGGCAGTGATTGCTCGGCGACAGAGAAACCTGTTGTGGCGCGGGGCGCAAGAGCGGGCAGGGCGCATACCCTATGCTGCGGTGCTTCCATTTCCCGGCCATAGATATAGTATGCCCGGACCCCAAGACCATGAAAGGATTCGCCCGATGCCGCTGACCCCAGACCAACAGGCCGAAATCGATGCCCTGCGCGCGACACCCCGCCCGACATTGCGCGCAGTGTCCGAAGGCATGGAGGCGCATCTTTACAAGGTCAACGAGGTGCTGGACCACGGTTTCGTACGGGTTATCGACTATATGGGCGACGACGCGGCGATCTGTCAGGCGGCGCGGGTGAGCTACGGCAAGGGCACCAAGTCGGTGCAGAACGACGAAGGCCTGATCCGTTACCTGATGCGGCACTGGCACTCGACGCCGTTCGAGATGTGCGAGATCAAGCTGCATGTCAAACTGCCGGTCTTCGTGGCGCGCCAGTGGATCCGGCACCGCACCGCCAACGTCAACGAATATTCGGCGCG
>JAHEAO010000140.1:1620-3235 GCA_024642725.1 Paracoccaceae bacterium | reverse complement strand
TCTATTAAAAAATTTCCCTAAGAAGCCATCTTTTTTTTATGAAAACAATTTCTTTGACAATTTTTCTCTGATGAAACATGAATAAAATCTCAGTATATTTAACTATCGATAGGATAAGACCTCTCTTGAGCTTTCCGATTCGATTTTGAATGCATTAGAATAGAATCGTTAGAATCCAACCGGCTTGCAATAACAATCGGCTTGTATTAAAACTAGCCAATAACTTGGAAGCGATACTCGCTCCAAAACCCTGTCCGCGAGATTAATTGGCTCGCTTCGCTCGCTCTGAACGAAGAGCACTTTGTGCTCATTCATTGTAGCTCGCTTCGCTCGCTCATTGTTCAGTAATTTCGCCTGATGTTGGCGACTTCGTGTAACTCGCTTCGCTCGCTTTGAGGGACGACCACTTGGTGCTCGTATCTTTTTAGCTCGCTTTGCTCGCTTTGAGGGACGATTAGTTCAGGTTCAATCCGTTTAGCGCGCCTTGCACGCTTTCAGCGATATATTGTAACTCGCTTCGCTCGCTTTCCCCGATGGGTATGGTCCTTTGTTTTAGCTCGCTACGCTCGCTTATCTTTCAATGCATTCGTCTGCCAACGACGACATCGTATAGCTCGCTTCGCTCGCTAGTGCTCATTCATTGTAGCTCGCTTCGCTCGCTCATCCTTCAGTCAATTTGCCTGATGATGGCGACTTCATGTAGATCGCTTCGCTCGCTTTGAGGGGCGACCACTTGGTGCTCGTATCTTTTTAGCTCGCTTTGCTCGCTTTGAGGGACGATTAGTTCAGGTTCAATCCGTTTTGCGCGCCTTGCTCGCTTTGAGCGATATATTGTAGCTCGCTTCGCTCGCTTTCCCCGATGGATATGGTCCTTTGTTTTAGCTCGCTACGCTCGCTTATCTTTCAATGCATTCGTCTGCCAACGACGACATCGTATAGCTCGCTTCGCTCGCTCTGAACGATGAGCACTTTGTGCTCATTCATTGTAGCTCGCTTATTCACTCGCTTATTGTTCAGTAAGTTCGGCTGGTGTTGGCGACTTCGTGTTGCTCGCTTTCACGGACGATCGCTTCAGTCGTTTTAGCTCGCTTCGCTCGCCTGCACGGATGGATGTTATTTTTTATTTTAGATCACTTCGCTCGCTTTGTGCTCGTTCCTTTTTAGCTCGCTTCGCTCGCTTTGAAAGACGATCAGTTCGTCTTCAAGCCATTCAGGAAGCTTCACTCGCTCTGAAAGATACATTGTAGCTCGCTTCGCTTGCTTTCCCCGATGGGTATGAGTCTTCATTTTAGTTCGTTTTTCTCGCTCAGCGTTCAATAAGATTAGCTCCTGATGACGACTTCGTGTAGCTCGCTTCGCCCTATTTCCTCGTAAATATGATGCTTCAGTTTAGCTCGCTCCGCTCGCTTTGAGGGGCAACCACTTTATGCTTATACCGTTTTAGCTCGCTTCGCCAGCTTTGAGGGACGATCACTTCGTGTTCAATCATTTTGGCGCGCTTCGCACGCTCTGAACGATATATTGCAGCTCGCTTCGCTCGCTGTCACCGATGGGTGTACTACTTCATTTTAGCTAGCTTCGGTTTCTTTCACCAAGGAACATCTTCCTTCATTTA
>JAHEAO010000140.1:0-1520 GCA_024642725.1 Paracoccaceae bacterium | reverse complement strand
ATTCGTTCAGCTACACTGTAAAACACAGTTTACACATGTTTGCGCTTCTGGAATGGGCTTAGAAGGCCGGCGGTCCCCAGGGGCCAACGAACATGACAGCTGAAAAATCTGCTGCTGAACAACTTTATTTCAATCTTGAGTGGGAGGATGAGGAAAGAATGGTCGCAGAGAAGGAAGGAAGGAAGGAATTATCATTATTACTAGAAGGAACGCGTCGCTTCGCTCCGCGAACCCGCTAGTCAATCTGCATATCTACGTGTCGGGGAGCCAACACCACCGGAGGAAAGTGGTTTGTTGATACTATCTGCAGCACCCAATCGGTCCAGCGATGCTACAGCATACCGCGGTGTACACAGCGGTCATGTAAGCAATGTATCAAAAAGACTAAATTTGCATCTATCTCTTTCACTTCGTGCCCCATGGCATCACCTCTACCCATGACATTCACGGGAGGCTCAGATAAAATAGCGAAGACCAAACCCTGAAAAGCGAAAAGAATAATGATTTTCCTGCAAGAAATATGCCGTCGCTTTTGACGGAGAAAGAGAGATACATTTAATTCGATCCCCTTCCCAAAAGTCGATCCGCCGGGAAGACAAAACATTTTTTAAATTATTTAAAGTATTTTTGAAGTATTTGAAGTATTTAAAGTATTTTTGAAATATCTAAAGTATTTTCGAAGAATTTAAAGTATTTTTGAAGTATTTAAAGTATTTTTAGAAGTATTGGGTTGGCTTGCAAAACACTCACTCTCGCTTTGGAAGGACGGTTGGGGACAGTCGCCTTTTTCCCTTAGTCAAGAAACGACCAGTCATCAAGAAACATAAGGAAAAGGCGACTGTCCCCAACCATCCTTTGAATGCGGGAGTGTCGGCTCGCCCGCTAACCCCCCACCATCCCCGACCACCAACCCTAAGAGTGTCGGTATTCATATTAATGATTTGGCCGCAACCAACAGTTACAGTTGTGGAATTGCCTACATTTAAGGGTTGTACTCGTATGTCTTCCCAGTGGATCGACTTAAACTGGGAAGAGGATCGAATTCAACCTATGTAGAGAGAGCGCCGTAGAGAGATACACATTGGTTTCATATACTTACGGTCATGGGTGTCAGGCAGCGTAACTGAAAAAAAAAAACGCCTAACAACCCTCTTTGGTTCCGTGATTCAGTCAAGGCAGGAGTCACTGGATTCTCACCCAACCCAATACACAATCAACCTCGTTGGAAGCTGACACCCTCGTCGGATATGACTGGAACTTTTTTTTTCTCACATCTCACGAAATCAGCAAAGTCTCGTAATTTTGGTTCCAAACGGAAACCTCAAATATTTTAGACTCAAAGCACTCTCTGGACCAAAAGAAATGAAACAGATTCATTGAATTTATCTCTCGCTTCGAAATTTGGTACGGAATTTTGGAGTCAAAGCATTCTTGAATCTTTAGGTTCCAGTAATTTTCAAAAAAATTTCCACAGGTCTGCCACGTGTTGGGTAATAAGTGAACTAATTGAAGGTTACCCC
>JAHEAO010000023.1 GCA_024642725.1 Paracoccaceae bacterium | reverse complement strand
ATCATGCCTTCCGAAACGCCATAGCGTTGCGCCCGCCAGCGGTTCTCGGCGACAAGGAACGTGTCGTAGATGCGCCAGCGCTGGTTCTGGCGCGACAGGCGCCACAGCATCCGGCAGAGGCATTGTGTGACCGCCGCCAGTGACAGCGCTGTCTCGAGCCTTGGCGAGACATCACAGATCCGGCTCTCGATCGTTGGAAAGCGTGAGGATGGACGCAAATCCCACCAGATCTTCGACGCGTCCTCGATCAGGTTCAGATGCACGAGCGCATCCACTGACCTTTCGAAGGCGGCCCAGCTGTCCAGGCGCGGCGGCAGCCCGGTGCGCGGCAGGTTATCGAAGATCGTCAGTCGGTAAGAGTTCAGCCCGGTGTCCTCCCCCTGCCAGAACGGGGAAGACCCGGACATCGCCAGCAGGTGCGGCAGGAAATAGGCCAGTTGGTTCATTAGATCGACCCGCATGTCGCGGTCTTCGATCCCGACATGAACATGCATGCCGCAGATCAGCATGCGCCGCGCGACACCGCCAAGGTCCCGGCGCAGTTGATTGTAGCGGCTCTTGTCGGTGTGGTGCTGCTGCTTCCAGTCCGCAAACGGATGGCAGGACGCGGCGATCGGCGCAAGCCCGTGCTTGGCCGCGTGTTTCGCAACGGTCGACCTGAGGTGGCGCAGGTCGTCGCGCGCTTCGGCGATCGTCTGACAGACGCCGCTGCCAATCTCGATCTGGCATTGCAGGAATTCGGGGCTGACCTTGCCTTCCAGCTCAGCCTTGCACTCTTCCATCAAGGCCTCTGGCGCGACCGCAAGGTCCAGACTCTCGGCGTCGACCAGAAGGTATTCTTCCTCGATCCCCATGCTCAGCGCAGGTTCGTTCATCTCGGTCCCTCTTTTGGGTCAGTTGAGCAGAGAAAACCGTGTCCGACAAGCATGCCGGGTCTTGCTGCCGACAGGACGAGGTCTTAGATACCCGCCGGTGCAACGCTCGGCGGCAAGGGGCCGCTCGGACAGGTGCTAACCCCGGTGCTTGATTGAACCAACCAGACTTTGACTGCACCAGCTGCGGTGCCTGCTGTTTCAGCAAAAATCAGAATTATGTCAGGCTTTTGGCTGAAGATCGCAACAGGCCGATCCCGGCCCTGGCCGTGCATGAGGCGGACGGTCGGCGCTATCTCAGGATGGCAGGTGATCATTGTTCCCAGCTTTGCCGAACTGCCGATGCGCGCCTAGTCTGCGGCATCTATGAAGCCCGACCAGAGGCCTGCCGTGCCTTCCGTGCAGGCAGTTTTGAATGCCGGATGGCCCGATTGCACCGCGGCGCATTAGCCGAGGCGATGCGTCTTCCAGCAAATGTCGACGTTCTCCATGCGCCTGGTCCAGACATGCAAAGGCCGGAAGCTGATGTGCTCCCGGCCCAAGCGGAGATCGTTCCCGGCAGACAGCGCCGCCCGGACTGACAATCAGTCCATCGCCTTGAAGTGGAACTCGCCGCCTTCCTTGAGGCCAGAGGGCCAGCGCGCCGTCACCGTCTTGGTGCGGGTGTAGAACCTAAAACTGTCCGGCCCGTGCTGGTTCAGATCGCCAAAGCCGGATTTCTTCCAACCGCCAAAGGTATGATAGGCCAGCGGAACCGGGATTGGCACGTTGATGCCGACCATACCGATATTGATCCGGCTGGCAAAATCGCGCGCGGTATCACCGTCACGAGTGAAGATCGCGGTGCCGTTTCCATATTCATGGTCCATGGCATAGGACAGCGCCTCTTCGTAGGTCTTGGCGCGAACCTGGCTCAGAACCGGTCCGAAGATCTCTTTGCGGTAGATGTCCATGTCCGTGGTCACGTGATCGAACAGATGCGGCCCGACGAAGAAGCCGTTCTCGTAACCCTGCAGTTTGAAGCCGCGGCCATCGACCACCAGCTTGGCGCCCTGATCGATGCCGGACTGCACCAGCTTTTCGATATTGGCCTTGGCGGCTGCGGTGACAACTGGACCGTAGTCCACGTCATTGCCTGCCGTATAGGGGGCCACCTTCAGCTTTTCGATCCGAGGCACCAGCTTTTCGATCAGCGCATCGGCGGTTGCATCGCCAACCGGCACCGCAACGGAAATCGCCATGCAGCGTTCGCCCGCCGCGCCATAACCCGCACCAATTAGCGCGTCGGCCGCCTGATCCATATCGGCGTCAGGCATGATGATCATGTGGTTCTTGGCGCCGCCAAAGCACTGCACACGTTTGCCTGCCGCACAACCACGCGAATAGATGTATTGTGCGATCGGAGTCGAGCCGACAAAGCCGATTGCCTGCACCGTCTCGTTGTCCAGAAGCGCGTCGACAGCTTCCTTGTCTCCGTTGACGACCTGCAAGACGCCATCGGGCAGCCCGGCTTCCTTCAGGAGCTCGGCCAGCATCAGCGGGACCGAAGGATCCCGTTCGGAGGGCTTCAGGATGAAGGCGTTGCCGCAGGACAGGGCAGGGGCCATCTTCCACATCGGGATCATCGCCGGGAAGTTGAACGGCGTGATGCCTGCCACGACGCCAAGCGGTTGGCGCATAGAGTACATGTCGATACCGGGGCCGGCGCCGTCGGTATATTCGCCCTTCAGCAGGTGTGGTGCGCCGATGCAGAACTCGACGACTTCAAGCCCGCGCTGCACGTCGCCCTTGGCATCGGGGATGGTCTTGCCATGTTCGCGGCTCAGCGCTTCGGCCAATTTGTCCATGTCGCGGTTGATCAGGCGCACGAACTCCATCATCACGCGTGCGCGCTTCTGCGGGTTGGTTGCACCCCATGCCACCTGCGCGCTGGCGGCGGCGGCAACGGCGGCGTCGACTTCGGATTTTGAGGCCAGCGGCACCTTGGCCTGCACCTCGCCCGTTGCCGGGTTGAAAACATCCGCAAAGCGTCCTGAGCCACCCTTGACACGTTTGCCGCCGATGAAATGTGATAGTTCGTCCATCTGATCTCTCCCACTGGATATCCTTGGCATATTAGTCTTGCAATTTTGTTCGGAAAAGAGGCAGATTCTCAAAAGAGTTTTGCATTTTTGCAAGGGCAATCATGGATTTGAACTGGGACGACCTGCGAATTTTCCTTGCTGTTGCGCGCGCTGAAAGCATCTCTGGCGCGGGGCGGGTTCTGAAACTTGACCCTGCCACCATCGGCCGCCGCGTGCAGCGACTTGAGGACGACATCCGCCAGCCGCTTTTCATCAAATCACCGCAAGGCTACCGGCTGACCGATAGCGGGCAACGCCTGCTGACCCACGCGGAGGGCGCAGAACAGGCCGTGCTTCAGGCGGCCGAAGAAGCGCTGGGGCAGACCGGGCAATTGACCGGGCAGGTCCGCATTGGCGCGCCCGACGGGTCGGCCAACTATCTTCTGCCTCAGGTCGCCGCCAAGATTGTCTCTGAAAATCAGGGGCTTGAGCTGCAGATCGTCGCGCAACCCCGCATTTTCAACCTCTCGAAACGAGAAGCGGACATGGCTATCGCGGTCAGCCGCCCTGCCACCGGCAGGCTAACCGTTCAGCGCATTGCCGACTACAAGTTGCATCTGGGGGCAAGCCGCTACTACCTTGCAAACCACCCGCCGATCTCTACTCTTGCCGATCTCAAGCAACATCGGATCGTCGGCTATATTCCCGACATGATCTTTGACAAGGAACTGGATTATCTTGCAGCGCTTGGCGTCGATCGGGTCGACCTGGCGTCGAACTCCGTCTCGGTCCAGATCAACATGCTTCGGCAGGGGGCGGGTGTTGGCGTCGTCCATGACTTTGCACTGCCCCTTGTCAGTGAGCTTGTTCGCGTCCTGCCGGACCAGCTTTCGCTGACGCGCAGCTTCTACCTCATCCGCCACGCCGATGACCGGAAAGTGGAAAGACTGAACCGGGTGGCAGAGGCACTGACGACGGGATTGCGCGCTGAGGTCGCCCGGCTAGAGGCTTTGCTTGACACAACCCCGCCCGAAGGGTGACGCTAGGATATTGAATCCAAAGCGAGGAGTTAGGCCAATGCTCGTCCATCAGATCCTCAAGGGAAAACCCGAAGAAGGTGTCATGACCTTGCCGCCCGGAACATCAGTTTCCGACGCCGCTGCGTTCCTGTCGTCCAAACGGATTGGCGCGATCGTGATTTCGAAAGACGGCAAGGTGCCGTTAGGCATTCTGTCAGAGCGCGACATCGTGCGAGAGCTTGGAAAAAGCGGTGCCCGCTGCCTGGCGGATGTTGTGGATGCGCTCATGACCAAGAAGCTTGTGAGTTGCACGCGTCAAGATAGCGCTGACGAGGTTCTCGAAAAGATGACGGTCGGTCGATTCCGCCACCTACCGGTGTTGGAAGGCAACGAAATGGTCGGCCTGATCTCAATCGGTGACGTGGTAAAGGCACGGCTGTCGGAGCTGGCAATGGAAAAGGACGCGCTCGAAGGCATGATCATGGGGCACTAGCCCCTTATGCGCCCTCTTCGCCAGCGCCCGGCAGGGCGCGTGCCAGTGACAATGGGCTACCGATAACCCTTTTCGCGCAACAGGTTACGAACGGCTTGAAATTCCTCATGCAATATCGTTGCTTGTGCCAAAGCAAAGGGGAACGCGATGCGAATTGGCCTTTATCCCGGCACCTTTGATCCGGTGACCCATGGGCATTTGGACATAATCCGTCGTGCGTCGGCTCTGGTTGACCGCCTCGTGATCGGCATCGCGATCAACCGCGATAAGAAGCCGCTATTCTCGCTTGAGGATCGCGTAGCGATGGTTGAAGCAGAATCCAATTCTATCGCTGCGGCGACCGGAACCGAAATCGTCGTTCACCCTTTTGAAAATCTGCTGATCGATTGCGCCAGGGATGTCGGGGCCGGGGTGATCATTCGCGGGCTGCGCGCCGTGGCCGACTTCGAATATGAATTTCAGATGGTTGGCATGAACCGAGCTCTCGATTCTTCGATTGAAACCGTCTTCCTGATGGCCGAGGCCCGGCACCAGGCCATCGCCTCGAAACTGGTGAAAGAGATTGCCCGGCTCGGGGGGGACGTGTCCAAGTTCGTGCCACCCGCAGTCAAGACGGCACTCGACGGGAAATTCGGATGATCTGCTGGCGATTTGCCGGGCTGGAACTCTACAGAACGTGTTTGGGCATTGGTCCGAACATGAATGAACGCATTGACGAAGAGTCCGGTCTTGGTGCGGCTCCGACCCGAAACGCGTCACAGACAACTGCCGCTGTTCGCACGCCTCGAGCCCTGCGTAAAGGCTCTTTAATTACAGATGCTTACCCATCAAGACGGCCATATCAGCCATACGGCAGGAAAAACCCCATTCGTTATCGTACCAGCTCAGGACACGCACGAAATTGCCCGGCAGAACCTTGGTTTGCTCAGGCGCAAAGGTCGATGAGTTCTGGTTGTGATTGAAATCCGACGACACCAGTGGCCTCGGCTCATATCCGAGTATGCCTTTTAGCCGACCGGTCTCGGATGCCGCTTTCATGGCGGCGTTTACGGCTTCCGAGGTAACAGATTTCTCGACCACGATCGCAAGGTCTATGCAGCTCACATTGGGCGTCGGAACGCGGATCGAGGCACCATCGAGCTTGCCGTCCAGTTCGGGCAAGACCAGCCCCAGTGCCTTCGCCGCTCCAGTCGATGTCGGTATCATCGACAGCGCGGCAGCGCGTGCGCGGTAAAGGTCCTTGTGCAAGGTGTCCAGCGTTGGCTGGTCTCCTGTATAGCTGTGGACCGTGGTCATAAAGCCCGTCGTGATTCCGAAATTGTCATTCAATACTTTGGCGACAGGGGCCAGGCAGTTAGTGGTGCAAGACCCGTTTGAAACGACCAGATCGTCCTTTGTCAGAAGCTCGTCATTGACGCCAAGCACGATTGTCTTGTCGGCGCCCTTTGAGGGTGCCGAAACCAGGACCCGGCTCGCGCCGTTTTCAAGATGGACTTTTGCCTTCTCCTTATCGGTGAAGATCCCGGTGCATTCCAGAACGATGTCGACATGCCTCCACGGTAGTTCAGCGGGGTTGCGAATGGCGGTGACTTCTATTGGTCCGCGCCCCGCGTCGATCGTTGTCGCCGTCGTCGTCACCTCGCTGGGAAATCGGCCATGGACGCTGTCGAACTGAAGCAGGTGAGCATTGGTTTCCACCGGACCCAGGTCATTGATGGCCACGACCTCAATATCTGTTCGCCCCGATTCGACAATTGACCTCAGGATATTGCGCCCAATCCGACCAAACCCATTTATCGCAACTTTGACGGCCATGGCATGCACTCCTATCTAGAACAACTGAGGGGCGCTCAGCAGCACCCGAATTGTTAACGCTAACATGTCTATCTGGCCGAAAAGGTCAACTGCCAAAGGCAGCGATTCATCGCCAGAATTGCAGATAGTCTAATAAGAGTATGAATTTCCGCGCCAGGAACAAGCTCATTGACCAGTCATAGCGAACATAGTCAACGACGAGAAAGACTAGGATCAGAAGCCCTAGCCCGATTGCCAATCGATTGGTTATGGCCGTTGCTCCCTAGTTCAGGAGCCGCCCCATTGCCGCCGCAACGTCTGCCATCCGGCAGGAAAAGCCCCATTCGTTATCATACCAGGCCAATACCCGGACCATCCGCCCGCCGATGACCTTGGTCTGGTCTGGCGCAAAGATAGACGAATGTGTCGTGTGGTTGAAGTCGATAGAAACCTTGGGTTCTGGATCGTAGGACAGGACTGATCCCATGCGACCGGATGCAGCTTCGCGAACCACTTCGTTCACATCCGCCACGGTAACGTCCTTTGATGCTTCAAATGTCAGATCAACTGCCGAAACATTTGGCGTCGGCACTCGCATCGCGGTCCCATCCAGTTTTCCGGCGAGCTCCGGCAAAACTTCGCCAAGGGCTTTGGCGGCGCCGGTCGAAGTCGGTATCATCGCCATAGCAGCCGCGCGGGCGCGGTAGAGATCATTGTGGCGACGATCAAGCGTCGGTTGGTCGCCGGTGTAGCTGTGGATTGTCGTCATGATTCCACGTTCAATGCCAATTGCGTCGTTCAGGACTTTCGCAAGAGGGGCCAGGCAATTTGTCGTACAGGAGCCATTCGAAACCAACTTGTCTTCGGCCACGAGGTTGCGATGGTTGACCCCGTAGACAACTGTTCGGTCGACGTTCGTGGCCGGTGCAGAAATCAGGACGCGCTTGGCACCGCGAGACAAGTGAACCGAAGACTTGTGACCATCATTGAACTTGCCGGAGCATTCAAGAACGACATCGACACCCGACCAGTCAAGCTCTTCGGGGTTGTATGTCGAGAATACCTCCATCGGGCCTCGTCCAAGGTCCATCGTGTTGTTGGAGACCTTGATCTGCCCCGGAAAGCGTCCATGGACGCTGTCGTATTTCAGGAGATGGGCATTTGTTTCGATCGGGCCAGTTGCATTGATCTTGACGACTTGAACATCGTTGCGAGCAGCTTCAGTGATATGGGCCAATGTGCACCGCCCAATCCGACCAAAACCATTGATCCCGACAGTTACCGTCATTCCCATTCTCCTGTCCTCTGACGCCAGCAGCGTCGCTCCTTGCGCGCGGTATACAGAGCCATGTTGATGCAGAAAAGCATTTAGCACCAACATGATAGCGTAAACATGTCGTGTTAGCGCAAACGTTGTGGCCAATTTCGCTGCTCGGACCGGATGGTCGCTAGAATACGGACATTGATCCGCAAACTACCCGGGCGGGATTCGCACGATATCGAGCGCCACGTTTGTTACAGTGGCGCCCTCTGTCTGCTTCTTCCGTCGATTTGGATCGGTGCGGCTTGGTTCACTAAGCGCCAAGAAGCGCTTCGACCTGCGCGGCAGCATTTTCTGCTGTGATGCCAAATTCCTGGTAGAGTTCCGGTGCCGGTGCTGAGGCGCCGAAACTCTTCATACCAACAAATGCTGCTTTTGCTTCGCGCCCGCGCTCGCCCAAGAGCCATTGATCCCAGCCAGTACGAACACCGGCTTCAATGGCGACGCGGACCGGGCCAGCAGGGAGGATCTTGCGGCGATAGGACAAGTCCTGCTGCGCGAAAAGCTCCATGCACGGCACCGATACGACGCGGGTTCCGATGCCCTTTGCCTGCAAGATTTCGCGCGCTTTAAGCGCAATCTCGACTTCAGACCCGGTCGCCATCAGGATCGCTTGGCGCTTTCCGTCCGCCTCGGCAAGGACATAGGCGCCGAGTGCTGTCAGGTTCTTGAGCTTGTGCTCGGTCCGAACCGTCGGCAAGTTCTGGCGTGACAGGGCCAGAACGGACGGCGTCCTGGAGCTTGTCAGCGCCAACTCCCATGCTTCAGCCGTCTCCACGGTGTCGGCGGGCCGGAAGGTCCAAGTGTTTGGTGTCGAACGGCAAATTGCCAGATGTTCGACCGGCTGGTGCGTCGGGCCATCCTCTCCCAAGCCGATACTGTCGTGGGTCATCACGAATACTGTTGGAACGCCCGCAAGCGATGCCAAACGCATCGCCCCTCGTGCGTAGTCCGTGAAACACATGAAAGTGCCGCCATAGGGGCGAATGCCACCATGCAAAACCATGCCGTTCATTGCGGCCGCCATACCGTGTTCGCGAATGCCGTAGTGAACGTAGCGGCCCTTGCGATTTTCCGGGTTGAAGATTCCCAGCCCGGCGGTCAGCGTGTTATTGGAACCGGTCAGATCAGCAGAGCCGCCGATGGTTTCCGGCATGATCGGGTTGATGACTTCCAGTACCATTTCCGAGGATTTTCGGGTCGCGACTTTGGGCATGTCGTCAGACATCTGCTTCTTGAGCGCCTTGATGGTCGCCGACAGTTTTCGCGGAGCATCGCCAGCGATAACTCGGTTGAATTCCTTCTGGCGGCTTTCGGATAACTCGCTGAAACGGCTATCCCACTCTTTTCGATCCGCAGCCCCGCGGGCGCCGATCTTTTCCCAAGATGACTTGATATCCTGCGGGATCTCGAAGGCGGGGTGCGACCAGCCGTAAATCTTGCGAACTTTAGCGATTTCCTCGGCACCAAGCGGCGATCCATGGGCCTTGTTTGTGTCTTGCTTGGAAGGCGAGCCGAAGCCGATATGAGTCTTGCAGGCGATCATCGTGGGCTTCTTGGATTTTCGCGCGGCAGTCAGCGCCTCGTCGATGGCCACCGGGTCGTGGCCATCGCACGCCAGCACTTGCCAGCCTGCTGCCTGAAACCGCTTCTTCTGGTCGGTAATGTCAGAAAGACCGATTTCGCCATCAATCGAGATGTTATTGTCATCCCACAGGACGATCAGTTTCGACAGTTTCTGCATCCCGGCCAGACCAATCGCCTCGTGGCTGATGCCTTCCATGAGGCAGCCATCGCCAGCAATGACATAGGTATAGTGATCGACCACCTTGCGCCCAAACCGCGCACGCAGCGCTTCCTCGGCGATCGCGAAACCGACGGCATTGGCGATACCCTGTCCCAACGGGCCAGTGGTGGTCTCTATGCCCTTGGCATGTCCATATTCCGGATGGCCAGCCGTTTTCGCCCCTGACTGGCGGAAGTTACGAATCTCATCGATCGTCATGTCCTCGTAGCCAGTGAGATGCAGTAACGCATACAGCAGCATCGATCCGTGGCCAGCGGACAGGATGAACCGGTCGCGATCCGCCCAGTCTGGGTTCTTCGCATCGAACTTCAGGTGCTTCTCGAACAGCACTGTCGCGACATCGGCCATTCCCATTGGCATCCCCGGGTGTCCGGAATTGGCGGCCTGAACCGCATCCATGGCCAAAACGCGGATCGCGGCCGCCTTGGCCCAATGATCGGAAAATTCTTGGCGCAGGGTTTCGATGTCCACGGGAATTGGTCCTTTGTTTGGAAAGCCTCGGGGGTTGATAGCAGCCAAATCGCGAAGATCAAGAACACTGGCAGAGGTTTGAGCGAGATTGGCGTGGTTTATGCCGAGCCAACAGCCTTTGTCTTGACTTTGCACTGGTTGATTTGAATTTTGTGTTTATTCTGACAAGAGCACGCAGATGAGGCAGGGATCGGTATGAACGACATAACGGAGCTGGAACGTCGTATCACGGCGGCGCTGGATCGGATTGGTGCCGGTATTTCCGGGATCGGTGGGTCGGGGGATTCCACTGCAGAAACGGCGAAACTCCGCGAAGCGCTTGAAGCTGAACAAACCGTCAATGCACAGCTTGAAGAGCGCGTTAAAGCAATCCGTGACCGTCAGGAACAGACAGTCAGCGCGCTTGAAGCGGAGGTTGCCCGCCTGCGAGAGGCCGCGGGCCAACATCAGGCCGAGTTGCAACGCCTCAAGCGTATCGGCGCTCAGTTGCGGCAGAACAACGTGGCTTTGCGTGAAGCGAACGAACAGGGCGTCGGTGACGCGCATCTGATCAACAAGGCGATGCTGACAGAGCTCGATGCGCTAAGGACAACACGCGAGGCTGATCGCACGGAATTGGACGCCATTTTGGGGGCATTGAAGCCGTTGCTGGAAGGGGGCTTAAATGCCTGACGTGAAAGTCTCTATTGGCGGACGTGAATTCGAAGTCGCGTGCCAGGTCGGGGAAGAACATTTCCTCAAATCTGCCGCCGCGATGCTGGACGCAGAGGCATCAGTCCTCAGCAACCAAATTGGCCGAATGCCCGAGAGCCGCATGTTGTTGATGGCCGGGCTGATGCTCGCTGACAAGACAGCCGGAATTGATGAGCAGCTAAGAGGCCTCGAACAAAAGCTGTCGGCACAAGAACAGTTGATTGATGAATTGCGCAACCGGCCCGAACCGCAGTCCAAGACTGTCGAAGTTGCGGTGATCCCGCCGCAAGTGACCGAAACGCTGGCCGAGATCGCGGCCCGCGCGGAAGCACTTGCTGCGGCTGTCGAAGACAAGGCCAGCTAGTGGCGACGCAGCCGTCGCCCGGCTTGACTTGATCCATCAAAAGAAGTGCGAAGCTGATAGCCTCTCAAGCCGCATTTGCCGAATGTCTTGTGAAGGCGGCTCCTGGTTCCGTCCGGCTGCGTATGGCTCAGGCGTTTGCTTCACGAATTTTTTCGGCGGCGGTCTTGTCGTAGGCGACGCCTTTGCTTTCAAACAGCTGGTCCAACTCCCCCGACAGGGTCATCTCAGTGATGATGTCGCAGCCGCCGACGAATTCACCTTTGACATAAAGCTGCGGGATTGTCGGCCAATCCGAGTAATCCTTGATCCCTTGGCGAATGGTTTCGTCAGCCAGCACATTGACGTCAGCATAGTCGACGCCCATGAAATTCAACACGCCGGCGACACGAGAAGAAAACCCGCATTGCGGCATCATCTTGGTGCCCTTCATGAAGAGAACGACATCATTCTTGGTCACGGTGTCTTTGATCTGGGTCTTTGCGTCTGACATTGCGCTACTCCGGTGCTTTCGTGGTCAGGGCCAGCGCATGCAATTCGCCTGCGCTGCCGTCCATTTTTCCTTTTAGGGCGGCATAGACCGCTCTTTGTTGCTGAACGCGGTTCATGCCTTTGAAGCTGGCATCAATCACCTCCGCCGCGTAATGATTTCCGTCGCCCGCGAGATCAGTGATCATGATGCTGGCGTTTGGAAAGCTCTCGCGGATGAGATCCTCGATTTCCTGAGCTTCAATTGCCATTGGTGCCTCCATTCTCGCTTGCCTGCAGATGTAAAGCCGGGGGCGGGTGGGCGCAAGTGGGCGCCGTTCGACTCGGTGACTGTGTCTTGGCCGATATTCCGACCGCCAATCAAGCGACTGCGGCAGCAAAACTTTCGCGGTAAATCCCAGAGAGTTCCAAGAGAGGCGCCGCGCGCCCTGCAAAGCTCACCTGCTCACCGCCGAATTTTCCGACTGTCACGATTGGGACACCGGCTTTGCCCGCGGCGATCATAAGGGCTTCTGCCTGATCGAAGTTGCAGGCCACGAGATAGCGCGCCTGATCTTCGCCGAATAGGGTTGGTGTATCTGCGATTTCCAATGCAATCCCGATGCCTCCGGCCTCTGCCATCTCGAAAGCTGCAAGAGCTAGGCCACCATCAGACAGATCGGTGCAAGCCCGGATCATCGCGTGATTGTCGCGGATGAATTCGCCGTTGCGGCGTTCGGTTTCCAAATTGACATGCGGGGCGTCGCCGTCTTCACGATGGAACACTTCGGTCAGAAGCGCCGACTGGCCAAGATGGCCCTTGGTCGCTCCAACCAGCAGGGCGACATCGCCGTCACGGGCATGCCCTGCAATCAGGTGGTCGGCCGATGCAATCAGACCTACGGCCCCGATTGTCGGTGTGGGTAGAATGGCTTTGCCATCGGTTTCGTTGTAAAGTGACACGTTGCCTGACACGATTGGCATATCAAGGGCTGCAACTGCTTCTCCGATGCCTTTGATCGCACCGACGAACTGTCCCATGATCCGCGGTTTTTCGGGGTTGCCGAAATTCAGATTGTCTGTCGTTGCTAGGGGGGTGGCGCCAACAGCCGTCAGATTCCGGTAGGCCTCGGCGACCGCTTGTTTTCCCCCTTCAACGGGGTTTGCGGCCACGTAGCGAGGTGTCACATCTGAAGTGAATGCAAGCATTTTAGGTGTGCCGTGAACGCGAATGACGCCTGCACCAAGCCCCGGCGCCACGACCGTATCTGCCATCACCATGTGGTCATATTGCTCATAGACCCATTGCTTGGCCGCATAATTTGGCGATGAGATGAGTGCTTTCAATCCATCGATCGGATCCACGCCCGGGACGGGCTCCATCTCTGCCGCAGGAGGCGTCTCGACCCAGGGGCGGTCGTATTCAGGGGCATTGCCAGAAAGCGCCTTGAGCGGCAGGTCAGCCTTCACGACGTTGTTGTGCATGATCAGGAACCGGTCCTCGGCGATCGTTTCGCCCACGATCGCAAAATCCAGGTCCCATTTGTCGAAGACGGCTTTTGCCTCGGACTCCAATGCAGGGTTCAAAACCATCAGCATGCGTTCCTGCGATTCCGAAAGCATCATTTCATAGGCGGTCATGTTCTCTTCCCGGACAGGAACGTCCTCGAGGTTGAGCCGCACGCCCAGATTGCCCTTGTCCCCCATTTCAACTGCCGAACAGGTTAGCCCGGCTGCGCCCATATCCTGTATCGAAATGACCGCCCCCGTAAGCATCAGCTCCTGGCAGGCCTCCATGAGCCTCTTTTCTGTAAAGGGGTCGCCGACCTGGACGGTCGGACGCTTCTCTTCAATCGTGTCATCGAATTCCGCCGATGCCATCGTGGCGCCACCGACACCGTCGCGTCCGGTCTTGGCGCCCAGATAGACGACCGGCATGCCGACACCCGACGCGGCAGAATAGAAGATCTTGTCAGAATCGGCCAAACCGGCGGCGAAAGCGTTCACAAGGCAGTTCCCGTTATATGCCGGATGAAACCGAACCTCGCCCCCGATCGTCGGCACGCCAAAACAATTCCCATAGCCGCCGATTCCTTCGACGACACCATTGACCAATTGCCGGGTCTTGGGATGAGAAGGGGCTCCGAACGACAAAGAGTTCATGGCCGCGATCGGGCGTGCACCCATCGTGAAAACATCTCTAAGTATCCCACCGACACCCGTTGCCGCGCCCTGGTAGGGCTCGATGTAACTTGGGTGGTTGTGGCTTTCCATTTTGAAAACCACGGCTTGTCCGTCGCCGATGTCGACGACGCCGGCGTTCTCGCCCGGACCGCAAATGACTTGGGGGCCCGTCGTCGGGAGCGTTCGCAGCCATTTCTTGGAGCTCTTGTAGGAACAGTGTTCGTTCCACATCGCCGAAAAAATTCCCAGTTCTGTGAAAGTCGGCTCCCGCCCGATGATCTCTAGTACACGGTCATATTCGTCGGGCTTGAGGCCGTGTGCTGCGATGAGGTCTTCGGTGATCTGCGGTTCGTCCATTCTGTCCCCCGGGGTACTGTCGCGCGCTTCTTAGTGCAGTTGGCGCCGGGGGAAAAGGCATCTGCACGGGTCTGCAGCCACAATCGCCGAAACATTTGCAATCGAAAAAAAATGGCCGGGCATAGCCCGGCCAAGTCCAACAGGGAGGTAAAACCGACGAGAGTTGCCTCAACCATCGGCTTCGTGATGGATTTAGGTGCGCAGTGCATACCCTTCAAGCAAAAAGAGAACGTATAGTTGCAAAGCCGCTATGCATTTCTTGCATGGCGTTAACTTACTTTGCGTCCGTCTCGATCCTCTGACGTTTCCGGTATGCCATGATTTCGTCCATCACGAAATCACGGAAGGCGGAAATCCGTTTGGATTGCCGAAGCTCTTCGGGATAAGCCAGAAAGACCGGCACTTCGTTGGACTCGATATCGGGAAGAACGCGCACTAGATCCGGGAAATCTTCTGTCAGGTAATCCGGCAGGACGCCGATCCCCAAGTCATTCAAGACCGCCTGCAAGACACCGAAATAGTTGTTCACGGTCAGCAGGGAGGGAATGTCATGTGTCAACAGTTCCTGCACAAGGCTCGCCCCCGCCATGACTTGCGCCGACGTGGTATTCTGACAGATCAACCGGTGATCGGAGAGATCCTGGGGCCGCGTGGGGGTTCCTTTGGCTGCGAGATATGCTGGTGTCGCGTAAAGACGCATCCGAACGGACATGAGCCGCCGGCGGATAAGGTCTGCCTGGCTTGGCTCTTTCATCCGGATTGCCACATCTGCCTCACGCATGGGCAGATCGAGAACCCGTTCTTCGAGCATCAGGTCGATTTTCAGGTCCGGATACTTTTCGTAGAGCTTTGGCAGGCGCGGGGCGAGCCACAACGTGCCAAAGCCGGTCGTCGTCGTGACACGCAGGTCGCCAAAGACTTCCTCCTCGCTGTCGCGGATCCGTGCCGCTGCGGAATCCAGCCGCTTGTTCATCGCGCTCGTCGCGTCAAAAAGCAGTTCGCCCTGCTCGGTAAGAATCAGTCCCCGGGCATGACGATGAAAAAGTGTAGTATTCAAGCTCTCCTCGAGTGCACGGATCTGTCGCGAGACCGCGGATTGCGACAGGTGGAGCGCCTCGCCGGCATGGGTCAGGCTACCCGCGTCAGCGACCGCGTGAAATATTCGTAGCTTATCCCAGTCCATTTCGTCCCAACCAATGCTTGTTAGCGTGTAACAACTTAGTCAGAGTTACTTGGAAATGAAGGTCGATTGCAAACGGTGAGGTGACAGGAAATTCATTTTGTAGGTCAGCAAATTTGACCTATAATGCCAGCAAAGCACCTCGGGAGGTTTCGGATGGGCACGCGGGATACTACGCTTCACGATAAGTTCGACCTGAACCAGGAGACCGTTCTGATGAACGGGACCCAGGCACTCGTTAGACTGATGTTGATGCAGAAAGCACGCGATCGCGCCGCGGGTGTCAACACGGCCGGATATGTAACAGGATATCGTGGCTCTCCACTCGGAGCGGTGGATCAGCAAATGGCAAAGGCCAAGGCCGATTTGGATGCCTCGGACGTGGTTTTCCACGAAGGCCTCAACGAAGACCTGGCGGCCACCGCGCTGTGGGGGGCGCAACAAGCGGAACTGCGGGGCGAGGGCAAATTCGATGGGGTGTTTGGCCTTTGGTATGGCAAGGGGCCGGGGGTCGATCGTTCCGGAGATGTGATGCGCCACGCCAATATGGCCGGCACATCGCCAAATGGCGGAGTGATCATGGCGATGGGCGACGATCACACCGGGGAAAGTTCTACGACACTTCATCAGTCTGACTGGGCCATGGTGGATGCCTATATGCCCGTGCTCTCGCCCGCAGGAGTACAGGAGATTTTGGACTACGGTCTTTATGGCTATGCGCTTTCGCGCTTCACGGGGATGTGGGTCGGGCTCAAGTTGATGAAGGACACGGTCGAAGTGACCTCCGTTGTCGACGGCCGCCCGGGCCGGATGCAATTTGTCGTCCCGGATATTAAGATGCCCGAAGGCGGTTTGAGCATTCGCCTCATAGATACGCCTGTCGCCCAAGAGGCTCGGATGATCGACCACAAGCGCTTCGCTGCGGAAGCTTTCGCTCGGGCAAACAAGATTGACAAAAGGGTGTGGGGGAAGGCCGGCGCGAAAATCGGCTTCGTGGCCGCTGGCAAGAACTGGCTGGATCTCGTGCATGCGATGCATCTGCTTGGCATCGACAGGGATGAAGCAGAGCGTCTGGGAATAACAACCTACAAGGTTGGGCAAGTTTGGCCGCTCGACATGAAGAGTTTTCACGAATGGGCCGAGGGGCTGGACCTGATCGTCGTCGTTGAAGAAAAGCGCAAGCTGATCGAGGTGCAGGTCAAGGAAGCACTTTTTGATGATGCCCATCGCCGGGTCTATGGTTGGATGAAGGACGGAGAGGAACTCTTTCCGACCCGCTTTGCCTTGCAGCCGACGCATATCGCTAAATGTCTCGGCAAGGTACTGATTGATGAGGGTCGCGGCACCGACGGTATCAAGGCCGGAGTGCAAGCTATTGAAGACGCAGAGAAAGCCGACAATGCCCCAGAGTTGGCTGCACGCTTGCCCTATTTCTGTTCCGGCTGTCCCCACAACACGTCGACGAAACTGCCGAGGGGCGCGCGCGCCTATGCGGGGATCGGTTGCCACTACATGGTCCAATGGATGGATCGTGAGACAATCGGCTTCACGCAGATGGGCGGTGAAGGCGCCAACTGGATAGGCGAAGCGCCGTTCTCCAAGCGATCTCACGTTTTCCAGAATTTGGGGGACGGCACGTATAACCATTCAGGCATCCAGGCGATCCGAGCCGCTGTCGCTGCCGGGACCACAATGACCTACAAGATTCTTTTTAACGATGCGGTTGCAATGACCGGCGGCCAAAAGAACGATGGTGGTCTGGATGCCGCACGGATCGCGCATGAGGTTCAGGCGATCGGCGTCAAGCACCTTGCATTGGTCTATGATGAGAAGGAAGAGATCGACTTTTCCAAATTTCCGAAAGAATTCCGTCGCCACCCAAGATCTGAACTTCTTTCTGTCGAAGAAAAATTCTCTACTCTCAACGGCGTGTCTGTCATTCTTTATGTGCAAACCTGTGCTGCCGAAAAGCGTCGCCGTCGAAAGCGCGGGCAGTTTCCCGACCCGGACAAGAGAGTCTTTATCAACACCGATATCTGCGAGGGATGCGGTGACTGCGGTGTGCAGTCGAACTGCGTTTCGATTGTGCCGGTGGAAACCGAATTCGGCCGGAAGCGGGCAATTGATCAGTCTTCCTGCAATAAGGATTTTTCCTGCTTGCAGGGATTCTGTCCATCTTTCGTGACGGTCGAAGGCGCAAAGATTCGAAAGTCAGCGACGGTTGAGCTCGATTTGGGTGACGTACCCTATCCGAATATTCCGAAGATCAACGGAACCCATAATGTCGTCATTACCGGCGTCGGTGGGACCGGTGTGGTAACGATAGGTGCTGTCTTGGCGATGGCTGCGCATCTTGATGAAAAGGGCGCGGGGATGATGGAAATGGCGGGCCTCGCGCAAAAAGGGGGTGCGGTCCATATTCATTGCCGACTGGCAGACCGTCCTGAGGATATCAGCGCTATCCGCGTGGCGACCGGCGAATGCGACACGCTGATCGGCGGTGATCTGGTCGTAAGCGCTGGATCAAAGACATTGGGTCTGATGAAGACCGGGCGGGCAGGCGGGGTCGTAAACAGCCACGAGATCATTACCGGCGATTTTACCCGGAATACCGAGTTCAAGTTGCCGACCGAGCAGCTTGAACTTTCCCTGCAGGCCCGGCTTGGCGAGCGGCTTTGCATGTTCGACGCCTCGGACTTGGCGAAGGCGGTCATGGGCGACTCGATCTACTCCAATATGATGATGCTGGGAGCCGCCTGGCAGCGTGGATTGGTGCCGCTGACGCGCGAGGCGCTGCTGAAGGCGATTGAGCTGAACGGTACAGCGATCGAGGGCAATAAACGCGCGTTCGAGGTTGGTCGGTGGGCCGTCGCCAATCCATCGGGTGTCAAGGAATTGCTTGCGCCGAATGTGGTTGAACTCCCAAAGACGCTTGACGAGCGTATCGCACTGCGGATCGAACATCTGAAAGCCTATCAATCCACCCGACTAGCAAAGCGCTATAGTAAGCTGGTTTCGGAGATCTCCGATGTCCGTCTGAAAGAGGCCGTCGCCAAAGGTTACCACAAGGTGCTTGCATATAAGGACGAATACGAGGTTGCGCGCCTGATGCAACAATCCCATGAAAAGGCACGTGTCGAATTCGACGGGGATCTGAAGCTGACCTACCACATGGCCCCACCGCTTCTTTCGGGCAAGGGTCCTGACGGAAGGCCGGTCAAGAAAGCTTATGGAGCATGGATCATTAAGGTTCTGGCTATTCTGCCTCGATTTAAAGTCCTGCGCGGCACGCCGTTTGACCCGTTCGGCTGGTCGTCAGAAAGGCGAATGGAACGTGGATTGATCCGCCAGTACGAAGCGGACATTGCCGCGATCAGGCGCGATCCGCGTGAAGAAACGATGGACGCTGCGGTCGCGCTGGCGGAATTGCCTTTGTCTGTCCGTGGCTTCGGACCGGTGAAGGCGGAGAACCATCGCAAGGCCATGCTTCGGCGCGACGAGCTTCTTGCTGTTCTGGGTTCTGGCGGTGCCGCGATGAAATCGGCGGCGGAATAGCCCGGTCGGTTAGCAATAGCCGACCAGTCGTTGAACCGTTACAATGGCTTATAATAATAGGCACCACGCAAAAGAGTCGATGCAGGACCCAAGATGAGCAAAGCGATGCGAACGGATCGGCAGGTGGCGCGTGATATCAGCTACGCCAGTTCAGCACGTTCCAAGAGCGGGCGCGCATTGATCCGCGCGGTCGAAAATGCGACCGGTCGGTTGCGGCTGATACGCCGGGCCGAAGGTTACGAACAAGAGGTCGCAGGGGGCCGCGATTTCTGGCAGGTGATTGTAGACCGCTATGGGCTCAGTCTTGATGTCGTCGGGGGGAGCCTTGACAACATTCCGGCCAAGGGACCGCTGATCCTGATTTCGAACCATCCTTACGGGATTCTCGACGGCCTTATGATGGGGTATATCCTGTCGGTGCTTCGCGGGGATTTCAGAATCATTGCACATCGGGTGTTTCGCAAAGCCGAAGACCTGAACCGGGTCATCCTGCCGATTTCGTTCGACGAAACGAAAGAGGCGATTACTCAGAATCTTGAGACCCGCAAAGAGGCGCTCAGCTATCTCGGGCAGGGCGGCGCGATCGGGATCTTTCCCGGTGGCACTGTCAGCACCGCGCCAAAACCTTTCGGGCAGCCGATAGATCCGAAATGGCGGAGTTTCACGGCAAAGATGGTCACGAAATCCGAAGCTGCGGTTGTTCCAGTGTACTTCGACGGGCAGAACAGCCGGCTTTTTCAGATGGCGAGTCACCTGCACGCCAACCTGAGAGTTGCTTTGCTTATCAAGGAGTTCCGTGCTCGTGTTGATGAGCCTGTCCGGGTGGCGATTGGCAAGCCGATCCCCGCGGACCAACTGAAGCAGCATGCAGGCGACACCAAAAGCATGATGGATTTCCTGCGCCAAGAGACGTATGCCCTGTCGCCAAGGCCACTCAAATCCCTGACGTACGGGTATGAGTTTGATGAGAAATACAGGGTTTAAATGGCGGTTGGAATTTTCGATTCTGGGCTGGGCGGACTGACTGTTCTGCAGGCGGTTTCGCGGCGAATGCCGCAGGTGCCCTTTGTTTATCTCGGTGACAACAAGCACGCGCCCTACGGGGTGCGGACAGCCGATGATGTCTATGCGCTGACCACTGCGGCGGTCGATCGGCTGTTCGACGCGGGTTGCGACCTTGTCATATTGGCCTGCAACACCGCGAGCGCCGCTGCTTTGCGGCGAATGCAGGAAAGCTGGGTGCCGCGCGAGAAACGGGTGCTGGGCGTCTTTGTGCCCTTGATCGAGGCGCTGACCGAACGGCAGTGGGGCGACAACAGCCCGCCACGCGAAGTTGAGGTCAAGCATGTCGCGCTTTTCGCGACGCCGGCCACGGTCGCGAGCCGGGCCTTCCAGAGAGAATTAGCGTTTCGTGCCATAGGGGTAGACGTCGAAGCTCAGGCCTGTGGCGGGGTGGTGGACGCTATCGAAGAAGGCGATCTGATTCTTGCGGAGGCTCTTGTGCGGAGCCATGTCGATGCCCTGAAACGCAAGATGCCGGACCCGCAGGCTGCGGTGTTGGGCTGTACGCACTACCCGTTGATGGAAGACATCTTTCAGGATGCGCTGGGGCAGGATGTAAAGGTCTACTCGCAAGCAAACCTTGTGGCCGAGAGCCTTTCGGACTATCTGGATCGTCATCCCAACATGCTGGGGTCGGGAACCGAGAGCCTGTTCCTGACCACCGGCGATCCGAGGAAAGTGTCGATGCGCGCCACACAGTTCTTGCGACGACAGGTCGAATTTCAGTCCGCTTGAAACGGAGCTTTCGATAGCACGTAAAGGTACGAAACGTACGTGATGTGCAGCACGCTTTCTGACAAAACGTAAGGGACACCATGACCCAGAATATCGCAATCCTCGGTGCTTCGGGCTATACTGGCGCAGAACTGGTCCGGCTGATCGCCACCCATCCCTCGATGAAGATCGTGGCGCTGTCCGGCGACCGCAAGGCGGGGATGGCCATGGCCGAGGTCTTTCCGCATTTGCGCCATCTCGACCTGCCGAAGTTGACCACGATTGACGAGATCGATTTCGCCACCATCGATCTGGCGTTTGCCGCGTTGCCGCATGCGATGAGCCAGGAGATGATCAACGGGCTGCCAAAGACGCTGAAGGTCGTCGACCTGTCCGCCGATTTCCGTCTGCGCGACCCGGCGGCTTATGAAAAGTGGTACGGTAAGGCCCATGCTGCCGTGGAGATGCAAAAGGAAGCGGTTTACGGGCTGACCGAGTTTTACCGCGACGACATCCGGTCTGCGCGGCTTGTTGCGGGCACGGGATGCAATGCTGCGGCGGTCCAATTCGCCTTGCGGCCCTTGATCGAGGCCGCATTGATCGATCTGGATGACATCATCTGCGACCTGAAGAACGGCGCTTCGGGTGCGGGGCGGTCCTTGAAAGAGAACATGCTTTTTTCAGAGCGCAGCGAGGATGCCATGGCCTATTCCGCCGGCGGCAAGCACCGGCATCTGGGTGAGTTCGACCAGGAGTTCAGCAAACTGGCCGGTCGGAAGGTCGAGATCATGTTCACGCCGCATTTGATCCCGGTCAATCGCGGTATTCTGGCGAGCTGCTATGTAAAGGGCGATGCCGAGGCGATCCACGCCGCGCTTGCCGCGCGCTATGAAAAGGAACCATTCATCGTGACTCTTCCCTACGGACAGACACCGGGGATCGGCCATGTTCAGGGTTCGAATTTCTGCCATATCGGCGTGGTGGGCGATCGTGTCGCAGGGCGGGCCATGGTGGTTTCCGCCATCGACAACCTAAATAAGGGGTCATCGGGGCAGGCGATTCAGAATGCCAACCTGATGCTGGGGCTTGATGAGACATCGGGGCTGATGCTGGCGCCGGTCTTTCCCTGAACGGAGGCACGATGAAGGGGCTGAAGAAGCAACGCCGGATTCAGGTCATCGCCGTCGCGGCGGTGGCGCTTGCGCTGTCGACCGCCCTGATCGGCTATGCGATGCGCGACGGGATCAATTTCTTCCGCGCGCCGGTGCAGGTTCTGGCCGAACCGCCGGGGCCGGGAGAAGTGTTCCGGATCGGCGGGCTGGTCGAGGAGGGAACTCTGGTGCGCGGGCAGGGGGAGACGATCACCTTCAACGTGACCGATGGTGCGGCCTCGGTTCCGGTCAGCTACACCGGGGTCTTGCCGGACCTTTTCAAAGAGGGCGAGGGCATGGTCGGCACCGGGCGGCTGGTGAATGGCGTATTCGAAGCCAGCGAGATTCTGGCCAAGCATGACGAGACCTACATGCCGAAGGAAGTCATCGACGCGCTGAAGGAGCAGGGTGTCTATGTCGAGCCGGGTAGCTGAGAAAAGGGGACGCGCGTTCCGCGCGTCGCTGGTCTGTCTCGCGTCCTAGCGGACGCTCGGTGTTCGCCTCCGGCGGGGATATTTTCTAACAGAAGAATGGGATACTGCCCGAGGTCCTGTGACTGCGGACGGTGGATTCCGGCGCCATTAACCAAATGGGCGCAGCCTTTTGCGGGAGTTTTCCACGCAATGGGCTGAAATGATGAAAAGCGTAGAGGCGATAGCCGAAGAGATATTGTCCCGGGAAGGGGGCTATGTGAACGATCCCGACGATCCGGGCGGCGCCACCAATTTCGGTGTGACGATCGGCACGATGCGGCGATTGCGGCTGGATCTGGACGGCGACGGCAGGGTGACGACGGCCGATGTTCGCGCCTTGGACAGGCGGCAGGCGAAAGAGATTTTCATCCGCGACTATTTCGAGCGGCCCCGGATCGGGGAATTGCCCGAGGCGCTGCAGGCATCGGTCTTCGACATGTACGTGAACGCGGGGGCGGCGGCGATCGAGATATTGCAACGGCTGTTGCGCGACATGGGACAGGCGATCACGGTTGACGGTATCATCGGTCCGCGCACCATCGAGGCCGCGCGGATTGCCTTTGCCACTGCGCCGAACCATCTGGCGGATGCCTACGGGATTGCGCGGCGGAATTACTATTACGCCTTGGCTGACAGGCGGCCGGGGAGCCGGAAATACGCGCGCAGGCGCGATGGCGGCAAGGGCGGCTGGATCGCGCGGGCCGAGGAGTTCATTGCGCCGCGCTATCATCTGACTGCGGACGAACATGCGAGGCGGGTCGCGGTATGGGGATGATCGAGGCGATATTCGCGCTGCTCTTTGGCGGTGGGCGCAATGCCATCCGTGAAACGCTGGAAGTGTTCCGGGGCAATGCCGAGGCGGGAGAGGCCCGCGAGGCGGCCTATCGGGCGGCGGCGCTGACGCAGTTCTCGGGGGAGTTCGCGCTGGACCGGAAAGGGATTTTCGATCGCTTCGTTGACGGGTTGAACCGGCTGCCGCGCCCGGCGCTGGCCCTTGGCACGCTTGGTCTGATCATCAGCGCCATGGTCGATCCGATCTGGTTTGCGACGCGGATGCAGGGCATCGCGCTGGTGCCGGAGCCGCTTTGGTGGCTGATGGGGGCGATCGTGTCGTTCTATTTCGGCGCGCGTCAGCAGTCCAAGGGGCAGGAGTTCCAGCGTTCTATCGCGCTGACGCTGGCGCGGGCTGCCGATGTCACGTCGAATATCGGTGCGCTGCAGGCGCTGCAATCGGGGGCGGCCCCGGGGCAGGCCGCGGATAATCCGGCGCTGGATGACTGGAGGGGCGGCGATGCCCGATAGTGTGTTTCTGACACTGCTGAGCGAGCACGGTCCTTGGGTGCTTTTGGTGTTTTACCTCTTGTACCGCGACTACCAGAAGGATCAGGCGACGCGGGACCTGTTGAACAAGAACACATCTGTTCTGACGGAACTGGCGGTGCTGATCCGTGAACGACTGCCGCGCAACTGAAACATGAGAGGACAGGATATGGCCACGAAACTGACCGAAGCACAGGCGCGCAACCGGCTGGCCGCCGAGGAGCTTGACCGCGCGTTGCGCGAATGCCTGAGCCAGATCAAGGACCGCCCCGAAACGGTGGTCGAGGGCCATCTGCGCCTGATCGAAGGAGGCCGGGCGGCGCGGGGGTAACACATGTCGCACCCAGATGTGACAGGTTGCCCATTGGCGGCGGCGGCGTGACCCGGTAGGGTCGGCGCCATGTTGGTTGAACTTGGACATTTCGCGCTGATCCTGGCGTTTTGCGTGGCTCTCGTGCAGTCGGTCGTGCCGATGGCGGGCGCGCATCGCAGAAGGCTTGACTGGATGGCGCTGGCAGAGCCTGCGGCGATCACCCAGCTGATCCTGATCGGCTTTTCATTCGCGGTCCTCACGCATGCGTTTGTGACGTCGGATTTCTCGCTGAAGATTGTTGTGGAGAACTCCCACACGGCCAAGCCGATGATTTACAAGGTCAGCGGCGTCTGGGGCAACCATGAAGGGTCGATGCTGCTCTGGGTGCTGATTCTCGCGTTGTTCGGGGCGTCTGCCGCGGTCTTTGGCGGGAACCTGCCGGACAGTCTGCGCGCGCGGGTGCTGGCGGTGCAAGGATCCATCGGTGTTGCGTTTATTGCCTTCATCCTGTTCACCTCGAACCCGTTCCTGCGGATGGTCCGGCCTCCGATGAACGGCGAGGATCTCAATCCTTTGCTGCAGGACCCCGGTCTCGCGTTTCACCCGCCGTTTCTCTATCTGGGTTATGTCGGGCTTTCGATGTCGTTCAGCTTTGCCGTGGCCGCCTTGATCGAGGGCAGGGTCGACGCGGCATGGGCGCGCTGGGTGCGGCCCTGGACGCTGGCGGCCTGGGTTTTTCTGACGATCGGCATCGCGCTTGGGTCATGGTGGGCCTATTACGAGCTTGGCTGGGGCGGCTTCTGGTTCTGGGACCCGGTTGAGAACGCCAGCTTCATGCCGTGGCTGATCGCCGCTGCGCTGCTGCATTCCGCAATTGTCGTGGAAAAACGCGAAGCGCTGAAAAGCTGGACCATCCTGCTGGCGATCCTGGCCTTCGGTTTTTCCCTTATCGGCACCTTCATCGTGCGGTCGGGCGTGCTGACCTCGGTCCATGCTTTCGCCAATGACCCCGAACGCGGCGTGTTCATCCTGATCATCCTTGGCGTCTTCATGGGCGGTGCGCTGACGCTATATGCAGCACGCGCCGGCTCGATGGAGGCCAAGGGTGTTTTTGCGATGGTGAGCCGGGAATCGGCGCTGCTTCTGAACAATATCCTGCTGGCCGTTGCTGCCTTTGTGGTTTTCGTGGGCACGCTTTGGCCGTTGGTCGCGGAGCTCTTGTTCGGTCGCAAGCTGAGCGTCGGCGCACCGTTCTTTGACGCGGCCTTCACGCCCTTCATGGTGGCCCTTGCCGTGGTTCTGCCACTTGGCGCGGTGCTGCCGTGGAAACGCGCGCGTCTTGGGACAGCGGCGCGGCCGCTTGGACCGGCCCTGGCGCTGGCCGTCGCATTTGGCGGGTTGGCCTTCGCGATGCAGACCGGGCATTCGGCGCTGGGCCCGGTGGGGGCGGCGCTTGCGGTATGGCTGGTTGCGGGTGCTCTGACCGACCTGTGGCTGCGGGCCGGGCGCGGAGACCTTGCCGGCAAACTGCAGCGCTTGACGCGTCTGCCGCGCGCCGACTGGGGCAAGCTTTTTGCCCATTCGGGGCTGGGGATCACGATCTTCGGGGTCGCGGCGATGACGGCGTGGAGCGTCGAGGATATCCGTGTGGCCTCGGTTGGCGAGACATTCGAGGTGGCGGGCTACCAGATCGCGTTGAACGACGTGTCCCGATCAGAAGGTCCGAACTATATCACGACGATGGCCGATATGTCGGTTTTCCGTGGAAAGAGGGAAGTTGCGCGGCTTTACCCCGAAAAGCGGGTCTATCCGGTGGCACAGATGCCGACGACTGAGGCGGCGATTGCAAATGGGGTGCTGCGGGATATCTATCTTGTGATTGGCGATCCGCAGGATGGCGGCGGTTGGGCCGTTCGCACATATGTCAAGCCATTCGCCAACTGGATCTGGGCCGGTGCGATCATCATGGCTCTTGGCGGTGTCCTGAGCCTGACTGACCGGCGCTACCGCGTTGCGGCAGGCGCGCGCAGGGCCGCGCGCGCGGTTGCCGCGGAATGAAACGGCTGCTGCTGATCCTGTGCATCCTCGCCACGCCCGTTCTCGCGGTGCAGCCTGACGAGGTTCTTTCCGACCCGGTTCTCGAATCCCGCGCCCGCGACATCAGCCAGGGCCTGCGCTGCCCGGTCTGTCAGAGCGAGAGCATTGACGAATCCAACGCCGATATCTCGCGCGATCTGCGCCTTCTTGTGCGCGAACGGCTGGTTGCCGGGGACAGTGATCAGGAAGCCGTCGATTTCATCGTGGCGCGGTATGGCGAATATGTGCTTCTCGATCCGAACACAAAGGGCGCAAACCTGATCTTGTGGATCGCGGGGCCTGTCATGTTGCTGGCCGCCTTGGGGATTGGCGGCCTTTACCTGAGGCGCCGCAGTCCGGGTGCGGCGCAGCCTGCCCTGAGCGCCGAGGAAGAAGCACGGCTGCGGGAAATAATGCGGGACTGACGACGCGTTGTGCTTTCCCTCGCCGCTTGTTCGCCTAGAGTGAGCCCGACCGATCCGAGGGAGTCACCCATGCAGTACAAGGCCATCCAACTGTCATATGATGACGGCGTTGCCGTTCTGACGCTGAACCGTCCAGATGTCATGAACGCGTTGAACACCCAGATGCGGGCCGAGATCCTGCATGCGGTCAAGGCGTCTGAGAAAGAAGCGCGGGTGCTGGTCATGACGGGGGCGGGGCGCGCGTTTTGTTCCGGGCAGGATCTGGGTGACCGGGCCACAGTTGGCAGCATTGATCTGGAACGCACATTGCGCGACGAATACGAGCCGCTGCTGAAAGCCATTTTTGATTGCCAGATCCCGACGATCGCCGCTGTCAATGGCGCGGCGGCCGGGGCGGGTGCGAATCTGGCGCTGGCCACCGATGTGGTTATTGCGACGGAATCGGCGGTCTTTCTGCAGGCCTTTACCCGAATCGGTCTGATCCCCGATGCCGGCGGAACCTATTGGCTGCCGCGTCAGGTGGGGTTCGCAAAAGCCATGGGTGCGGCGCTTTTCGCGGAACCCGTGAGCGCGCGGCAGGCATCCGACTGGGGCATGATCTGGGAGGCGGTTCCAGATGCCGGGTTCGAGGCGCATTGGCAGGCGAGGGCCGCCAAACTGGCGACCGGACCGACCACGGCCTACGCCCATATCAAGACAGCGCTGCGCCGGAGTTACGAAAACGACCTGCCGACACAGCTGAACCTCGAGGCAAAGTTGCAAGGCGCCTGCGGCGAAACTCGTGATTTCAAGGAAGGCGTATTGGCTTTTCTGGAAAAACGCCCGGCCCGATTCGAAGGGCGGTAGGCCGAACGCTGCTGTCCCGCCTCAGCGGCAGTCGGCGATCAGGTCGGCGAACTGCGCGTCATAAAGCATGATGTCCTGGCTTTTGTCGAAACAGGACGCGTCGCTGCTGCGCAGGCGGGCCAGAAACCTGCCCATATCGTCGCTCAAGGGCGCGCAGCCACAGCTTTCCGCAGCGTCGCGGGCGGTTTTCATCCCGGCCAGAGCCTCTTTAAGGGTCGCCTCGCAGGCGTCGGGGCCGGGATCAATCACGGCGCGTGCCTGCGCATAGGCATCCGCTGCGGCACTGCATTTATTCTCGGCCAAGGCAGGAGCGGCGTGCGCCAGCAGCAGGGCGAGGGCGAAGGTGGTCGATTTCATTGATGTCCCCTTCGCCCGGTCCCGTTTCAGCGGTTTTCGACATCCACATAGTCGCGGTATGTCGGCCCGGTGTAAAGCTGCCGCGGGCGACCGATCTTCATCGCCGGGTCCGCGATCATCTCTTTCCACTGGCTGACCCAGCCAACGGTGCGCGCAACCGCGAAGATCGGCGTGAACATGGAGGTCGGGAAACCCATCGCGTCGAGAATGATGCCGGAATAGAAATCGACGTTCGGATAGAGTTTTTTCTCGACGAAATAAGGATCTTCCAGCGCGATCTTTTCAAGTTCCTTGGCGACCTTGAGGGTTTCGTTATTCTCGATGCCGAGCAGGTCGAGAACTTCATCCGCCGATTGCTTCATCACTTTGGCGCGCGGGTCGAAGTTCTTGTAGACCCGGTGACCGAAGCCCATCAGGCGGAATGGGTCGTCCTTGTCCTTGGCGCGGCGAATAAATTCCGGGATCTGGTCGACGGTGCCGATTTCGCGCAGCATTTCCAGCGCGGCCTGGTTCGCGCCGCCATGCGCGGGACCCCAGAGGCAGGCGATACCGGCGGCAATGCAGGCAAAGGGATTGGCGCCCGAGGACGAGGCCAGACGGACCGTCGAGGTCGAGGCGTTCTGTTCGTGGTCAGCGTGCAGCGTCAGGATACGGTCCATCGCCCGGCTCAGGATCGGGTCGACCTCATAATCCTCGGCCGGGACCGCGAAACACATGCGCAGGAAGTTCGACGCGTAATCAAGGTCGTTGCGCGGATAGACCGAAGGCTGACCGACGGAATATTTATAGGCCATGGCGGCAATGGTGGGCATCTTCGCCAGAAGCCGGATCGAAGCGACCTCGCGCTGCCACGGATCGCTGACATCGGTCGAGTCGTGGTAGAAGGCCGACATCGCGCCGACGACGCCGACCATGGTGGCCATTGGATGGGCATCACGGCGGAAGCCGCGGAAGAACATGTGCATCTGTTCGTGGATCATCGTGTGCTTGGTCACGCGGCTTTCGAAATCTTCCAGCACGTCCGCAGTGGGCAATTCGCCGTAGAGCAGCAGGTAGCAGACTTCGAGGAAATGCGATTTTTCCGCCAACTGGTCGATCGGGTAACCGCGGTGCAGCAGGATGCCTTCGTCGCCGTCGATGAAGGTGATCGCGCTGTCGCAGCTTGCGGTCGAGGTGTAACCCGGATCGTAAGTGAAGACGCCGCCCTGTGCGTAAAGCTTGCGGATATCCAGAACATCCGGGCCAGCGGTGGGGGAGTGGATCGGCAATTCAACCTGCTTGTTTTCGAAGGTCAGCGTCGCAGTCTTGGTCGTCTGTGCCATGTTCATCCCCTTGTTGGTTCGACCGTCCCCGGATGGGGCGGCCGCATTTGGATCAGGGATTTACCCCTGAACATCCTTGAGCCGGGCGAGCGTTTCCTCGCGGCCAAGGACGAGCATCATGTCGAAAACGCTGGGGGAAACCGAGCGTCCGGCAAGTGCTGCCCTGAGCGGTGCGGCGAGCTTGCCGAGCTTGGTGTCATTGGCTTCGGCCACCGAAGCAACAACAGCCTCCAGAGTATCGCGGTTCCAGCTAGCATTTTGCAGCTGCGGCGTCAATTCTGACAGTATACGACGGGATACCGCATCCAGCGCCCCGGCTGATTTCTCGTCCGGAACTATGGGGCGTTCAGTCAGAATAAAATATGCTTTATCAATAAGTTGAGGGAAGGTCTTTGACCTTTCCTTCAGGCAGAACATGGCCTGTGTCAAACCGTCTCTCTGCCTGTCGGACAGCGGGTCCTGCCCGGTCGCGGCCAAAAATTCATCGATTTCCGCTACGAGTGCAGCATCGTCCATTACGGCGATGTGCTGGCCGCACAGATTTTCGAGCTTCTTGGTGTCGAAACGCGCCGGCGCCTTGCCGATTCCATCCAGATCGAACCATTCCTTCGCCTGCGCGTCGGTGAAAAATTCGTCGTCGCCATGGGACCAGCCGAGTCGGGCCAGATAGTTGCGCATGCCGGCTGCCGGGTAGCCCATCTTCTGGTAGTCTTCGGTTCCGGTCGCACCGTGCCGCTTCGAGAGTTTCTTGCCATCCTCGCCGTGGATCAGGGGGATATGCGCCCAGACCGGCACATCC
This sequence comes from Paracoccaceae bacterium, assembly GCA_024642725.1. Taxonomy (GTDB): domain Bacteria; phylum Pseudomonadota; class Alphaproteobacteria; order Rhodobacterales; family Rhodobacteraceae; genus JAHEAO01. Next base: position 17,600 of record JAHEAO010000023.1, on the reverse strand, counting down.
CAGCCCATGGCGCGGTAGACCAGCATCTGGCGCGCGGCATTGTTCAGGTGGTCATCCCCCCGGATCACATGGGTAACACCCATGTCATGATCATCGACAACCACGGCCAGCATATAGGTGGGTGTACCATCGGAGCGTAAACAGATCATGTCATCGAGTTCGCTGTTGCGGATCGTGACATTGCCCTGAACCCGGTCCTCGATGACGGTCTCGCCGTCTTCGGGGGCTTTCACGCGGATCGCATAGGGCGTGTCCGGATGCGTGGCGGGATCGGCATCACGCCACGGCGAGCGAAACAGCGTCGAGCGGCCCTCGGCGCGGGCGGCCTCACGAAAGACCTGAATTTCGTCCTGGGTCGAATAGCATTTATAGGCCGCACCTCTGGACAGCATTTCATGCGCGACCTCGGCGTGCCGGGCCATGCCCGCAAACTGGCTGGTCGGTTCGCCGTCCCAGTCCAGCCCGAGCCATTTCAGGCCGCGAAAGATCGCGCTTGTCGCTTCGGGGGTCGAACGGGCGCGGTCCGTATCTTCGATCCGGAGCAGGAACTTGCCGCCGCGTCCGCGCGCGTAGAGCCAGTTGAAAAGTGCCGTGCGCGCGCCGCCAATGTGCAGGTAGCCGGTCGGGGAGGGCGCGAAACGGGTGACAACCGGGTGGTCGGACATGGCAGTTAACTTTCTCGAAACCAAAGGAGCGATAGCGTTCCGGGTGGTCTAGTCAATCGGATGAAAGAGAACAAGGGTGGCCCCCATCGCGTATATCGCGGCAGGTTTGCAGGCACAGCGTGGGCATCTCTTCGGCTTCGTGCCGCTGGCGCTGTCGCTGGGCATCGGGGGATATTTCGCATTGCCGGCGGAACCCGGATTGACCTTCTACGGCGGGCTGGCGCTGGCGGCGGTTGCGCTTGCCGTCCTGATCCCGCGGCTGCCCGAACCCATGCGGCCGATCTTTGCGGTGCTGGCGTTGGCGGCGCTTGGGGCGGGGATTGCCGGCGCGCGGGCGCATCTGGTGGCAGAGCCGGTTCTTGCCTATCGCTATTACGGCCCGATTGAGGGGCGTATCGTCAACGTCGACCGGTCCGTCTCCGATGCGGTCCGGCTGACGCTTGACCGCGTCGTGCTGCGCGATATGGACCCGGCCCGGACGCCCACCCGCATCCGCGTTTCCATGCATGGGCAACAGGGATTCATTAAGCCGGAGCCGGGTCTGACGGTCATCCTGACCGGCCATCTGTCGCCGCCGTCCGGACCCGTCGAACCGGGCGGCTTCGATTTTCAGCGGCAGGCGTGGTTCGACGGGCTGGGGGCCGTCGGCTACACCCGCACCCCGGTGCTGGCGCTCTATCCGGCGCGGGACGGGGCCGCGGGGTTGGCGCTGCACCGGCTTCGGATGCGCATTTCGGCGGCGGTTCAGGCGGCGGTGCCGGGCGAGGACGGGGCATTTGCCGCCGCTTTGATGACCGGCGACCGGTCCGGCATGAGCAAGGCCACGACCGAGGACCTGCGCCGGTCGAACCTGTCGCATCTTCTGGCGATTTCGGGGCTGCATATGGGGCTGCTGACGGGGTTCGTTTACGCGTCGCTTCGCTACATGCTGGCGCTGTCGCCGCGCGTCGCGCTGCGCTATCCGATCCGCAAATGGGCCGCTGTTGCGGCGCTGCTTGCGGGGGCCTTTTATCTTGCGCTGTCGGGCGGCAATGTCGCGACAGAGCGCGCCTTTGTCATGGTCGCGGTGATGTTTGTGGCCGTGCTCTTTGACCGTCGCGCCGTGACCCTGCGCGCGGTGGCGATGGCGGCGGTCATCATCCTGATTTTCCGACCCGAGGTGCTGGCCGAGCCGGGGTTCCAGATGTCCTTCGCCGCCACAACCGCCTTGGTTGCGGTTTTCGGTGCCATGCGGAACTGGCGGGGCTGGTCTCCGCCGCGCTGGATGCGGCCCGTTATGGCGGTGGTGATCTCGTCGGCGGTCGCGGGGCTGGCGACCGCACCGGTCGCGGCGGCGCATTTCAACAGGATCGCGGATTACGGGCTTCTGGCGAACCTGTTGTCGGTCCCGCTGATGGGGCTGATCGTCATGCCCGGCGCGGTGCTGGCCGCCTGTCTTGCCCCGGTGGGTCTTGGCTGGTTCGGGCTGGCGCTCATGCGGCCGGCCATCCACTGGATCCTCGGGGTCGCGCATCGCGTTTCCGGGTTGGAGGGGGCGGTAAGTTATGTGACGACCCCGCCTGCCGCCGTCCTGCCGCTGTTGTCGCTGGGCATGCTGTGGCTGATCCTGTGGCGCGGCCGTGCACGCTGGGCGGGGCTTGCGCCGGCGGCCCTTGCGCTGGCGATCTGGGCGGGGGTCGAGCGGCCCGCGGTGCTGATCTCGGAAACGGGCGGGCTGGTCGGAGTGCTGACGACAGAGGGCAGGGCGCTGAACAAGGCCCGGGGCGAAAGTTTTGCCGCGCTGAGCTGGTTGGAAAACGACGGTGACGGAGCGGCGCAGGACAGCGCTTTCGCCCGGGCGGCGTTTGCCGGGGTCAAGGGGAGCCTGCTGTTCCAGGCCGCCGGGCAACCGCTTGTGCATCTGTCAGGTCGGGGGGCGGCGGAGCGCGTCGGCGCGGCCTGCCAGAGCGCGTCGCTGGTGATCCTGTCCGGCGAATTGCCTGCAAAGGCGCCTTGTCAGGTGCTGGACCGAAAGGTGCTGGCGACGCTGGGCGCGGTTGCCCTGTTTCCTGACGAAAACGGCCTGCGGCTTGTCAGTGCAAGGCAGCAGGCCGGTGATCGGTTGTGGAACAGGCCGGGCGCGCGTCAGTAGGTCCGGATAAGCCCGACCAGACGACCCTGAACCTTGACCTGGTCATCCCGGAATACCCGTGTTTCGTAGGCCGGGTTTGCGGCTTCCAGCGCGATGGCGCTGCCCTTGCGGCGGAAGCGCTTCAGCGTCGCCTCATGGCCTTCGACGAGGGCGACGACGATATCGCCATTGTCGGCGGTGGAGGTTTCGCGGATCACGACGACATCGCCATCGTTGATCCCGGCGTCAATCATCGAGTCACCCTTGACCTCAAGCGCGTAGTGATGGCCGGAGCCCGACAGCATGGAGCCGGGAACCGCAACATTGTGCGATACCTCGCTGATCGCCTCGATCGGCACGCCGGCGGCGATCCGTCCCATGACGGGCAACTCGATCGCCTGCGCTTCGACCGGCATCGCATGCCTCGGCGGCATGCTGCGATCACCTTCGATCACGCGGGGCGTGAAGCCGGGCGTCTTGTCCATCGCATCCGGCAGCTTGACGATTTCGAGCGCCCGCGCCCGGTGCGCCAGACGGCGAATGAAGCCGCGCTCTTCCAAAGCGGTGATCAGGCGATGAATTCCGGATTTGGACCTGAGGTCCAGCGCCTCTTTCATTTCGTCGAACGATGGGGGGACGCCGTCGCGCTGAATGCGCTTGTCGATGAATTTCAGCAGTTCCAGTTGTTTCTTGGTCAGCATTGCTCGCACCTTCCCGCTTTGGGATCGCCCTTTGCCGGGCGTTCAGGTTATGTTCTATCCATGTTCCCGTTACGTGTCAACGCACTCGCGTTAAAGGAGAATGCAGTCGACTTCTGACCCTGCAGCGCGAGCGGCGTCGCCGACGGGCCGAACCAGAAGCGCGTTCGCGTCCGCCAGAACCGTCAGCAAGGCGCTGTCCTGCCGGCTGTGCGGGGTGATGCGACCTGTATCGAGGTGGGAGCGCATGTAATGCTCTCTGGGGCCGTTGGCCGCTAAGTCACAGGCAAGTACGGCGCGTTGCCGGGGGGCTGCGGCACGTCCGAGGCCCAGCAGCGCCCGCAGTGCCGGGGCCAGAAAGATCTTGCCGCAGACCATTGCCGAAACCGGGTTGCCCGGCAGTCCGATCATCGCCGCCCCGCCCAGCCGACCGGCCATCAGCGGTTTGCCCGGACGCATGGCGACCTTGTAGAAGGATTGCTGCATCCCCATCTGGGCGGCGACATCAGCGACGATGTCGTGATCGCCAACCGAGGCGCCACCGATTGTCACGATCAGGTCAGCCCCCTCTGCCAGTTCGAACGCCGTCCTGAGCGAGGCTTCGGTATCCCGCGCGATCGGAAGCAGCCGCACTAATGCACCTTCGGCCTCGGCCAGCGCTTTCAGCCCGAAGGCATTGGACGCGATGATCTGGTCGGGACCCGGGTTTTCTCCGGGCATGACCAGTTCGTCACCCGTGGCGATCAGCGCGACAACGGGCCGGCGCGTGACCTGCACCACGGGAATGTTCATCGAGGCGAGAAGGGCGAGATCGGACGGTGACAGGCGGCGCGGCGCGGCCAGTCGGGTGCCTTTTCGGAAATCGGCCCCTGCGGGGCGGATGTTCGACTGGGGGTCGAGTTTGTCGCCAATTGTGATCCGGTCCCCGGCGCGGGTAACGTCCTCCTGAATGACAACCCGGTCCGCACCTTCCGGGATCGGGGCTCCGGTAAAGATGCGAACCGTTTCGCCTCGGTCCAGACGACCGGAAAAGGCATGACCGGCTGCGGATTCTCCGATGACAGTCAGGCTGGAGCCGGGCACGGCATCGTCTGTGTGCAGGGCGTAGCCGTCCATGGCGGAGGCGGCAAAGGGCGGCTGATCGCGGCTGGCCTCGGCGGGGGCGGCAAGCACCCGGCCGGCGGCCTCGGAAAGCTCTATGGGTTCGGCCGGCAGGATCGGCAACAGGTCGAATATCCGGTCCAGAGCCTGATCGACGGTTATCATCACTCCGCCTCGTAACGCCCTGATTTACCGCCATCTTTCAGGGTCACGTGGATCTCTCCGATGACCATGGCCTTGTCCACGGCCTTGACCATGTCATAGACCGTCAGGCAGGCGACGGAGACAGCGGTCAGCGCTTCCATTTCGACCCCGGTCTGACCGGTCGTCTTGACGGTCGCCTGCACTTGGACTCCGGGCAGCGCCGGATCGGGCGTAAGGTCCAAGGCAACCTTGGTGATCGGCAGCGGATGGCAGAGCGGAATCAATTCGGCGGTCTTCTTTGCACCCATGATCCCGGCAAGTCTCGCGACGCCCAGTACGTCACCTTTCTTCGCTTGCCCTTCGATAATTAAATCAAGGGTTTCACGGGCCATCTTGATGCAGCCAGTGGCGACGGCGACGCGTGCTGTAACGGCCTTGTCGGAGACGTCCACCATATGGGCCGAGCCCTTGGCGTCGAAATGCGTCAGGCCGGCCATCAATGCCCCCCGCCGGAGTTCAACGGCCTGGCGAGCAGCTGGCGCGTCGCGGCGGCGACGTCGGCCTGACGCATCAGGCTTTCCCCGATCAGGAAGACCCTTGCGCCGTATCGGGCAAGATCAGCCAAATCGTCGGGGCTGTCGAGGCCGCTTTCCGACACCAGAATGCGATCCGTCGGGGCAAGCTTGGCCAGTCGTCTTGTCGTATCAAGATCGGTCTCGAAGGTCTTGAGATTTCTGTTATTTATCCCAAGAAGTGGCGAACTGAGAAGCGTGGCGCGCTCCAGTTCGGTCTCATCGTGGACTTCGATCAGGACATCCATGTCCCAAGCCTGAGCAGCGGCTTCAAGCTCGGCGGCTTGTGCATCGCTGACGGAGGCAAGGATGATCAGGATACAGTCCGCCCCGAGCGCCCGCGCCTCTGCCACTTGATAGGTGTCGTACATGAAGTCCTTGCGCAGGACCGGAAGGTGTACGGCATTGCGCGCCGCGGTCAGAAATTCCGGCGCTCCCTGAAAGCTGGGCGTGTCGGTCAGGACGGACAGGCAGGTGGCGCCGCCGTCCTCGTAGGCCCTTGCAAGGGCCGCAGGGTCGAAATCGGCGCGGATCAGGCCCTTGGACGGGCTTGCCTTCTTGATCTCGGCGATCAGCCCGTAGCCGGCCCGTGCAGCGCTGGAAAGCGCTTCGACAAAGCCGCGGGTCGTCCCGGCGTCGCGCGCGCGGGCTTCGACATCGGCCAGCGGGATGGCGGATTTCGCGGCTGCGATTTCTTCCAGCTTGTAGGCTTTGATCTTGTCAAGAACGGTTGTCATGCGGTTTGGATAGCCTGACTTGGGGGGGAAGGGAAGTCTTGGGCGGGGCAGAAGAAGCGGCGCCTTGGGGCGCACCGCGGCAGTCGCGGATCAGGCGACGGCACTGGTGATGCTGGCCAGACGTTTGAGTTTTTCCAGAGCACGCCCGGAATCGAGGCTTTCGGCCGCGATTTCAACGCCTTCTGTCAATGATGCCGCGCGGTCGGCGATGACCAGCGCACCGGCCGCGTTCAAGAGCACCGCGTCACGGTAAGCGCCGGGTGCGCCACCAAGGACGGCGGCAAGGGCCTTGCCGTTTTCCTCGGGCGTACCGCCGGTGATTGCTTCGAACGGATGGGTCGGCAGGCCGGCTTCTTCGGGGTGGATTTCGCGTTCGCTGACCTTGCCGTCCTCAAGCGCGGCGATCCAGCTGATGCCGGTGATCGTGATCTCGTCGGTGCCGTCGGAACCGTGAACAAGCCAGGCCTTCTCGCTGCCCAGTTGACCCAGAGTCTCGGCCATCGGTCGAATAAGGTCGCGGCTGAAGGTGCCCGTCAACTGGCGTTTCACGCCGGCGGGGTTGGTCATCGGTCCGAGGATATTGAAGATGGTGCGGGTTCCAAGTTCGATTCGGCTGGGCATCACGTGCTTCATCGCGGGATGGTGCATGGGCGCCATCATGAAGGCGATTCCGGCGCCGGCCAGCGCTTTTTCGACCACCTCCGGTCCGACCATGACTTCGATCCCGTTCATGGCAAGCGCATCGGCGGCACCGGAGTTCGAAGAAAGTTTGCGGTTGCCGTGCTTGGCGACCGGCACGCCCGCGCCCGCGACGGTAAAGGCCGTGGCGGTCGAGATTTGCAGGGTCGGCTTGCCGGACCCGCCGGTGCCGACGATGTCCATCGCGTCATGCGGTGCGCGCACCTTGTTGCATTTGGCCCGCATCACGGCGGCCGCGGCGGCGAATTCATCGACCGTCTCGCCCCGCGTGCGCAGCGCCATCAGGAAGCCGCCAATCTGGCTGGGCGTCGCCTGGCCTTCGAAGAGAATCTCGAAGGCGGCTGTCGCCTCGGCGCGGGTGAGCGCGCGGTCGGCGGCGGCGGCGATCATCGGCTTCAGGTCATCGCTCATGCCGGTACTTTCGCGGTGTCGAGGAAGTTCTGCAACAGTTGGTGGCCGTGTTCGGAGGCAATCGATTCGGGGTGGAATTGCACGCCGTGAATGGGCAGGGACCGGTGTTGCAGGCCCATGATCGTGCCATCTTCAAGCTCTGCGGTGACTTCAAGGCAATCCGGGAGGCTTTCCCGGTCAACGACCAGGGAGTGATAGCGCGTCGCCGCGAAAGGCGACGGCAGTCCGGCGAAGACGCCTTTGCCCTGATGCCGAATCTGGCCCATCTTGCCATGCACGATCTCGTGGCAGCGAACGACCTTGCCTCCGAACGCCTGCCCGATCGTCTGGTGGCCGAGGCAGACGCCCAGAAGCGGTGTGCGGGTTTCCGCCGCAGCCTGGGTCAGCGCGAGGCAAATACCGGCCTGATCGGGGTCGCAAGGGCCCGGCGACAGCAAGATTGCGCTTGGGTGAAGCGCCATTGCCTGTTGCACATCGAGCGCATCATTGCGCTTAACGACGACCTCTGCCCCTAATTCACCGAGATAGTGAACCAGATTGTAAGTAAAGCTGTCGTAGTTATCGATCATAAGCAGCATGGGTCCGGCTCCGGCAAAAGGGGGTGAACCCTTGGAAGTGTCGCGTTATACATGTTCAACAGGCAGCACCCGGGGTCAAGACATCCGGGAAAAAATGGCAGGTATCGAGACGGAGGATTCGAGGTTTGGGGCGCGGATTTATATCGGGTCTGATCTGGGGCAGCATTCTATCGCTTATGCTTGTCTGGATGGCATCGCAGATGAGTGGCATGGTCGAGGTGCTGAACGCGCCTGACGAGGTGGCGGTCAACGCCCCGGAAGCGGTCAGCGTGGAACCGCTGCAGGACAATACGGCACCGCTTCCCGCGGAAACGACCGCGCCGGAGCCTGCGCAGGCCCCCGCTGCGGCCACGCCAGACCCTGCGAGCGATGCGGCGGATGCCGCGCCGCAGGCCGATACCGCCCCGGTTGCGGCACCGGAAGCCACCGATGTTGCGCAGGCGCCGCAGCCGCCGGGCACCGGTGACGCGCCTGCCGCCCCGGGAACGGTCGACAGCCCCGCGCGGGTGACCGCATCCGGACAAGCGCCGGCCGCTTCGGATCAGGATGCCGCGCCCAGTGTCGCCGAAACCGCGAAGATCCCTGAATTCACACAGCCGATCGTGGTCGAACCAGAGGCCCCGGCCGCGCCGCTGGAAAGCAGCGACGGTGTGCCTGCCATCAAGCCCGATGCGGCGCCCTCATCGACCGAGAGCGCGGCCGCCGTACCTGCAGCGCCCATGGCCGAGCAGGCTCCGGAGGCCGGGGCCGCCCCCGAAAGCCCGCCGGCAGCAGAGCCGGAGCCGGACGAGATCGCAGTCGCAGAGCCTTCCGCAGAGCCGGAACAACAGCCGGAACCGCAGCCGGACCCAGCGGCCCCGCAGGAGTTGGAACCGGTTGGCACGCTGGAAGGTGACAGCGATATCGCCAATCTGGCGCCGGAAGTTAAGGTAAACCGGCTGCCGACGATCGGCGGCGAGACCGAAGCGGCCACACCTGAAGTTGAAACCGCACTGCAACCGGATGCCGGGGGTGAGGCAACGGGACCCGCGATTGCGCGGTTCGGCGCAGCCTTCGAAAACCCGGACAATCGCCCGACCATGGCGATTCTGCTGATCGACGAAGGCGGACCGCGACCGAGCGCCGAGGAACTGGCGGGATTTCCGTTTCCCGTCAGCTATGCCGTCGATGCGTCGCGGACAGATGCAGCCGAGGCGATGGCGGCGTATCGCGCGGCCGGGCTTGAGGTAGTGGCAATGACGCCGTTGCCCGACGGCGCCGCGCCGCAGGATGTCGAGGTGTCGTTCGAGACCTACCTGGCGCGGATGCCAGAGGTCGTGGCGGTGATGGACACCAAGGCCTCGGCCTTTCAGTCAAGTCGGCAGGTCGCCCGACAGGTGGCCGAAATACTGGGGGCCGATGGCCTCGGGATGATCACCTATTCCAAGGGGCTGAATGCCGCGACCCAGGTGGCCAGCCGCGAAGGGGTTCCGGCGAAACTCGTGTTCCGGGAATTCGACAACGATGGCCAGAACGGGGCCGCGATCCAGCGGTTTCTGGATCAGGCGGCGTTCAGGGCCGGACAGCAGACCGGCGTGATTCTTGTGGGACACGCGAGGCCGGAAACCCTTGCCGCGCTCTTGGAATGGGGCCTTGGCAACCGGGCCGCGACGGTCGCCCTTGCACCGGTATCTGCAGCGCTGCTGGCGCAATAAGTGGCGCGATCTGGCGGCGCTGCGACAGGCGAGGGGCTGTCTGCCCCTCGCGCTCCCCGAGGATATTTCTGAACGGAAGATGGTCCGAGGCCAAGGAACAGTTGGCGACGCTGCTATGAATTGCCGGCCCGGGTGAACATGCCCGCATCCGCGGCGGCACGGCGGATGGCATTCGATTTATGCACGGTTTCGCGGTACTCGGCCTCAGGGTCGCTGTCGAAAACCACGCCGCCTCCGGCCTGAATGTAGAGCTTTTCGTTCTTCAGCACGGCGGTGCGCAGCGCGATGCACATGTCCATGTCGCCATTCGAGGCAAAATAGCCGACGCCGCCGCCGTAGACGCCGCGTTTTTCGGGTTCCAGTTCGTCGATGATTTCCATCGCCCGGACCTTTGGGGCGCCCGATACCGTGCCGGCGGGGAGCCCGGCCAGAAGCGCCGACAGCGCGTCCTGTTCCGGGGCAAGTTTGCCGATGACGTTCGATACGATGTGCATGACGTGGCTGTAACGTTCGATGATGAACTGCTCTGTCGGACGCACCGTGCCGATTTGCGAGACCTTGGCGGTGTCGTTGCGGCCCAGATCGAGCAGCATCAGGTGTTCGGCCAGTTCCTTTTGATCCGCCAGCAGGTCGAGTTCGTTGGCCTTGTCTTCCTCGGGCGTGGCGCCGCGGGGCCGGGTGCCGGCAATGGGGCGGATCGTGACTTCGTCGCCAAAGACCCTGACAAGGATTTCGGGACTGGCGCCGATGACCTGATAGCCGCCGAAATTGAAGTAGAACATGAACGGCGACGGGTTCGTGCGACGCAGGGACCGGTAGAGCGCGAAGGGCGGCAGGGCGAAGTCCTGCGTCCAGCGTTGCGATGGGACGACCTGAAATATGTCACCCGCGCGGATATATTCCTTGGCCTTCTCGACCGCCGCGAGATAGCCGTCATGGGTGAAATTGCTGACCGGTTCGGCATCGGGCAGGGTCTCGCCCAGATCGTGGCTGGTGTCTTTGGGCTGTCGTTCGAGATCGCGGACCGCATCCATGACCCGTTCGGCGGCCTGCGCATAGGCCGCGCGCGCGGAAAGCCCCGACCCGGCCCAGGCAGGCGAGACCACGATCACTTCCCCCTTCACACCGTCGAGGACGGCAACAACCGAGGGCCTGAGCAGAACCGCATCGGGCAGGCCAAGCGGATCGGGATTGACGTCGGGCAGGTGTTCGACGAGCCGGATCATGTCATAGCCGAGGTAACCGAAAAGCCCGGCAGCCGCTGCCGGAAGGTCGGCGGGCAGATCGATGTGGCTTTCCGCGATCAGCGCGCGCAGCGTGTCCAGCGGATGGCCGGGCAGGTCGGCAAAGGCTTCGGCATCGAACCGGGCAGAGCGGTTGATCTGCGAGGTTTCGCCGTGGCATTTCCAGATCAGATCGGGTTTCATGCCGATGATCGAATAGCGTCCCCGCACTTCGCCGCCGGTCACCGATTCAAGCATGAAGCTGTCTGTGCGGGCCTCGGTCAGCTTGAGCATCAGTGAGACAGGCGTGTCGAGATCGGCGGCCAGCCGGGCATAGACCACCTGGTTCTCGCCCCTGTCGTAACCGGTCTGAAAATTTTCGAAAGTAGGTTGCTGCGCCATCGGATCTACGGAAACTGTGCATGCACGGCGTTAATCGCGCTCTGGTTCAGCGTGATCCCGGCCTGTGCCTCCATCGCAAGGGTGAACCCGTCGAGCAGGTCGTTGGCGATACTCTGGCGTTGGCCTTCATCCAGTTGAACTGCCAGCGCCTTGGCGTCGAGGTCTTCGCGGTCGGCGGGCAGGATCGCTTCAAGCTGGCCGATGAGCACCCCGTCGGCAACGTCGACTACAACCGATCCATCGGCGGGCAGAAGGAAGACCTGAGCCAGGAACTCGGGCGAAGCATCTTCGATGAAAGCGTCGCGGGTGATCCGGGTTTCCACGGAGACCGGCAGCCCGAGGCTGCTGATGCGGGCGCCGTTGTCCAACTGGGCCTTGATCTCTGTCGCTTGCAGATTGAGTGCCTCCCGTAGCTTGTCGGCTTCCCATGCTTCGATGACGCGGACGACCGCAGTTTCATAGGGTTCGGGGCGCGACGGGACGATCTTGTTGAGGCGCATCGCGAAGATACCGCCGTCGTCGAGCTGGTGAACCTCGGGGAAGTCTTCGACCGTGGCAGCTTCGGCAACGGTTCTGAACCCGTCATAGGCGGTCAGCCCGTCCGACATTTCCGGGGTCCAGTCGACCTGACCGAGAACCATGTCGGTTTCTTTCGCAACGTCTTCGAGCGTGGCGCCGCCCGCCAGAAGGTCGTCGATCACCTCGATCTGGTCGCCGATCATGCGACGGGCGCGATCCATCGTCAGTTCGTCTTTCAATTCGCCCCGGGCGTCTTCAAACGGTGTGACCTGTGCAGGCAGGATCGCATTGACGCGAATGATGGCCGGGCCGAGATCGGTTGTTACCGGTCCTGTGACACCGGGTCCCGCTAAGGCGAAGACCGCATCACCTGCCGGTCCCAGATCGTCTTTCGACATATCACCGAGATCGACATCCGGCAGGGTAAGTCCGCGTTCATTGACGAGGTTCTCGAATGTCTTGGAACCGCCTTGCAGCGCGTCGGAGGCCGCCGCCGCTTCATCTTCTGTGCCAAATACGAGCTGTTCGACAAGCCGGCGCTCTGGCTGGTTGAACTCTGCCGACCGTTCATCGTAAAGCGCTTGCAACGCTGCTTCGTCGACCTCGACCTGATCAACGATCTGGTCTGGCGACAGCCAGGCATAGGTGATGTCGCGTGCCTCGGGCAGGGCGAATTTTTCGGCATTGGCGGCGTAATACGCCTGAAGTTCCGCTTCGCCGGGTTCTGGCAGCGGAGTGGCCAACGCGCTGCGATCCAGTTTGGCCCAGGAGAAGCTGCGCCGTTCCCCGACATACCCAATAAGGGCATCCGTGAACGCCGCAGGCGCGGCAACGCCGCCGGACACGGCGGTTTGCAGGATGTTGCGCGATACATCCTTGCGGATCGCCTCTTCGAACCGGGTCGGGGTCAAGCCCGCCCGGTCGAGCGCGAATTCATAGGCTTCGCGATCAAACTTGCCGTCGATGCCTTGGAACGCCGGGGTTTGCAGGACCTGACGCTGAACCTCGGCGTCGCCCACGGAAATGCCGATCCGCGCGACTTCATTTTCCAGCGCCGCGGCGCCGATCAGCCTTTGCAGAACGGCGCGATCGACACCAAAGGCTTGCGCTTGGGAGAGTGTAATATTCTGACCTGTCTGAGCCTGCAGGCTGCGCAGTTCCTGTTCCAGTTCGCGCGCGTAGCGTGTCACTTCGATCTCGGTCTTGCCGACCGAACCGATCGAGCGCAGCGAGCCGCCAAAGTTGGTTGCCCCAAAGCCCGCAAGACCGATCATCAGGAGGATCAGAATGACCCAAACAACGGCATTCGATGCCTTCTTTGTCACGCTTTTTGCCATTGCCCGGCCCCGTTTCTAGTTTGCCCCGCGATGTCTAGGCGTGATGGCCTGTCTGCGCAAGGTCAGAGCGTCAGGTTTTCCAACCGCGAGAAGAGCGTATCGATCCCCGCACGGTCGATGTTGGCGTAGGCGATGCGCAACTCTTTGAGCCCGCGCGGGTCCTCGGGCGGGGTGAAGAACGTGGCGGGCAGCAGCAGCACGCCGGCTTGCGATACTAGGCGGCGGGCGAGGTCATCGGAACGCATGTCGAAAGGGTGTTCGACATAGGCGAAGAAACCGCCGATGCCACGCAGTTTCCAGCCCTTCAGCCGGTGAAAGCCTTCGTTCATGGCTGCGCGGCGATCCAGTATTTCGGCGCGCTCGCCTGCCAGCCATTGACCCATGTTGCGCATGCCCCAAAGCGCGGCGCGCTGGCCAATCTGGTTCGGGCAGATCGTAACAGTATCGATGTATTTCTCGACCTCGGCCAGACGCGCCGCGCTTGCCGTCAGGGTGCCGACGCGGTGGCCGGTAAGCCGATAGGCCTTGGAAAAGGAGTAGAGCTGGATCAGCGTTTCGGCCCAGTCCGGATCCGTAAAGAGATCGTGGGGGCGACCGTCACGGCTGTCGAAATCACGGTAGGTTTCGTCGAGAACGAGCGCGATCCCTTCATGTTGCGCAAGTTCGAAAAATGCGCGAACAAGGTCGGCGGGGTATTCGACGCCGCCCGGGTTGTTCGGTGTCACCAGAACGATGGCGCGGGTGCGTGGCGTCATCAAAGCAGCGGCGTCGGCCGGATCGGGTAGAAGGTTCGAGCCCGTCGACAGCGGAATCGCCGTGATGCCCTGCATCGTCAAATGCATTTTATGATTGAAATACCATGGAGTTGGGAGGATAACTTCATCTCCTTCTCCTGCAAGCGTGGTCATCGCGGAGGTGAAGGCCTGATTGCAGCCCGAGGTTATGGCGACCTCTTGCGGCGCGATGCTGCCGCCGTAAAGCGCCGAAGATTGCGCCGCGACTTCCGCACGAAGATCGGCAAACCCCAGGTCCGCGCCGTAAAGATGCGCCGAGGGATCGTTGAGCACGATGTCAGCTATGGCGCGCAGCATCTGCGGTGGCGGCGGCACGGCAGGCGCCGCTTGGCTGACATTTACCAAGGGCCGGTCATCCGGGAAGGTGATGCCGTCAAGCCAGCGGTAGGCTTCCATCACCGGCGGCACGAAGGTTTCGCGGATGTGGGGATTGAAAGGCGTGGTCATCAGTGCGGCGCTTTCTTGGCTGGGTGGCCGCGGCTGCGGCAGACCCCTTCGCGGCCTCAGGACGGCCTTGGCTGCAGATAAGTCCGATATTCCCGCCAGATCAATCCGATCACGATCAGATCGAACAGGCTGATCACGATCAGACCCCAGGATGGTGCAAATGTATACCGGTAGACCTGATACGCGATAAAGGCGATCTGGACGACGATCGACACCGGGTAGGCCCAGACCACGCGCCGCGCCAGCGCCAGAACCATCGCCAGTTTCACCAGCCCGTGGCTGGCCAGATAGAAGGCGTAGAAATGCTGGCTTTCGATCGAGAAGCCTTGTGCGATGTGTAGGAGGGTCGTGGCAACAATGTCGGACGGGTCTTCCGTCAATTCATGCAGCGTCAGCCTGCGAACCCAAGCCTCGACGCCGCTGGTGTTGACAAAATAAAGCGCGATACCCGAACCAAGCTCGGACAGGGCAACCAGGCCCTTGAGCATAAGGCTGACTTCGAACACCTGATGAAGCCGGCTACCCAGTGCGCTGGATGCAGGCCTGCCCATGTCAAAGATCAATCCTTACCGCGGTAGGGCTCGACATATTGCAGGGCCATGTCCCACGGAAAGAAGATCCATGTGTCCTGGCTGACCTCGGTGATGAACGTGTCGACCATCGGCCGCCCCGATGGTTTCGCGTAGACAGTTGCAAAATGGGCCTTGGGGTACATTTTGCGGACAAGTTCAAGGGTCTTGCCGGTGTCGACGAGATCGTCGACGACGAGAATTCCGGTGCCGTCCCCCATAATCTTGCTATCCGGGGCCTTGAGAACCTTGGCGTTGGTCTGGTCCTGATGATCGTAGGATTTCACGCTGATCGTATCGACGGTGCGGATATCAAGCTCTCGCGCGACGATCATCGCGGGGGCCATGCCGCCGCGGGTGATGGCGACAACCGCCTTCCAGGCGCCGTCATCGGGTCCGTGGCCGTCCAGTCGCCAGGCGAGGGCCCGGCTGTCACGGTGGATCTGATCCCAACTGACGTGGAACCCTTTTTCGTGTGGCAGGCGATCAGTCATTATTAATGGCCTTCGTGATATCTGGGGCATCGACGGCCTTCATGCCGATCGCATGGTATCCCGCATCGACATGCAGAACCTCTCCGGTGACGCCCGATCCGAGGTCGGACAGAAGATAAAGCGCGGAGCGCCCGACATCGTCGATGGTCACGTTGCGGCGCAGCGGCGAATTATATTCGTTCCACTTCATGATATAGCGGAAGTCCCCGATCCCAGAGGCCGCGAGGGTCTTGATCGGCCCGGCAGAGATCGCATTGCACCGGATGCCGTCTTTGCCCAGGTCTTCGGCGATGTAGCGGACCGATGCCTCGAGCGCGGCCTTGGCAAGCCCCATGACGTTATAGTGCGGCATGACCTTTTCAGCGCCGTAATAGGTGAGCGTCAGAAGCGAGCCGCCCGGATTCATCATTGCGGCAGCCCGCTGGCAAACGGCTGTGAAGGAATAAACCGAGATATCCATCGACATGTTGAAATTCGCGCGAGAGGTATCGACATACCGGCCGCGAAGTTCATTTTTGTCAGAAAAACCAATGGCGTGAACGACAAAGTCAATTTTGCCCCATTTTGCTTTCAGGGTCTCGAACAACTGGTCCATCGACGCTTCGTCGGAAACGTCGCATTCGACCACGAGCGACGACCCCAGCTGAGCGGCCAGCGGGTCTACGCGTTTCTTCAACTGTTCGCCCTGGTAGGAAAATGCAAGCTCTGCGCCTGCTTCGCCGCAGGCTTTTGCGATGCCCCACGCGATTGATTTGTCATTGGCCAGGCCCATGATCAGCCCGCGCTTGCCCGACATAAGGTTTGTTGACATCTGGCGCCCCTTGTCCACCTTTTGTTTGTTTGCAATGGTCTATGACAAAGCCGGCATCGCGGCAAGGAAAACGGAAGCTGCCGGCCCGTCACCAACCCGGCGCAGGCCAGAAGGAACCCTGAAATGAGCGACAGAAGCGGCATCTTTGCGGGCGACGATCCTTTCGAAATTGCACGCCGCTGGCTAGCCGAGGCGACACCCCTGGAGCCTTCGGATCCGAATGCAATGGCCCTGTCGACGGTGGATGCCGACGGTATGCCGAACACCCGGATCGTTTTGCTCAAGGCCATCGAGGATTCGGGTTTCGTCTTCTTCACCAATTACGAGAGCGCCAAGGGTCAGGAGATCGCGGCCACGGGCGTCGCCTCTTTCGTGCTGCACTGGAAATCGCTCAAGCGGCAGGTCAGGGCGCGTGGCAGGGTCGAAAAGGTTTCGGCAGATGAGTCGGATGCCTATTACGTGACGCGTCCACTTGGGAGCCGGGTCGGGGCATGGGCTTCGCAGCAATCTCGACCCCTGGATTCCAAGGCCGAATTGGTCAAGGCCGTGGCCAAAGCCGGAGTAAAGCACGGCGCAAATCCTGACAGACCGCCCTTTTGGGGTGGTTTCCGGATCGTGCCGCAGCAGATGGAATTCTGGGCGGATGGGGCATTTCGGCTACACGACAGATTTCGCTGGGATATCGCAACCTCCGGTAGCGGCTGGAAAATTCAGCGTCTTAATCCGTGAATGTGACGTTGGGTGAGTTGGGATTTCATGTATATTCCTTCAAATTAAGACTTGAACCCAAGCCGCCGTTGGCACACGACTGCGCTTGGGATGGAACACCTTCTTAAGTGGAGACTATGGAAGATTCAGGGGACGTAAGCCGTGTGGTCGGCCATGTAAAATGGTTCGACCCGGTTAAGGGATTCGGATTCGTCGTGTCAGACGCGGGTGGGCCTGATATTTTGCTGCATGCCAACGTGCTGCGAAATTTCGGTCAGGGTTCCGTCGCGGACGGTGCCGGAATTGAGATCGGCGTTCAGGAAACCGCGCGCGGAGTCCAGGCCGTCGAGATATACCACATCACTCCACCGAAAGCCGAAGCGCTGGTGCCACGAACGGATGAGGGCTGCGGTGAAGCCATTGATGACAGCGATGTGCCGCTTCAGCCGGCCCGGGTGAAATGGTTCGACAAATCCAAGGGATTTGGCTTTGCCAACGTCTTCGGCAATGACGAAGACATCTTTGTCCATATCGAGGTGCTGCGGCGATCCGGTCTTGCCGATTTGCAACCCGGAGAAGCCATCGGTCTAAAGGTGGTTGAAGGCAAGCGCGGACGAATGGCATCCTCTGTCGCATCATGGGATCTGGCCGCTCGAAAATGAATCGTCTGATTGCCTGTCTCGGGCTTGGAGTGCTGCTCTTGCCCGGAGTGGGTCAGGCAGGCTGTGCTGACGATCAGGTCGAACTGCGCGGCGATTGGGGCAAAGCGCGTTTCAGCATCGAAGTGGCGGATGATCCGGCCGAGCGGGCACAGGGCCTGATGAACCGCGCAAGCCTGCCTTCGAGCGCCGGGATGTTATTCATCTACGAAGCGCCGCAACACGCGT
>JAHEAO010000075.1 GCA_024642725.1 Paracoccaceae bacterium | reverse complement strand
ACTGTTAATCAATTGGTCGTAGGTTCGATCCCTACCGCCGGAGCCATATTCTCAAAAAATATGGCTGAGTTTGGGCTGTTAGAGTCCGAATGTCTTTATGCCCCAGGATCATCCGGTCTCGGGCAAAAAAGCTGATCGGACAGAAACTACGTGCTTTCTGCCGCAGATTGGGCAAGGACACCCGCCCAGTATTTGTCATAAACGAAAAGCCAGTCCCTCGGAAAACTGCGGATGAAATCCTCGATGACCTGCATCCACGCCTGTGTCGTCTCGACAATATCCCCGGCTTCGATCGCCATTCCCAGATGCAGGGTCAATGCATCGCTTGTCTGTTCGACCATGACAGGAAGTATAGGAGATTTGCCCTTGGCTCCGAAGCGCGCGGGCCAGCCCGGGGCGCCGACCGGCTGCCCGAAGGCCGTGACCCGCACCATGTCACGGGACTTGTTATAGGCATTGCCCGGCTTTGGTGCTTTCTGAATCCTGTCGACAATGCCGACAACAATCTTGCCCTGCCGCATCGCCTTCAGGATGGCCCGGGCAACCGTCGCCTCGTTGCTGCGCCGGACATCAAGAAAATCGCATCCAAGTTGCTTGTAGTATGACAACTGAGCCTCGGCCCTTTTGTCCTTTACGGTGGGGCTCACGAGCATAAGCGTCGGATACCGTGCCGCCATTGCACGGACCGCCAGCACCGAACCATGGCAATGCGGCATCACCATCAGGCAACCCGCGCCGCCAGCGAGGACCGACTCTAGCCGCGCTTGATCCGGAATGCGAAGCATCGCGTCGATCGTCTCGGTCCGTCCAGACCGCAGGTCTTCCATACCTTTGAATCCAAGAACCACCTGCCGGACGAAGGCTCTGTAGAAGGCGCGCGGCGAAGGCTCGCCGATGACAGCGGCGAAATTCGTGGTGGTCCGGCGCAGGGGCACTCCCGGAAGATAATAGGGTATCATGAACAGGCCACGCAGGGCGCCGAAACCAACGCTCTGAACGCTCTTCGGCGAGCCACCAAGCTTCCGAAGCCCGGCGTCAAGCGGCGTCCAGACGGCATCCTTGAATTTTCTGAAGCTCGGTTTCAACAACGCCTCCGTCATGCCCATTCGACGTCCGGCGTTCATGCGATGGAAGAGTCCAGTTGTCACTCAAAAAATCGAAGCACGGTTGAGATCTCGCATCAAGTTTCTGACGCCATGCCCGCGGGAATCGCATGGGGCTTTTCCGTTCCCTAGTTCGGGACCGGCGACAATCAGCTCCTGACTGACGCATTGATACCACAGACCAACCCATCCGCTGAAAGATCGCAAAAAGGTGACTTGGCAAGGCGATAAATCCATGTCAAAGGGCGCCGCAAGACCGAAATTTGGATTCCTGAATCTGAATTTTTCGTTTGCAATCAAACTCGTGTCAGCTGAAAGGCTGTCCCGCAACCTGAAAGACGATCGTCCCCCGCGACAACGGTCAACCGCCCCATTCTCATTGCATTTGCGCCCCGCTCAGGCCACGTCCGCGTGTTGTCCTGTTCCCAAAGCGGTGATCTGACCGCAGACTTGAATGCAGAGTAAAGCGTAGCGCCAAAGTCCCGAAGGGCACGGCATTGGAGTAGGAAATGGCAAGAGCAAGCCAGAAAGACCCTGCGCAATCCACGCGCAAAGACTTCGGCCAGTCACAGGTCGACCAGGCCAAATCGGCCACCACCCCGCAACGTCAAGCCGGCAATGACCAATCTGCGTCCTTGCAGCAGGGTGGCTCGGATTCCGGTACACAGTTCAGCGACTGGGCCAGCATCTGAAGCGCTGCTGACAAGCCACGGTGCAGGCACTAGGATCGGGGCCAGGAGGCCCCGATGACCGACCCCGTTTCATCCATCCGCAATCTAGGTCCTGCCTCGGACGCCGGTTTTGCCCGTGTGGGCATCACCACGGCGGCCCAGATGCGCGAGCTTGGCGCAGACGCCGCCTATCTCCTTTACCTTCAGGCGGGTGGGCAGCCACATTTCATCGGGTATTACGCTCTTGTCATGGGCCTGCAGGGCCGACCGTGGAATGATTGCCGCGGCAAGGAAAAGGATGATCTGCGCGAGAGGTTCGACACGCTCAAGGCGAAGGCGCTGGCGAGCCCGTCAAAGGACAAGGGCCGCCTCGATCTTGAAGCGGCCCTGGATATAATCGGCGTCGTCAAACGTCGGAACTAGCCGACCAGTTCAAGACCCGAGAAGAAATAGCTTATTTCCTGAGCGGCCGTTTCCGGCGCATCGGATCCATGTACAGAGTTCTCGCCAACCGATTCCGCGAATTCCGCACGGATCGTGCCGGCTGCGGCGTCGGCCGGATTCGTTGCTCCCATCACTTCGCGGTTCTTGGCAATGGCGCTGTCGCCTTCCAGAACCTGTACCACGACCGGGGCCGAGGCCATGAACTCACAAAGCTCACCGTAGAACGGGCGCTCCTTGTGTACTTCGTAGAACTTACCGGCCTGAGCTGGTGTCAGGTGAATGCGCTTCTGCGCGACGATACGCAAACCGGCTTCCTCGAACTTGGCGTTGATCTTGCCAGTCAGGTTGCGGCGGGTGGCATCGGGTTTGATGATCGAAAGGGTCCGTTCGGTGGCCATGTCTTGCCTCATGTTATCCAGTCGCAACGGGCCCCATGCCCACCGCGATTTCCGGCGCTGCCCTAACATGCGACGACGCCCTTGAAAAGCGCCGATGCGCCCTGCAACGTCGCGCGGGCAAACTCACTCCGAGCGCTAGGCGCAGGGAGTGTCAGGCATCGCGGCGTGACAACGGCTCCATTTCGCCACAGCCAATTGACCATTGCCTCTGCCTCGTGCACAGACCGCCCATGCTCAGGATCGAAAACATAACCTATTCCGTTGATGGCCGCCCCCTAATCGAAGGCGCCAGCGCTGTGATTCCGACCGGGCACAAAGTGGGTTTGGTCGGGCGGAATGGAACCGGCAAGACAACGTTGTTCAAACTGATCCGGGGAGAACTGGTTCTCGAAGGCGGTGAAATCCGCCTGCCAAAGCGACACCGCATCGGCGGCGTGGCACAGGAAGTGCCCGGCAATGAGGTTTCGCTGATCGACACCGTGCTGGCCGCCGATACCGAGCGGGCCAGACTGATGGCAGAATCCGAAACAGCAACCGATGGCGCGCGGATCGCCGAAATTCAGACACGGCTGAACGATATCGACGCATGGTCGGCAGAAGCCCGCGCCAGTTCCATCCTGAAGGGCCTAGGCTTCACCTTCGAGGAACAATTGCAGCCCTGCTCTGCCTTTTCGGGCGGCTGGCGAATGCGCGTGGCCTTGGCCGCAGTGCTCTTCTCGGCTCCTGATCTTCTGCTGCTCGACGAACCGACAAACTATCTCGACCTCGAAGGGGCGTTGTGGCTCGAAAACTACTTGGCCAAATATCCCCATACCGTGATCATCGTCAGCCATGACCGCGGCCTGCTGAACCGCGCCGTCGGCGGGATCCTGCACCTCGAGGATCGCAAGCTGACCTATTACCAGGGTAACTACGACACCTTTGCCGAAACACGCGCCGCCAAACTGGCCGTGGCTGAGGCCGAAAACCGCAAGGTCGAAGCCCGCCGCGCCCATTTGCAAAGCTTTGTCGACCGGTTCCGCTACAAGGCGTCCAAAGCAGTACAGGCACAGTCGCGGCTCAAGATGATTGAGCGGCTGAAACCGATCATGATGCCGTCAGAAGCCGCCTTGCGGAAATTTTCTTTTCCGGAACCCGAAGAGCTTTCGCCACCAATTATCAACATGGAAAGCGCAAGCGTCGGATACGACGAACGCGTCGTTCTGTCTAAGCTCGACCTACGGATCGATCAGGACGACCGCATCGCGCTTCTTGGCCGGAACGGTGAGGGAAAGTCGACACTTTCCAAGCTTTTGGCGAACAAACTTCAACCAATGGGCGGGCGCGTGACACGGTCCAACAGGCTGAGGATCGGATATTTTGCCCAACATCAGGTGGATGAGCTTTACGCTGACGAAACACCGATCGATCACCTGCGCCGTCTGCGGCCGGGCGAAACCCCGGCCAAGCTGCGCGCCCGGCTGGGCGGCTTCGGACTAAACGCAAACCAGGCCGAACTGACGGTCACGCAGCTGTCAGGAGGCCAGAAAGCGCGGCTATCCCTTTTGCTTGCCACGCTTGATGCGCCGCACCTGCTGATCCTCGACGAACCGACCAACCATCTTGACATGGAAAGCCGCGAAGCGCTGGTCGAGGCACTGACCGATTACTCTGGCGCTGTGATTCTCGTCAGCCATGACATGCACCTTCTCTCGCTCGTCGCTGACCGGCTCTGGCTGGTGAAAGATGGCCGGGTCACGCCCTTTGACGAGGATCTCGAGGCTTATCGCCGAATGCTACTGGCCTCGGACAAACCGTCAGACAAGGCTGCGAAGGTGAAAGAGGCTCGCCCTGTCGCAACGCGAGACGAACTCCTTGCCCTGAAAGCCGAGGTTCGAAAATGTGAGGCGCGGGTGTCAAAACTGAACGAAATGCGCGACAAGCTCGCCAAGAAGCTCGCCGACCCCGGCCTTTACGAAGACGGCAAATCGGGGGAAGCTGAAGTCTGGCAGCGGAAATATGCCGAGGTCATGGACGGACTCGACCGCGCAGAAGACCTCTGGATGGTAGCGCTGGAGAAACTTGAAGGGGTAAAGGTGTGATATGGACACGAGCTTTCTTATCACCGCTTTTGTTACCCTGCTTGTCGTGATCGACCCCATCGCTCTGGCGCCGCTCTTCATTGCGCTGACAAAGGGTGCCGACGACGAACATCGGCGCGCCGTGGCAATCCGCGCCGCACTGGTCGCGGTCGGGCTTCTGACGGCCTTCGGACTGCTAGGAGAGGCAGTGCTGACCTTTGTCGGGATCTCTATCCCCGCCTTCCGTATCGCCGGGGGGATACTCTTGTTCCTGACGGCACTCGACATGCTGTTCGAGCGTCGCACGCCACGTCGGCAAAACCAGCACGCGAATACCAGCGACCCCTCGGTCTTTCCGCTTGCGATGCCGCTGATTGCCGGCCCCGGGGCAATGGCCACCATGATCCTTCTGGTCGGAGAGGCGGACGGCTGGACCGGCGTCTTGTCGATCCATCTCGTCATGGTCGTAGTCGTCACGCTCGCCTGCCTGTCTTTCCTGACTGCCGGGATCATGGAGCGTCTTCTGGGCGAAACAGGAATCAACGTCACCACCCGTCTTCTGGGCATGTTGCTGGCCGCTCTCTCGGTGCAGTTTGTTCTGGACGGGCTCGCGAGTTTCGGACTCGCGACACTGGCCGGATGACATTTCCGCAGACAATCCCTATCTGACAGCAAGAAAGGGAAATCATCCATGTCCGGAGACGATTTTGGAAGACTGGCCTATCTTGTCCTGCTCGTCATTGCCGTGGGCGGCTATTTTGTCGCGCAGGCCCGCTCTTCGCTCGGCAGGACCGCGCAACAGGCGGCAATCTGGGGCGTGATCTTTGTCGGTGTCATCGCTGGTGTCGGCCTTTGGTCCGACATCCGGGATGATGTGATGCCGCGCCAGTCCGTCGTGAATTCAGGCACAATCGAGGTGCCACGCGGAACGGATGGTCACTACCACCTTGTGCTCATGGTCAACGGGACAACAATTCCATTTGTCGTCGACACGGGGGCGTCGGGAATCGTGCTCTCGCAAGAAGATGCCCGAAGGGTCGGCATCGATCCCGGCGCGCTCGCCTATGCCGGATCTGCAAACACCGCCAACGGCGTCGTGCGCACCGCCCGATCCCGCGTCAACCAGATGCAACTGGGCGAGATCATTGACCGCGATGTCACGGTTTATGTGAATGAGGGGCAGATGGATGGATCACTTCTGGGCATGGACTATTTGCAGCGCTTCAGCCGGATCGAGATCGCCAACGGAAAGCTCATCCTGAGCCGCTGATCCGGATGAGAACCGACCGCAATGCCATCATGCGCCGCTGCAGTGAACTTGGGCCTGGATATTTGCAAACCGATGAAAGACGGGCCGTTCAGGACCCACTGCCGGATTCGGCCTTCTTGGACCACCCACCCCCGGACTGGGACCAGTATTGGGCGGAACATCCGCTTCCGGTTAGGGTTTTCCACTGTTGACGGGCCCTTTCGAGCGCCTGCACGTCATTGCCATCGAAAAGCACGCAGACACGCTCCATCTCCTGCACTTCTTCGGGAGACACTTCGGCCCCGTCAATCACCATAATGCAGGCCGCCGCATTCGGCCGTTCCGCGCCAAGGGTCAGCAGGATCGGCTGATCCGCGTCATACTCTCCACCAGCAATCCCATGCGGCAGGAAGCTTTCGTCCGACTGCAGCCACAGCTTTTCGTCCAGCCAGCCGAGCCGGCCCGGATCGGTGCCCCGCACCACGATCCGCCAGCCCGCTGCCCGTGCCTTGGTCAGCAACGTCGGCAGCGTCGTCTCCAGCGGGGCTTCGGTCAGGTGATAGAAATACGCCGCGCCCATCAGCCTTCGAACTTGTCCGCGATCAGTCTGTTCAGCGCCAGAACACCCCAGCCGGTGGCGCCCTTCGGCGCGAAAGATGTTTCCTTGGGAACGCTCGCCACTCCGGCGATGTCGAGATGAATCCAAGGCGTCTCGTCCTTGACGAACCGTTTGAGGAACTGCGCAGCTGTGATCGAACCGGCCGGCCGGCCACAGCTATTCTTGATATCAGCGATATTTGATTTGATCAGTTCGTCATAGCCTGCGCCAAGCGGCATCCGCCACGCACCCTCGCCTTCGGACCCGGCCGCCTTCAGGAAAGCATTGCAAAGCGCATCGTCATTCGAGAACGCCCCGGCATTCTCATGCCCAAGACCTATGATGATCGCGCCCGTCAGTGTCGCCAGATCAACCATACCAACTGGCTTAAAACGTTCCTGCGCGTACCACAGAACGTCGCTCAGGACCAAACGACCCTCGGCATCGGTATTGATCACCTCAACGGTGTCGCCCTTCATCGACCGCACGACATCGCCGGGCCGCTGCGCCTTGCCGTCCGGCATGTTTTCAACCAAACCGACCAGCCCAACGACATTGGCCTTGGCCTTGCGCAGGGCTAGCGCCTTCATCACCCCCGCCACGACGCCGGCGCCGCCCATGTCCATGGTCATGTCTTCCATGCCCAGGGCCGGCTTTATGCTAATGCCGCCGGTGTCGAAGACAACGCCCT
Organism: Paracoccaceae bacterium; assembly: GCA_024642725.1. Lineage (GTDB taxonomy): Bacteria > Pseudomonadota > Alphaproteobacteria > Rhodobacterales > Rhodobacteraceae > JAHEAO01. The sequence goes on along the minus strand of JAHEAO010000075.1, from coordinate 5,191 downwards.
TGCCAACCAGAGCAAAGGGAGATTCCTTACCGCCGCCCTGCCATTCCATGACAACAACCTTGGACGGGCTAGAGGATCCCTGCCCCACGGCCAAGAGCGTTCGCATGCCTAGTTTTTCCAGCTCTGGCTCGTCCAGAACCTGCACTTTCAGGCCAAGTCCCTTCAACTCTTCCAGCCGCCGGGCAAATTCCACCGTCGTCAGGACGTTCGCGGGTTCGCTGACCAGATCACGCGTGAAAAACACGCCCTCAGCAAGCGCACCGGCATCGGCATAGGCCGCTTGTGCAGCCTCTGCATCCTTGCACATCACGTTGAGCGCACCGGGCGTCTTGACCTCGCCAGTCTTGTGGTCGTTGAAAGCATATGCACGCAGAACCAGCCCCAACGTCAAATCCGCGACATGCTTGAGATTGCCCGCGAGAACCAGGATGTCCTTGTCCCTCGCGGCCTTGCCAATGGCCGCACCCGCCTTGCGCGCTGCGGAAACGCTGGCGTTTCGAGACAACCGCACCACTTGCACAGCGCAAGCCGCAAGTCCCGATGGAAAAGCCATATCCTGAACATCGCCGTCGGTCATCTTTGCAAAATCCTCGGCTTCCGTCAGACGCAGTAAAGCACCGCGCGTCAGTCGGTTCACACGGCGTGCGGCCTGGTCAAGTTTGCCATCTTCACCAACAAGGACAACGACCCGGCCTGTAAATTCGCCAATCGCATCAAGATCGGTCGTCGTGAATTTGGGCTTGATGGGGGTTGTCATGGCGCTCTCCTTGGCGGGCTTTCGCCCTTCCTAATCCTGGCCTTCCCGTTTGACCAGATATGAGTTTTCCCTGCCCCCGCAATCGGCTAGTGTGTCAAAAAAAGAAATGTAGCAGTCACAAGAGGACACGGGGTGGGCAAGTTCGACAGATATCTCTTGTCGCAGTTGCTCGTGCTGTTCGGCTTCTTCTCGCTCGTACTGGTGCTGGTCTACTGGGTAAACCGCGCCGTGGTGCTTTTCGATCAACTGATTGCGAACGGACAGTCTGCAATTGTTTTTCTGGAATTCACAGCGTTGACTTTGCCCAACGTGATCCGCCTGGTCATGCCCATTTCAGCTTTCGCAGCCTCGGTCTATGTCGTGAATCGCATGGCGTCGGAAAGTGAATTGGTCGTAGTGCAGGCGACCGGGTTTTCACCTTGGCGACTCGCTCGTCCGGTTTTGATTTTCTCGCTGCTTGTCACCTTGCTTGTTTCGGTCATGACGCATTTTCTCGTGCCGGCCAGTATTGCGGTCCTGCGCGAACGCCAAGTGGAAATTGCAAATGACATGACGAACCGTCTCTTTCGCGAAGGAGCATTTCTTCATCCCTCGGCCGGGCTGACCTTCTACATCCGGGAGATCACGCCGGAAGGTGTGATGCTTGACGTATTTCTGTCCGACTCGCGCGAACCCAGCCAGTCCACAACCTATTCTGCCCGCCGCGGGCTGTTGATCGCGGATGACTCAGGCCCCAAGCTGATAATGTTCGAAGGCACGGCACAGACCTTGCGCCACATCGATCAGCGACTGTCGGTCACCGTTTTTGACGACCTGTCTTTCGATATCACCTCGATGATGGGAACGACGCCAAGCGGGCGCCCCAAAGCTTCTGAACTCGCAACAATGGATCTGCTGTTTCCAACGCGAGATCTCGTCAAGAGTACATCCGGGTCGAAGGCAGAGCTTCTTCAGGAAGGGCACAACAGGTTTTCGCAGGCAACTCTTTCCTTTGTGGCCGCGCTAATCGGTTTCGTGACCCTGATGATTGGCAGTTTCAGCAGATTTGGATTGTGGCGCCAGATATTGGTTGCCGTCGTGATCCTGATTTTGCTCAAATCATTTGACAACCTGATGGCCGATTTTGCGCTGGGAGATGAAAAGCTCTGGCCTCTGGTCTATGTCCCCACCGTAGCGGGAATTGCGTTGCTTTGGGTGTTGTTTCTACTATCGAGTCGCCCGGCCATCTTTCGGCGATGGAAAAGGCCGACGCCATCATGAAGCTCGATTTTTATTTCGCCAAACGCTTTATGTCCACTCTTCTCGGGCTTTTCCTTTTGTTCTTCGCGTTCTACGTCCTGCTCGACATGGTCGAGGAACTGCGCCAGTTCGATGTTAACAAGATAGGGTTCCTGAGCATACTCCACCTGACGGCCCTCAATGTCCCGGCGGGACTTTACCGGATCCTGCCGCTGATCGTAATTCTTGCCACCATAACGATGTTTCTGAATCTGGCACGAAAGAGCGAACTCGTCGTAACGCGGGCCGCCGGGCGTTCCGCCCTGCGCAGTCTGGTCGCTCCGGTCCTTGTCGCGTTCCTCCTTGGATGTCTTGCCGTCGCGATGTTCAACCCGATCGTCGCCGCGACGACAAAACAATACGAAACCGTCGCCAGCCGGTATTCCGAAAGAAAGACGTCGGTTCTGTCGATCAGCAAGGAAGGCTTGTGGTTGCGACAGGGCAACGAAGACGGACAGATCGTCATCCGGGCGGAGCGTTCCAATCTTGACGGAACTCATCTTTTTGCTGTCAGCTTCGTCGCATTTTCAAACGAAGGCGCGCCGACCTACCGCGTCGAGGCGGAAAGCGCCATGTTGACCGAAGGCGCCTGGGTTCTTGAGAACACCAAGAAGTGGGATTTCGTCGGGACCGGCATTCCCGAGCAAACGGCCACCAAGAGTCCGAAGATGAAGATCACATCCGACCTGACCCCAGATCAGATCCGAGACAGCTTCGGCACGCCATCGGCAATACCAGTTTGGGAATTGCCGTCGTTTATCAATCGGCTTGAAAGGGCGGGTTTCTCGGCGCGACAGCACAGAGTCTGGCTGCAAATGGAATTGGCTTTGCCGCTGATGCTCTCTGCGATGGTGATGATTGGGGCCGGTTTTACCATGCGCCACACACGCTTTGGCAAGACCGGCATGATGGTGCTCCTGGCGATCCTTACCGGATTCACGGTCTTCTTCATCCGAAATTTCTCTCAGATTCTTGGCGAAAATGGTCAAATACCAATCATGCTAGCCGCTTGGGCCACCCCTATAGCCGCGGTTCTCATGACGCTGGGACTCTTGTTACATCTGGAGGATGGATGACGGCCCGCTTGCTCTTGGCTTTGGTACTGTCCTTCTTCGGACTGGCGGCATCTGCCGCTTCCGACAATACCTCCCTGCTTGCCGACCGGGTCGAGATTGTCGCCGACAAGACGATCGTCGCCAGCGGCAATGTCGAGATTCTCTACCAGGACTACCGGCTGCGCGCTCCGCTCCTAATCTACGATTCGGAGGCCGAGACCCTCACGATCGAAGGACCAATCACACTTCAGCAGGGTGATCGCATCACGGTCCTTGCCGATAGTGCGGAACTCGACCGGGCGATGGCAAACGGAATCATGCGGAGCGCAAGACTTGTTCTGGATCAGCAACTGCAGATCGCAGCGACCGAAATTCACCGGGTCGATGGGCGCTATTCCCAACTGTATCAGGCGGTTGCATCAAGTTGTCAGGTCTGCGCCGACAACCCTGTTCCGCTTTGGCAGATACGCGCGCAGAGGGTCATTCATGATCAAGAGACCCGGCAATTGTATTTCCACAATGCGCAGTTTCGCGTTCTCGACGTGCCCATTATGTATTTGCCGCGCCTCAGAATGCCTGACCCGTCGGTTGACCGCTACACTGGTTTTCTTGTCCCCGAAATCGTTGATTCCGGGCGAATTGGGACCGGAATGAAAATACCGTATTTCATTGCCTTGGGCGATCATGCGGACATTACGTTGACGCCTTTCGTGACGACCGATGCCCGCACGATGGAAGCCCGGTATCGTCAGGCATTCAGTTTCGGCTCGGTTGAATTCAATTCGGCAATCAGCAACGACAACTTGGAAGACGGTCTGCGTGGCTACATTTTCGGCGACGGCCGCTTTCAGTTGCCACTGGACTACGTGCTCCGTTTCAACATCCAGCAGACATCGGACTCGTCCTATCTATTGGATTACGACTACTCAGGCAAAGACAGGCTTGAAAACCGGATAGAGCTTTCCCGCGCGCGTCGGGAGACCTACTCCGAGGCCGGAATCACCACTTTCGAAACCTTGCGTGGCTCGGAGCTTCTGGTCGAGGACCAACTGCCGAACATTCAAGGAAACATTCTTTATATTCGTCGCTTCCAACCCGCCAGCATTGGCGGACAAGGCAATTGGCAACTCAGTCTCGACACTCACAAACGACAATCCGATATCGATGTCATCGGTTTGGATCTGGGGCGTCTTGGCGCCCAGGCAGACTGGTCGCGCAGCGCTGTTTTCGCAAATGGCATGCTGGGAAAGATCGGGGGCCGGATTTCCGGGGACTTCTATCACGTCAAACAGGACAGCAGTTACGACCCATACCTGTCCCACGTTGCTCCGGCGATCGAGGCGGAACTGCGATGGCCTTTCTTGCGGACCGGTCCGGATGGCGGAAGCCAAGTCCTTGAGCCCGTGGTCTATCTGGTCTGGAGCGATCTGTACGGCGACGCTGTGCCCAACGAAGATTCAACGCTTGTCGAGTTCGACGAAGGCAATCTTTACGCGATGTCCCGGTTCCCGGGCCGCGACCGCTACGAAACCGGCCTTCGCGCCACCACTGGACTGACATGGACCCATTATGCACCTTCGGGATGGTCCTGGGCAGTCACCGCCGGCCACGTCTACCGCGCCACCGATCCCGACCAGTTCAGCAATGCCAGCGGCCTTGCCGGGCAATCATCAGACTGGCTGCTTGGCACGCAGGTCAAACTCGATGACCGCCTGAGCGTCGATGCCCGAATGCTGCTTGACGAGGGATTTGACTTCGCCAAATCCGAAGCCCGCATCGCCTGGAATACCGCTCGGCTGGACCTGTTTTCCAGCTACAGCAGGATCATCGCCGACCCCGAAGAAAACCGCCCCGACATCAATTCCCAGATCCAGTTCAATGGTTCCTATGACATCAGCCGCAACTGGGTCGCGGATTTCGACTTGCGCTACGACGTCACTGCTCAGGAAGCAACCCGCGCCGCTTTGGGCGTCGTCTATCGGAATGAGTGTGTAAATGTGGATCTTTCCCTCTCGCGTCGGTTTACATCATCCTCTAATGTCGTGCCAACAACCAGCGTAGGCTTATCGATCGGGCTCAATGGGTTCGGGGCGGACGGCAG